>NZ_PKFQ01000001.1:3971170-4282712 GCF_002939475.1 Streptomyces cinnamoneus | reverse complement strand
CTCGGCGACGCGTTCGCGGGCGGTGTCGAAGGCGTGCTCGTACGTCCCGTCCGGCGCGACGCCCTGGCGGGCCGTCCAGGCGGGGTCCGGCACGGGCAGGTGGCCGGCGTCGAGCTGGTCCCAGGAGGCGAGGCAGCCGGAGCCGAGGAAGTGGTGGTTGCCCAGGGGTTCGCGGATGCCGAGGTCGGTGAGGACGGCGGTGGGGACGCCGCGGTGGAGGGCTTCCAGGGCGGCCGTGGAGCTGACGGTGACCAGGAGGTCGGTGCGGTCGAGGACCTCGCCCATGTGACCGTAGACGGGACGGCAGTTGGGCGGCAGGCCGCCGGGGAGCCGGACGGCGAGCTTCTGGTACGGGAGTTCCTCGATGTGTGTGGTGTGCTCGCCGGGCTTGCTGCGCAGCTTGATGAGCACCTCGCGGTCCGGGTGCCGCCGGGCGTGCCGGGCGGCGCGCTCCAGCAGGTACATCCGGTCCTCCTTGCGGTCGGGCACGGAGGGCTGGGCGGCGAAGGCCAGGGTGTACGGGCGTCCCGGCGGGCGGCCGGCGTAGCGGGCGCCGCCCAGGAACGGCAGCGCGCACTCGGTGACGCCGTCCGCCGGGGCGCCCGCGCCCTCGTACACCGCGCGGAAACGCTCCGCGTCGTGGCGGGAGTTGGCGAGGACGAGGTCGGCGCCGTGCCGCAGCAGCAGGCCGTCGGCGAGCTTCTCGTAGACGACGCCCACGTAGCCGGTGACGACGACCGGACGGCGGGGCCGGCCGCGCCAGGTGGCGGCCAGCCCGTGCAGCATCGCCTGCACGGCTCCCCCGACGCAGGCCAGGACCACCACGTCGTAGCGGTCCCGGTCCACCGCGTGGACGAACTCGGTGCCGGTGACCTCGCGCAGCGCGTCGGGGCGGACGCCGACCTCGGCGAGCTGGCGGACGGTCGGGGTGGCGCGGCCCCGCAGCAGGAAGCCGTCGAGCCGGCCGCCCGGCGCGATCCGGTGAGCGGTGAGCGCCCCCCATTTCCACCGGGTGTCGGAGTCCGCGAGCACGGCGGTGCGCGGCGGGGGCGACGAGCGTTCGGCAGCACGTGATGGCACGTCGCCGACGATAGAAATGCATTCCGTTTCGTTGCCCAACGGCACTTCAACAGCCGGTAAACAGCACACCGACGATCGGGGACGCGGATGGCGGGGCCGGGCGGTTCATCGTTCCGCCGCGCTTCGTTCACCCACCCTTATGCCGTGCGTCAGGACGAATGCCGGGGAAGCGCATAGCGTCACCCGGGTGGTGAAGCTCTCCGTCGTCGTGCCGTTCTTCAACGTGCAGACATACGCCCCCGACACCCTGCGAAGTCTTCGTGCGAACGCCCGCGAGGACTTCGAATTCATTCTCGTCGACGACTGTTCGACGGACGGCACCGGGCAGGTGCTGGAGCGCGCTGGGCGGGAGCTGCCGGGGGCGGTGCTCGTGCGCCACGAGAAGAACGGCGGCCTGGCCACGGCCCGCAACACCGGCCTGGACGCGGCGCGCGGGGAGTACGTCACGTTCCTCGACGGCGACGACTGGCTCGCGCCGGGCTACTACACCGAACTGCTCGCTTTCGCCGAGGAGTTGGGGGTGGACTTCGTCCGCACCGACCACGTCCAGTGCACGGGCCGGACCCGTACGGTCCACCGGGCTCCGGTCGGCCGGCGCGGCGTGGCGCTCACGCCGCGCGAGGCGATCCTGCCCGCCGACCGCTCGACCTCCGTCGACTACCCCTACGCCTGGGCGGGCGTCTACCACCGCCGCCTGCTGGACGAGGGCGTGCTGCACTTCCACGACGGCCTGCGCACCGCGGAGGACCGCCCCTGGATCTGGCGGCTGCACCGCGAGGCGCGGTCGTTCGCCGTCACCGGACTTCTGGGTGTTTTCTACCGGCGCGGCGTGGCGACGTCCCTCACGCAGATCGGCGACGTGCGGCAACTGGATTTCCTTCGCGCATTCGATCAGGTAATCGACGAAACCTCACGCGACCGGGATGCGGAAAAACTTCTCCCGAAAGCCGTCCGCACCTATTGCGCGATCATTGCGCACCACCTCGCTCATATCGAACGATTCGAACCGGATGTCGCCCGGACACTCCGTTCGAAAAGCGCGGCCGCTCTGCGGCGCATGCCCCGGCACCTGGTGGAGGACGCCCTGCGCGCCATGGACGAGGACCGCGCCGTGCGGCTGCGCAGGCTGCGCCGCAGGCCCGTGCGGGCGGAGGCGACCGCCTGATGCCGGCCCGCCAGCGCACCCAGATCCTCCTCGCCTCGACGCTCTACGGGGCCGCCACCCTCGCCGCCGCGCTGGACGCCGGGCTGCTGCCCGCCGCGGACCGCCGGCTGCTGGTGGTCGCCAACACCGCCGCCACGCCCGAGACCACCGCCGCGCTCGACGAGGCGCCCGGCTTCGCGTCGCTGGGCGCCCGCTTCGACGGGCTGCTGTCCTGGAACGACGCCATCCGCCCCTTCCACCCCACCGGCTGGTCGCCCCGCCCGGACGACGCGCCGCTGTGGGAGCGCCACCTGCGGCTGCTGTGGGACCTGGGCACGGACGAGGTGGCGATCGTCCTGGAGTCCCTCCAGGTCAACCCGGCCCTCGCGCTCGCCCAGATCTTCACCGACGCCCCGCTGGACGTCTACGCCGACGGGCTGATGAGCTACGGGCCCACGCGCAGCAAGCTCGACCCGCTGGTCGGCACCCGGGTGCGGAGCCTGCTCCACCTCGACCTGGTGCCGGGGCTCAGACCGTTGCTGCTCTCCGAGTTCGGGGTGGAGCCGCGGGTCGTGCCCGGCGAGGTCGTCACCAAGGTGCTGGGCGAGCTGGCCGACGCGGCCGCAGCGAGCCTGCCCCCGGCCCCCGAGGGGGCCGCCCTGCTGCTCGGCCAGTACCTGTCGGCGCTGGACATCCTCACGCCCGAGGAGGAGGAGCGCCTCCATGTGCGGATGCTGCGCGGCGCGGTCGCCCGCGGCCACCGCCGGGTGGTCTTCAAGCCGCACCCCTCGTCCCCGGCCCGCTGGTCCGGGATGCTGGAGGAGGAGGCGGAGCGGCTCGGCGCGGACCTGACGGTGCTGGACGCGCCCGTGCTCGCCGAGGTGCTCTACCAGCGGCTGCGGCCCGCGCTCGTCGTCGCCTGCTTCTCCACGGCCCTGCTCACCGCGCGCACCCTCTACGGGCTGCCCGTCGCCCGGGCCGGCACGGACCTGCTGCTGGAGCGGCTGGCGCCGTACCAGAACAGCAACCGCGTGCCGGTGACGATCGTGGACGCGCTGCTGCCCGACCTGGAGCGGTCGGGCCCGGCCGCCGGGGCCGGCGAGGAGGACCTCGACGGCCTGCTGGCGGCGGTCGGCTACGCGATGCAGCCCCAGGTCCTGCCCGGGCTGCGCCCGGCCGCCGAACGCTATCTGTCGGCGCGCCTGAACGCCCGTACCCGGCGCTACTTCAAGCGCCGCCGCCTGACCGCGCTGGCCCTGCCGGGCGCGATCCCCTCCCAGCTCGCCTTCCTCCCCCGCAGTCCGGCCGTGCGGCGCGTGGTGCGCCGGGCGCGGGCGGTGCGGCGGCGGTTGCTGAAGAGAACGGTGACGACATGACGTCCGCAGCGAGGCCGGGGCCGAAGCCGGTGGCCCGATGACCACGACGGCCGCCACCCCGGCCCTCCCCCGGGCCCGCACCGCCCCGCCGGAGGAGCCCCGCGCGCACGGCCGGCTGCGGGCGCTCGACGGGCTGCGGCTCGTCGCCGCGCTGATGGTGGCGCTCTACCACTACGGCGGGCGGGACGGCGACGTCAGCCGGGCGTGGGGGGCGTCGCCCCGCCATGAGTTCCCGCACCTGTCACCGGCCTTCGCCTACGGCTGTCTCGGTGTGCAGATCTTCTTCGTCATCAGCGGTTTCGTGATCTGCATGAGCGGCTGGGGCCGCCCCCTGCGCTCCTTCGTCGCCTCGCGCGCGGCCCGCCTCTACCCCGCCTACTGGGTCGCGATCGCGCTGGTCACCGTGGCCTTCGCGCTGCCGTGGGTGACGTACAAGACCGTGTCCGCGAGCGACACTCTCGTCAACCTCACCATGCTCCAGCAGCCCGTCGGTGCCGAGCGGGTGCTGGGCGTGTGCTGGACGCTGTGGGCGGAGCTGCGCTTCTACGCCCTGTTCGCGCTGTTCGTGGTGCTGCCGGGGGCGAGCCGGCAGCGCGTGATGCTGTTCTGTGCGGTGTGGACGCTGATGACGGTCGTCACCACGGCCTCCCATGTGGAGTTCCTGCGTGTGGTGTTCATGCCGGAGTACTCCGCGTACTTCATCGGCGGCGTCGGCCTGTACCTCGTGCACCGTTTCGGGCACGACGCCCTCGCGTGGGGCATCGTCGCGGTCAGCTTCCTGCTGGGCCAGCACTACGCGGTGGCGGGGCTGTGGCACCCGCCCAACCCGCACTACTTCTCATACCGTTCGCCCTACGTCATCATCGCCGTCCTCGCCCTCGGGTACGCGGCCGTCGCGGCGGTGGCACTCGGGAGGACCACGTGGGCGAACTGGCGCTGGCTGCCCTTCGCCGGGGCGCTGACCTACCCCTTCTACCTGGTGCACGAGCACCTGGGCTGGGTCGTGATCGGGGGCCTGCACCGGGGGCTGGGCCTGCCGTCCGCCGTCACCTTCGCGCTGACGCTGGCGCTGATGCTGCTGCTGGCGTGGGCCCTCCACCGCTGCGTGGAACGGCGGTTCACGCCCGCGCTGCGGCGGGCCCTGGAGGGCGGCCGGGGCCGTCCGGACGGCCCGCGACCGTAGCCGGGCGGGGCGGCCCGGCGGTCGCGGTCCGGGTCGCGGACGGCTTCGCTACGGCCGCAGCAAGGTCGCCTCGATGCCCGCGACGACGGCGCGCAGGCCCTCGTCGAAGCCCTTCTCCATGTCCCCGAAGAACGTGTGCCCGGCCTGGTCCACCAGGGGGTAGTCCTCCAGACGCCGCGCCCGGCCGTCGAGCGCGTAGGCGGGGTCGCGCTCCCCGGTGGCGGGGTCGGGGAAGACGGACTGCTCCTCCATCACGTACCCCATCGTGTACGTGTTGACCGTGAACCAGGCCCGGGCGGCCGCGTCCGGCGTGAAGCCCGCGTCCACGAGCACGCGCATCATCTGCTCCACCGGGGCGGCGTAGCTGTCGATGTCCGTGAAGCGCGTGCCCCCGAAGACCTTGGCGCCGTCGCGGTAGCCGAGCAGGAAGCCCCGCAGCCCCCTGGCGTTGACCGCCAGGTACTCCTGCCAGGTGTCGCGGGGTGCCGCGGCGATGGATCCGGCCATCCGCCGGAACATCTCCGTGGCCACCGCGTCGAGCAGTTCCTGCTTGTTCTTGAAATGCCAGTACAGGGCCGGGGCCTGGACGTTGAGTTCCTTGGCGATCCTGCGCACCGTCAGGCCTTCGAGGCCCACCTCGTTGAGCAGGCGCAGTGCGGTTCCGGCCACCAGGGCGCGGTCGATGCGAGAAGACACCTTGACACCTTAACAACGTTCAGTTCACTCTGGGAGGGCCAGCGCTTAACAACGTTAAACGGCTCTGAGGGTCTCTCAGAGGGGGGTTCCCATGCACACCGCACACGCCGAAGTCCTCATCGTCGGCTCCGGTCCCACCGGCCTCGTCCTCGCCATCGATCTCGCCCGCCGCGGCATACCCCACCGCCTCGTCGAGCGCTCCGAGCGCGGCTTCCCCGGCTCCCGAGGCACGGGCATCCAGCCCCGCACCCTGGAGGTCTTCGACGACCTGGGCCTCCTGCCCGCCTTCATGGCGGAGAGCCGCCTGATCCCCAAGGCCCAGGCATGGGAGGGCCCCGAGCGCGTCCGCGTCTGGGATTTCGTGGAGTCCGCCGACGCCTCCCCCGGCGTGCCCTACCCCGACCCGCGGATGCTGCCCCAGTGGCGGACGGTCGAGCTGCTCGTCGAGCGCCTTGAGGAGCTGGGCGGCCACGTCGACTTCCGCACCGAGCTGACGGACTTCGCCCAGGACCCGGACGGCGTCACCGCCACGCTGCGCCACGCCGACGGCACGGTGGAGACCGTACGGGCGGGCTGGCTCGTCGCGGCGGACGGCGGGCGCAGCACCGTCCGCAAGGCGCTGGGCGTGCCCTTCACCGGCGAAGAACTCACGGCCCAGCCCGTGTTGATCGCCGACGTCCTGCTGGCGGGGGACGACCGCGCCGAGATCGACTCCGACCACTGGCACATGTGGCCCAGGGCCGAGGGCGGCCTGTTCACCCTGCGCTCGCTGGAGGGCTCGGACGCCCTGCAGCTCATGGCCGCGTTCGACGCCACCGTCGAACCGGACCGCCTGCGGGACGTCTCCGCCGAGGACCTGACCCGCCTGGTCGCCACCCGCACGGGAATGCGGCTGACGGTGACGGAGGTGCGCTGGGTGTCGGACTTCCGGGCGCGCACGGCGATGGCCGAGCGGTTCCGCCACGGGCGGGTGATCCTGGCCGGGGACGCCGCGCACGTCCACCCGCCGAACGGCGGACAGGGCCTCAACACCAGCCTCCAGGACGGGTACAACCTCGGCTGGAAGCTGGCCGCCGTCCTGCGGCGGGGGGCGCCCGACGCGCTGCTGGACTCGTACGACGCCGAGCGGACCCGTGTCGCCGCCGGCGTGCTGGGGCTGGCCGCCAGCGTCCACCGGGCCGACCGCGCGGGCGGCCGCGACGGTCTCCAGCGGCGCGGCAAGGAGACCCACCAGCTGACCCTCGGCTACCGCGACAGCGCCCTCAGCCGCGACCTGCGCCACGACGTGCCGGAGGACGCCCTGCGCGCCGGGGACCGCGCCCCGGACGCGACGTGCATGGACGCCTCGGGGTCCCCGGTCCGGTTCTTCGACGTCTTCCGGGGGCCGCACTTCACGCTGCTCGCGCTGACGGACGAGGAGTTCACGGCACCCGCAGAGGACTGGATCCGCACCTGCCGGGTGGGCGGCGGCGCGTCCGCGGACCTCCGCGACGCCCACGGCCACGCCAAGTCCGGCTACGGCTCCGGGTTCTTCCTGGTCCGGCCGGACGGGTACGTGGCGCTGGCGACGGACGACGTGGCGGACGTGGCGGAGTACGTGAAGCTGGTGGCGGCCTGACGTCCCGCCCCCGCTGCCCCGGCGGGCCGGCGCGCCCGGCCCGCCCCTACAGCACCACCGACAGCGCCATCACGAACCCCAGCCCCACCACCGAGATGACGGTCTCCATCAGCGACCACGTCTTGATCGTCTGGCCGACGCCCATCCCGAAGTACTCCTTCACCATCCAGAAGCCGGCGTCGTTCACGTGGCTGAAGAACAGGGACCCCGCGCCCACCGCGAGCACCAGCAGGGCCGAGTGGGTCGTGCTCATGTCCGCCGCCAGCGGGGCCACCAGCCCGGCGGCGGAGATCGTCGCCACCGTCGCGGACCCGGTGGCGAGGCGGATGCCGACCGCGATCAGCCAGGCCAGCAGCAGGGCGGAGACCGACCAGTCCTTGGAGACGTCCAGGATCATCCGGCCGACGCCCACGTCGATGAGCGTCTGCTTGAAGCCGCCGCCGGCCCCCACGATCAGCAGGATCCCGGCGATCGGGACCAGTGACTTCTCCACCGTGCCCGCCAGGCGGTCCCGGCGGAAGCCGGCCGCGCGGCCCAGCGTGACCATGCCGACCAGTACGGCGGTCAGCAGGGCGACGAGCGGCGAGCCGATCACGTCGGCGACGCGCTGGACGTGGTCGCGGGGGTCGTCGACGACGACGTCGGTCAGCGCCTTGACGAGCATCAGCGCCACCGGCAGCAGCACGGTCGCCACGGTCACGGCGAAGCCCGGCCGCCGCTCCAGCTCCTCCGAGGGCCGCTGCGGGATCAGCTTCTCCGGCGGCGCGACGTCCACCCACCGCGCCGCGAAGCGCGAGAACAGCGGGCCCGCAATGACCGCCGTCGGCACGGCGACGAGCACGCCCAGCGCGAGGGTCACCCCGAGGTCGGCGCCGATGGCGTCGATCGCGGCCAGCGGCCCGGGGTGCGGGGGCACCAGACCGTGCATCACGGACAGGCCCGCCAGGGCGGGGATGCCGATCCGCATCAGCGACTGGTTGCCGCGCTTGGCGACCAGCAGCACCACCGGGATCAGCAGCACGATCCCCACCTCGAAGAACAGCGGCAGCCCGATGACGCCCGCGATGAGCACCATCGCCCACGGCATCGACCGCTCGCCCGCCTTGGCCAGGATCGTGTCGACGATCTGGTCGGCGCCCCCGGAGTCGGCGAGCAGTTTGCCGAGTATCGCGCCCAGGGCGATGAGGACGCCGACGCCCGCCACCGTGGAGCCGAGCCCGGTGGTGAAGCTGGTGATGACCTTGTCGAGCGGCGCACCCGCCACCGCCCCGAGCACCAGCGAGCCGATGGTCAGGGAGAGGAAAGCGTGCAGCTTGAGGCGGGTGATGAGGAGGACGATGACGGCGATGCCGACGAGGACGGCGGCGCCCAACTGGGCGTGACCCGCCGAAGTGATCGGTGCGGTGGGGGCCGCGGCCAGCATCTCGACGCTGAGAGCGCTCACGGGGCTTCCTTGAGGGGAGGAGGAGGGGGGAGGGCGACGCGCGCTACGGCCACTTGATCGGCTCGGCCACCGAGGCCGGCGGGGCCGGGGGGCCGCCGGGGCTGGTTTGATCCGCAGGGGCCGTACGCGCGGCTACATCCGTCGCAGCGCGGCGACGGCCTGTTCGGCGATCACCTCGGGGCCGGGCGCGACGTCCACGACGACGCCGGTCTCGTCGGGCCCGAGCGGTTCGAGGGTCGCGAACTGCGAGTCCAGCAGCCGGGAGGTCATGAAGTGCCCCGTGCGGGCGGCCATGCGCCCGGCGATCAGCTCACGCTCACCGGTGAGGTGCAGGAAGACGACGGCGCCGGCCGGCGCGGCGGCACGCAGCCGGTCACGGTAGGCGCGCTTGAGGGCCGAGCAGCTGACCACACCGCCCCGCCCCGCCCGGCCGGCCGCCCAGGCGCCGATGGCGTCCAGCCAGGGCGCCCGGTCGGCGTCGTCCAGCGGCGTGCCCGCGGACATCTTGGCGACGTTGGCCGCCGGGTGGAAGTCGTCGCCCTCCGCGTACGGAAGGCCGAGCGCCTCCGCCACCAGCGGGCCGATCGTGGTCTTGCCCGTGCCGGCTACGCCCATCACCACGATGACGTGGGGGGTGGTCATCCGAACCTCGCTGTCTTCGTCGACATCGGTGTGCGGCCTCACTGAAGCCGATACGTACGACGTATTCAAGGGCCCGTAACTAAAACGTCATACTTAATGCCCTCCGCCGGCCCCCGTAGGCTGACCTCATGGACAACCAGGCTCAGGGGGGACAGGAGGGACAGGGCCTGCACGCGCGCGTGCTCGACTCCCTCGGGCCCGCGATCACATCAGGCGACTACCCACCGGGCAGCATCCTGCGCACCGACGAGCTCGAAGAGCGCTTCGACGTCTCGCGCACCGTCATCCGCGAGGCGATACGCGTCCTGGAGTCCATGCACCTGGTCGCCTCCCGGCGCCGCGTCGGCGTGACCGTCCTGCCGGCCGAGGAGTGGAACGTCTACGACCCGCGCGTCATCCGCTGGCGCCTGGCCGGCCCCGACCGCCCCCGCCAGCTGCGCTCACTGACCGTCCTGCGCTCCGCCGTGGAACCGGTCGCCGCCGGCCTGGCCGCCCGCCACGCCACGGCCGAGCAGTGCGCCCAGCTGACCGAGCACGCCCTCGGCATGGTCGCCACCTCGCGGGGCCAGCAGCTGGAGCGCTATCTGGTGCACGACATCGCCTTCCACCGGGTGATCCTGCGCGCGTCGGGCAACGAGATGTTCGCGCGCCTGGGCGACGTCGTCGCGGAGGTCCTCACGGGGCGCACCCACCACCAGGTGATGTTCACCGACCCCGACCCGGCCGCGGTGACGCTGCACGTACGGGTGGCGGAGGCGGTGCGGGAGCGGGACGCCGAGCGGGCCGAGGCGCTGACGCGGGAGATCGCGACGGGCGCGATGGCCGAACTGGACGTGCTGGCACCGTAGTCGGGGCCCGCCTCCCCCCTCAGGCCGCGGCCTCCTCGCCCTCCGCGGCCTGCTCGGGCCACCGCTCGTACCACCGCTCAACGGCTTCGAGCTGGGCCGCCAGCGAGATCAGCAGCGGCTCGCCACCCGCCGGCCCCAGCAGTTGCGCGCCCATCGGCAGCCCGCCGGCCGTGAAGCCGGACGGCACGCTCACGGCCGGCCAGCCCAGGACGTTCCAGGGCCAGGCGTACGGACAGGCGGCGATCATCCGGGCGTTGGTCTCGCGGCTGCCCAAGCCGGCCAGCTCGTCGGCCCGCAGCGGCGGCACGGCGTTGGTGGGCGTGAGGATCACGTCGTAGCGGCCGAACATCTCCCCGACGCGCCGCCGCAGCGGCGCCTCCGCCGCCCGCGCCACGCGCAGCACTCCCCCGCCGAACAGCAGCCCGCCCTGCGCGTTGGCGTGCGTACGGGCGTCGAGCAGCGTCCGGTCGGGCGCGCGCCGGGCCCAGTCCCGCACCCCGGACATCGAGCGCGGCACGAAGGTGAGCCCGACGGGCCCGTACGGCGGGTCCTCCTCCACGACCTCGTGCCCGAGCGACTCCAGCAGCTCGGCCGTCCGCACCGTCGCGTCCCGCACCACCGGGTCGAGCCGGTGCCGGACCGCGGCGAAGGCGGGCCGGAAGGACAGGGCGACGCGCAGGCGACGCCCGGGCTCGCGCCCGGCGGCGGCGAGCAGGTCGACGGACGCCGGCCGGTGCAGGTCCCGCTCGTGGGGGCCGCTCGCCGCGTGCAGCAGCAGCGCGGCGTCGGCGACCGTACGGGCCAGCGGCCCGTAGCAGGTCAGTCCGCGGAAGGCCTCCGGCTCGGGCCAGGTGGAGATCCGGCCGCGCTGGGGCTTGATGCCCACGAGGTGGGTCCAGGCGGCGGGGATGCGGACCGACCCGGCGCCGTCCGACCCCAGCGCGGCGGGCACGAGCCCGGCGGCGACGGCCGCCGCGGCGCCGCCCGACGAACCGCCGGGGGTGTGCGCGAGGCTCCAGGGATTGCGGGTCACGCCGAACGCGGGGCCGTTGGTGACGGGCCACTGGCCCAGTTCGGGCGTGTTGGTCTTGCCGACGATCACCGCGCCGGCGGCCCGAAACCGCCGTACGGCCTCGCTGTCCGCCGGCTTCGGCGGAAACGCGCCCGCGCACCCGAAGGCGGTGGGCTCGCCCGCCACGTCCATGTCGTCCTTGACGGCGACGGGCACGCCGAGCAGGGGCCCGCTCTCCCCCGCCGCGAGCCGCCGGTCGGCCTCCTCGGCCTCCTGGAGGGCGGCTTCGGCCCGCACAACGCGGAAGGCGTTGAGCGTGGGCTGGGTGGCGGCGATGCGGCGCAGCGTCTCCTCGGTCAGCGCGCGGGAGGAGACCGTGCCTTCGGCGAGGGCGCGGACCTGCGCGGTGAGGCCGCCGCCCCCGGTGACCACCGCTCCGAGCGCACCGGTCGTCCCGGCCCTACCGGTGGTTCCGGCTGTTCCGGTCGTTTCCGTCATCTCGATCCCCCGATCCCCCGATCCATCGATCTGACCGAACACACGTTAATGGCACGCGCGTTGCAAACACACCCCGATCTGGTGCGATTTATCGCCATGTCGTTCGCTACGCTGCCGATGCGGCGGGGGCTGGGGAGACAAAGGGCAGTGGCAGTGACTGATCTGGCGTCAATAACGCGCTTAGCGGGGGAAGTGGCCGCGATCCACGAGGGGCGGGGGCGGCCGGAGGCGGCGATCGGGGAGTTCCGGCGGACGGCGGTGCTGGTGCCGCTGGACGAGCGGGGCGGGCTGTGGACGACGGCGCACGGGGGCGTGTGGTGGATCCACGCGTTCTCCGACGAGTCCGCCCTGGCGCGGTTCGCCCTGGCGCGCGGGCACGCCGGGAGCGGCTCCGGCTGGCCGTTCGTGTCGGTCCTCGGCGCGCGGCTGCTGGACGTCGTGGTGCCGGCGGTCGCCGGGCCGACGGGGGTGGCGCTGGACGTGGGCGGTGAGACGCCGTTCTTCCTGCCCCCGGTGGCGGGGATCGTGCCGGAGGGTACGGCGGTGGACGCCGGCGGTGTGACCGCCGAGGACGGCGCAGGTGGCGAAGGCGGCACGGGGGAGGCGCGGCGATGAGCGGTCAGGACGAGCTGGACGCGAGTTCCGAGGCGTTGGGGCAGATCACCAAGGGGATCGACGACGCCATCGGCGAGCTCAAAGAGCTGGGCATGGGCATGACCGGGGCCGCGAACACCGGACGCGGCTTCGACGACCTGGCGCTGTCGGGCCTGGAGACCGGGCACGACGGCCTGACGAGCGCGTTCAAGACCTTCTGCGAGCGCTGGGAGTGGGGGGTGCGCTCGCTGGTCCACGACGGGAACGAGTTCGCGCGCCGCGTGGGGCTGTCGGCCGGCATGTACCACGAGCAGGACAAGTACGTGAAGGGCACCTTCAAGGTCGTGGTCGCCGGCTTCGGCGCCGATCCGACGCTGGCGGACAAGGACGTCCAGGAGATGTCCGTGGACGAGATCGCGGACCACGGCAACTTCGCCCACGCCGACTACAGCGGCAAATCGTTCGAGGACGCGTTCCACCACGTCGTGGAGACCGACAAGGCGACGGCCAAGGACGCCGTCGAGAGCGGGAAGGTGGGCCCGGCCACCCTGCTGGCGGACCAGGCCGAGCGGGCGCGACGGGCCGGGGGCGCACGGTGAGGAATCCTTTCGGCGAGGTCACGCACGGTCTCAAGAACACCTTCAAGAAGGGCGTCGACAAGGTCGGCGAGGAGGGTGAGCACCTCTGGGACGAGGGCAAGAAGAAGGTCGGCGAGGGCGTCAACTGGGGTGCCCACGAGCTCGGCAAGGGCCTGGACACCGTCGGTCTGCACGAGGCGGCCAGGACCGTGGACGACTTCGGCGACGAGTTCGCCGACGACATGGGCGCCCACGTCGGCGAGAAGCAGCTGGGCCAGACCGAGCGTGCCGACGAGCTGGTCCACGGCTCCCCCGCGAAGATCCGGTCCTCGGCGTCGCACCTGAAGGACTTCTCCACCGCGTTCGACCGGGTGGGCCGCGGCATGACCGCCCTGGACGCGAGCCACTGGAAGGGCGAGGGGGCGGACGCCTTCCGCGAGAAGTTCGCCATGTACCCCACGCGGTGGGCCCGGGCGGCGCAGGCGTGCTCGGACGCCGCCAAGGCGCTGGAGGCGTACGCCGAGACGGTCACCTGGGCCCAGGGCAGGGCCAAGGAGGCCGTCGCCGCGTACAAGGCCGGCAAGGCGGCGCAGAAGAAGGCCTTCGCCGCGTACGAGGAGAAGGTCGACGCCTTCAACGCGGCCGCGAAGGCGTACAACGCGAAGCTGGACAAGGGCCAGGACCCCGGCACCCGGCCGACCCCGCCCGGCGAGTGCCCCAACGTCGGCGCCGACAAGATCCAGGAGGCCAAGGAGACCCTGGCGGCCGCCCGGAGACAGCGCGACGCGGCGGCCGAACACGCGGCGGGCGCCGTGAAGGCGGCGCTGAAGGACGCCCCGGAGAAGCCGGCGTTCTCCGACCGCATGGAGATGAACCTCGACGACCTCGGGACCGCCGGCGGGATCGAGGCGACCCACTTCGCGGGCGGCTTCGTCAAGGCGGGCATGGGCGCGGTCAAGACGATCCGCACGGTCAACCCCCTCGACCCGTACAACCTCGCCCACCCGGCCGCCTACCTGGACCACGTCAACAGCCTCGGCGCGGGGCTCGTGACGCTGGCCAACCACCCCGACCGCGTCCCGGCCGTGCTGCTGGGCGACGAGTGGGGCAAGGACAACGCGGAGGCGTCGGGCCGCCTGGGCTTCGACGTCGGAGCCACGCTGGCGAGCGGCGGCGCGAACGCCGGCGCCGCGGCGGGACGGCGCGCGTTCTCGGGCGCGGCCCGCAAGGGGGCGGAGGAGCTCGGGGAGGAGGGGGCGCGGCGGACCCAGAAGGCGAACCCGGCCGACGCCGGCCGCAAGGACAGGGACCGGTGCACCGGCGGAGACCCCGTGGACCTGGCCACGGGCCACATGTTCCTGTCCCAGACGGACGTGTCTCTGCCCGGGGCGCTCCCCCTGGTCTTCACCCGCAGGGTGCGGTCCGGCTACGGGGCGGGACGGTGGCTGGGACCGTCCTGGGCGAGCACGGTGGACCAGCGCCTGGAGATCGACGCCGAGGGCGTCCTCTTCGTCTGCGAGGACGGCAGACTGCTGTCCTACCCGCACCCGGCACCGGGCGTTCCCACGCTTCCGTCCCACGGGGACCGCTGGCCCCTGGAGTGCGCCGACGACGGCGGCTACGTCATCACGGACCCACAGCGGGGCCGTACGTGGCACTTCGCCTCCTACGACGCCGGGCTCGCCCTGCTGGAACAGGTCAGCGACCGCAACGGCCACCGGATCACCTTCGAGTACGACGCGGACGGCACGCCGAAGGCCCTCGCGCACAGCGCCGGCTACCGCGTCCGCGTCACCACGTCGGACGCGGGCCGCGTCACCGCCCTGCACCTCGTGGGCGGCGGTCCGGGCGGGGCGGACGCCGAACTGATCCGCTACGGCTACACGGACGGCGACCTCACCGAAGTCGTCAACTCCTCGGGCGATCCGCTGCGCTTCACCTACGACGAGCGGCGCCGGATCACCGGCTGGACGGACCGCAACGACCGCTCGTACCGCTACGCGTACGACGACGCCGACCGCTGCGTGTTCCAGACGGGCACCGAGGGCCACATGCGCTGCGCCTTCACGTACGGGGAGCCGGACCCGGACACGGGGCTGCGCGTCACGACGATGACCGACTCGCTGGGGAACACCAGCCGCTACACCGTCAACGCGCGCTCCCAAGTCGTCGCGGAGACCGACCCCACCGGCGCCACGGTGCTCTCGCGACGGGACCGCCACGACCGTCTGCTCTCCCGCACCGACGCGCTCGGCCGCGTCACCGCGCTGCGCTACGACGAGGACGGCCGCCCGGTGGCGGTCGTGCGCCCCGACGGCCGCGAGAGCACGGCGACGTACAACGCCCTGGGCCTGACCGAGACGGTCACCGGCCCGGACGGCGCGGTCTGGCGCCAGGCGTACGACGAGGCGGGCAACCTCACGTCGGTCACGGACCCGGCGGGCGTGACGACGCACTACGCGTACGACGAGGCGGGACATCCGGCCTCGGTCACCGACGCGCTCGGCGGGGTGACCCGTATCCGTTGCGACGCGGCCGGCCTCCCGGTCGAGATCACGGACCCGCTGGGCGGCGTGACCTGCTACCGGCGGGACGCCTTCGGCCGCGTCACGACGGTCGTCGACCCGCTCGGGTCGACGACGCGGCTGTGGTGGACCGTGGAAGGCCGGCTGGCCCGGCGCGTGGCGCCGGACGGGTCGGAGGAACGGTGGACATACGACGGTGAGGGCAACTGCGTCACGTACACCGACCCCCTCGGCGGGGTGACCCGGAACGAGTACACGCACTTCGACCTCCTCACGGCCCGCACGGGCCCGGACGGCGTGCGGTACGCGTTCTCCCACGACACCCGGCTCCAGCTCCGCCAGGTCACCAACCCGCAGGGCCTGACGTGGACGTACGACTACGACCCGGCCGGCCGGCTGCTCTCCGAGACGGACTTCGACGGGCGGACCCTGACGTACGCGCACGACGCGGCGGGACAGCTCAAGGCCCGGACGAACGGCCTGGGCCAGACGGTCGCGTACGAGCACGACGTGCTCGGCCGTGTGGTGGCCAAGGACGCCGCCGGCGCGGTCACGGCCTACGTCTACGACACGGCCGGCCGCCTGGTCGAGGCGACGGGCCCGGACGCGACGCTGGTCTACGGCCGCGACCGCACGGGCCGCGTCAAGTCGGAGACGACGAACGGCCGCACGCTCTGCTTCGCCTACGACGAACTGGGCCGCCGCACCCGCCGGGTCACGCCGGGCGGGGCGGTCAGCACGTGGACGTACGACGCGGCGGGCCGCCGCACGTCGCTGACGGCGTCGGGCCAGACCTTCGCGATGGAGCACGACGCGGCGGGCCGGGAGGTGGCGCGCCACTTCGGCCGGGGCCTGACGCTGACCCACGGCTGGGACGCGGCGGGCCGCGTGGTCTCCCAGACGCTGACGGGCGGCCCGGACGACTCCGCCTTCCAGCACCGGGCGTACACGTACCGCCGCGACGGCCACCTCACGGGCGTGGCGGACGTGCTGACGGGCACCCGGACGTTCGACCTGGACGCGGCGGGCCGGGTCACGGCGGTCCACGCCGAGGGCTGGACGGAGCGGTACGCCTACGACGAGGCGGGCAACCAGACGGAAGCCACGTGGCCGGCGGACCACCCGGGCCGGGAGGCGCAGGGCGTCCGCACGTACACGGGCACGCGAATATCCCGGGCGGGCGGCATCCGCTACGAGCACGACGCCCAGGGCCGCGTCGTGCTGCGCCAGAAGACCCGCCTGTCCCGGAAGCCCGACACGTGGCGCTACGAGTGGGACGCGGAGGACCGCCTGAGGTCGGTGGTCACCCCGGACGGGACGCGATGGCGCTACCTGTACGACCCGCTGGGCCGGCGGGTGGCGAAGCAGCGCCTGGACGGGGCGGGCGAGGTGGCGGAGGAGGTGACCTTCTGCTGGGACGGCCCGACCCTGGCGGAACAGACGACGACGTCGACCGCCCTGCCGCACCCGGTGACGCTGACGTGGGACCACGACGGCCTGCGCCCGGTGGCCCAGACGGAACGCATATCGGCGGCGGACGCACCGCAACACGAGATAGACCGCCGCTTCTTCGCGATCATCACGGACCTGGTCGGCACGCCGAACGAACTGATCGACGAAACGGGCACGACGGCGTGGCGCACGCGCACGACGCTGTGGGGCACGACGGCGTGGTCGAAGAACAGCACGACGTACACCCCCCTGCGCTTCCCGGGCCAGTACTTCGACCCGGAGACGGGCCTCCACTACAACTTCCACCGCCACTACGACCCGGAGACGGGACGCTACGCGTCGGCGGACCCCCTGGGCCTGGCACCGGCACCGAACCCGGTGACTTACGTACACAATCCGTGCACGTGGGCGGACCCGCTGGGGCTGATGTCGTGCCCGCCCAAGGACGTGGCGCTGGGGATTCGAAAATATGGACTACGCGAGTTTGCGGATGATAACGGATTCACTCACTACCTAGACGACTGGGAGACCTGGGAGGCAGAGGTCAGAGCCGCCGCCCACAATCCAGGCACCCGACTACATGTCGTTATGGATGGCTTCAGCGGAAGCACTCCAACCGAGCGCTTCCTGGGCGCCTACGAACGCGGAATGGAAGGAAACTGGCTCGCAACCGAGCGCGAGATGTACCACGTAGGCAAATCTGTACGACTTGGGGATCGCACATGGGATAGCATTACATTTTACGAAAATGGAAAGCCTGTACCAATACCTGAACCGCAACGCTGGCCCATGCCAAGGAGTTGACATGCAAGAGAAAATTTCCTGGGACCGCGAATTTGAGGTCTGGCAGTACTCGGTAAGCCACTCGATGCTGCTCCTCCGCAGCTTTCATCCGCAAAAGTACGCAACAAGGATTGACGTCGCCTTCCCCTCTGTGGCATTGATGCACTTGCAGCCCGTTTATGAATCGCTCTCTATTCGACTGGCAACAGATCTTGAACGAGATCAAATCTTGGGAAGCAATGCGCTCAATCTCACCCACGGACACCTCTTCCTACTGAACGATGGGGAAGGGTATGTACATGCTGCGAAATACCTGTGGCACGAGGACGCTGGAGATCATCATTCACCGTCAAGATTTGGACCCCTCCGCGGAACGGAGTAAAGGCCTCCCCTCGATGTGACCATGTCGCCCGCACCTGCCCGCTACCTGCTGCTCTTCGGCAGTCTGCGCAGCCGGTGCGGGGCCGTGCGCTCAAGTGCCGGAGCCGTCGATCGCCTCGGGGTCAGCATGCTGCACCCCAGCGGCGTCAGTTCGTATTGGACCGTGAGGGTCGGGCCCTCATCCCCGCTGCGGGCCACCAGCCCACCCGTCGCAAAGACCGCACAGCCCCCCGGCACCCTCGCACCCACACCGCAGCGGACACCACGTCACCGCGCTGGCGCGCCAGCCCTCCTTCGCCACCAACCCCGGGCAGCGGAACGCACCGTAAAGTTGCGGCACATGGGGATATGGAAGAAGACGGCGACCCGTCGCTCCACCCCGCCGGCGGCGCAATGGGACGGCACGAGCGGCGGCTGGGGCAACCAGCCGGTATTGGCGCCCCCGTGGCAGGCTCCCTCCGATGGCTCAACCCGCCGGAACCGGCCCGCGATCTGGGCCATGACCTGGTCGAACATCGCCCACCAACGGGCAGGGGTCTGGGCTGTGCCGTGCAGCCACCGCACGATCTTCAAGAGTCGACACAACCCCCAAATGATCACGAGAGGGCCGTGCCCGTTCCCTGCCGGGTCCGCGACAAGATCGCGAACCCGGACTGAGGTGTCAGGAGCGATCGAACAGAGTGACTACGCTCTGCGGTGCTTCCTGGCCGAAGAACATCTCCAGGTTCTGCGCCGAGCGGCTGGCCGCGTCGCCACTACGCGGGAACAGCCGCTCTTCGTAGGCGGTGAGCGCGACCTCGATGTCGGGTTGCTCAACCAGCTTGCTCGCCAGGTCCGCGCCGTCGTACATGGCGAGGTTCGCACCCTCGCCGGCGAAGGGTGACATCAGATGCGCGGCGTCGCCGACGAGCGTCACGCCGGGCACCCTGTCCCACTTGAGCCCGACGGGCAGGGCGTAGATGGGTCGGAGCCACGGTTCCACGTCGCTCTGTGTCACGAAGGCGGTGAGCAGCGGCGACCAGCCATCGAATTCGTCGGCAAGGTGACGGAGGCCAGCGGACGGGTCGCCGAAGTCGATCGACCTCATCCACTCCTCGGGCTTGTTCAGCGCCACGTATCCGCGCACGTGCCCGTCAGCGTAGCGATGCGCGATGATGCCTTTGCCCGGCGCGACCGCCATCAGCGTGCCGCTGCCGATCGCGGCCACGCTCGCCCGGCACTCCTGGCTGCCCGAGGCGAGGGCGATCTCGATGAAGCAGGTTCCGCTGAAGACGGGCTTGGCGGGGGTGAGCAGCGGACGCACCTTCGACCAGGCACCGTCCGCGCCGATGACGATGTCGGCGCGCGTGGCGGAACCTTCCGCGAAGGTGAGGACGTAGCCGCCCTCCACACGGTGCCGGACCGAGGCGAGCTTGTGACCCCACCTGATCGTTCCAGGCGCCAGCGAGTCGATGAGCAGGCGCCTGAGTTCGCCACGATCCACCTCAGGACGGGCCGAACCAGGGTCCGCAGGCATGTCGAACAGGATCGTTCCGTGGCGGTCCACCACGCGCTTGGCGTCCTCGCCCGGGCGGACCAGCGTGAGGAACTCGTCGTACAGACCGGCTGCGCGAACTGCGACCTGGCCGGTCTCTTCGTGAATGTCGAGCAGGCCGCCTTGCGTCCGGGTCGTCGCCGAAGCCTCACCCTCGTAGATCGTCGCGGAGACGCCGTGAGCCTGAAGCACCCGGGCGAGCGTCAGCCCGCCCAGTCCCGCTCCGACAATGGCGATGGTCTTCTGCATGCTGCGCTCCTCTGTTGCGCCGGCACGCGCCGGCGACGGTCAGCGCCGAAAGCGGACGGGGTGCCCGATCTCGGCAAGGAGACGCTCACCGATCAGAACCATCTGCATCGATGTATGTGCGATGTCCGGCGGGTGGACCGCGGAACATCGTTTTTCGCGACCGCGTGACTATAGCTCGGCATCCGCCTCGCAGTGACCGGTGACCGCTCACGCTGCGACGCACCGCGCCAGCCACGTTCGTCCTCGGCAACCGCCTCGACCGGCTCGGCGGTGCTGCCGGAAAGACGGCACTGCTCGCCCTGGTCCATCTGGCGCAGGCACCATCAGGCAACAGCCCGACGCAACCACTCCCGACAACGGATCGCCGACGAGCCCACCGGATAGATCACGAAACCAGACTGGAGTGCTAAGCCCGCTGCACCGCGCCCTCGTACGCCTCGCGCGCGTCCAGGAGTTCGTTCCAGTGTTCCTCCGCCCACGCGCACGCCGCCGCCATCGGCGCCAGCATGCTGCGGCCGAGCGGCGTCAGTTCGTATTCGACCCTGAGGGTCGGGCCCTCGTGCTCGGTGCGGGCGATCAGGCCGTCCCGCCGCAGGCCTCGCAGTGACTGCGTCAGTACCTTCGCACTCACGCCGCGCAGCGGAATGCGGAGTTCCGAGAAGCGGCGCGGGCCGTCCTCCAGGCAACGGATCACCAGCGCCGCCCATTTGTCCCCGAATCGGATCGGCGAAAGCGTGGACGGGCAGAGCTCGTCGAACATGTCAGGAGACAGCGGTCGCGTCATGCGTACCACGCTATCCGGTACCCACTCGGTAACCACCCCTCCGACTACCGTCCGGGCATCGGCTGGAGAAGCGCCAGCCCTCACACGGAGGTAGGCACATGAGCAAGGTCGTGGTCTTCGGCGCCGGCGGACGGGCCGGGCGGCAGGCCGTCGCCGAGGCGCGGCGGCGGGGGCACCACGTCACGGCGGTGGTGCGCGACTCCGCCACGTACGCGGATCTGGCCGCGGAAGGCGTCGACGTCGTCGAGGGCGACATCACCGACGCCGCCGCCGTCGCGTCCCTCGTCACCGGCCACGACGCCGTCATCGCCGCCGCTGCCGCCTACGGTCCCGGCATCGATTCCCGCGCGTTCTTCGTGGGAGCCGCACAGGCCCTCACCGGTGGGCTGACCGCGGCCGGCGTGCGGCGACTGGTCGTCGTCGGGCTTTCGTCCCTGTTGCCGGACGGCTCGGGGACGGCCCTCATGGACGGCCCCGGCTTCCCCGCCGAATTCCGGCCCTTCTGCCTCGCTCACGGCGAGGGACTGGCCGTTCTCCAGTCGGGCGCGGCCGGCCTCGACTGGCTGTACGCCAGCCCCGCCGGCGACTTCGACCACTCCGGCACGCGCACCGGTACGTACGGCATCGGCGACCACGGCGACGGCCTCAACCGCATTTCGTACGCCGACTTCGCCATCGCCCTGCTGGACGAGATCGATGCGCCCCAGCACCACCACACGCATCTCGCCGTGACCGGCTGACGCCGACAGCGCCCGCGCGAGGATCGACGCCAGCACCATCACCCACGGCCCTGTCCCCGCCGTCGGGTTCACCTGCGCCGCCTGAGGGGCGCCGGGAGTGCGGCGAGGGCTCCGGGCCGTCCTGCCCGGCGGTTCCCCGGCGGGCGTCTGCTGCCCCCAGCCGTCGGCGGTCCCCCGTCAGTGCCGCGAGGCGGACGGGTTCAGGACGGCTCCGAGGAGGCGGTTGGACAGCGGGGGCGGGGCGCCGACCAGCCCCACCGCCACCTCAGGGTGACCACCCTCAGGGCTGGACGCCGACGTCCAGGGGACCCTCCGCGGCCTAAGCTGAGGCATGGTCAGCAGTCATCCCGACGTCGAAGCACTCACCCGCGTCGTGCCCCCCCGACTCCGGTGTCGACGAAGCGATCGACTGGGACGCCGTCGAGGCGGAGTGGGGCACCCGGCTGCCCAGCGACTACCAGGCGTTCATGGCGACCTATGGCTGTGGATCCATCTGGGACCTGGGGATCCTCCGCCCCCTGCCCTACAAGGGGCGCCCCACCCAGTGGTTCTCGACCATCGCCGACGAGACGCCCACGATCCGGCATCTGTGGGACGAGAGCGTAGCGGCACTGGGCACCGGCCTCGGGGCGGACGCCGTACTGCCCTGGGGCGACGGCTGCAACGGCGCCCTCATGGGGTGGCTGACGAACAGCCCCGATCCGGATCAGTGGCCGGTGGTCGTCTGGGCGCGCCACGGATCTCCGCGCTGGACGCTTCACACGTGCGGCATGGCCGCGTTCCTGCGGCGCCTGCTGCTCACGGAGTTCGACACGAACCCGCTCAGCGACGACACCCTCTGGGGAAACGTCGAGCCGTTCGTCCACTGGCGGGAGGCACAGCGGCGTTACTTCGCCGGCCTCGACACCCTCACCGGTGAGCCGGATCCCTATGCCGACATGTATCCGGCGGATCCCCGTGAGTTCGTTGCATAGCGACGCCGGACATGCGGAAGGGGCCGCGGGAGGAGGGGCGTTCCTCCCACGGCCCCCGGCTGCGGTCTACCAGCTCCAGTAGCCGTGCGAGATCCAGCCGGAGACGCCGGTGTTCACGTCGTAGACCTTGTCCCACTGGCCGTCACCCGAGACGTCGCGGTGGGCCAGACGGTGGTTGCTGTAGCAGAGACCGACGACCGAGCTGGACGTGCTCGCGGCGGCGCGGATGCGCACGCCCTCGCCCGTGCAGTGGCCGTAGACGTCGTCGGCGTACGCCGGCGCCGCCAGGGCCGCGCCGCCGAGCGTCGCGGCGACCAGCAGGCCGGCCACGGCAGCGGCGCGCTTGCCCGCGCTCTTCCCCCGAATTACGGACTTCACTTGTTACTCCTCAACGGTGTTCCAACCGGGTGCCAATGATCTTGGGCCCGGCGGACGGGAACCTATCAGCGCGATGATCTTGAAAATGGCCGCGCAGCGATTTCAAGACATGTCCATGACTGATTGGTGACAGTAGGAGCCGTGAGGCGCGGCGGAGTGGCCCTCAAGCGCCACGCCTACCCCGCACCGGGGCAAGAACGCGCAGCCCGAGCGCCCCGGTTCGCCCACCGCAGCGCCGCCGCCCACTCCACCTCCCCCGGGCCCCGCCGCACGGGCGTCACCGCACTGGGCAACCCCGGCGGCCGCAGAGCGCCGTAGTCGAGGAAACGCCGGGTCCCGCACCTGTTGCACCGCCACTCACCCCCCGCCCGCGTCGTCCACTCCGCACGGTGCGGGCACCCCCTGCCGCTCACGGCATCCCGTCCTCGGTCTCCGCGTGCGCGTCACGCAGGTGGTGGCGCACGGCGACCGTCGCCGCCACCGCCTCCCGCTTCGCCCCACGGTCCACCGCCCGCCGCTGCGCCGCCCGCAACCTCCCGCACTCCGCGCAGCCGCCCCCCGCCGCGCGCTCCTCCCGCGTCGCCAACCGCAACACCTCCGGCGGCACCTCCCACTCCCTGCCGCCCCCGGGGCGCCTCACCTGTACGCGCGGCCCCACCATCCCCATCACTTGGGCGAGTCGCTCATGGCGGGTGTCGATCACGTACGTGCCCTCGCGGTAGGTCATCGGCGCCTCCGGGTCCGGGTGGGGGGTGGGCCTGTCGTGCACGGGTGTTCCCTTCGGGGTGATTCTCACGGACTGTGCCCAGATCGTCGCCGTACGGGACTAGCCTCCGGAAGGGGGTTGGGCTCTCCAACACCGCCGTCAAGAAGGCGAGTTAGCCATGGCCAAAGACCTGGGCGCACAAGGCCCGTCCATCGCCAGGCAGGCCTACGGCGAGGAGCTACGGCTACGGCGCGAGGCTGCGAACCACACCCAGCAGTCCCTCGCCGACACCGTCGTCTGCTCGCCGTCGCTGATCGCCCACATCGAGGCCGGGCGGCGCAAGCCGCGCGTCGAGGACGCGAGGCGGTTGGACAAGGAGCTGGGTACGGACGGCTTCTTCGAACGGTTCCTGCCGACGCTGAGCCCATCGCGATTCGCCGGGCACTTCGCGCCGCTGGTGGAGATGGAGAAGCAGGCCACGTCCATCCGGGAACACGGGTCCGGTCTTGTGCCCGGCCTCCTGCAGATCGAACCGTACGCTCGCGCCATCTTCCGTTTCGGGCTGGTCAACATGACAGCAGCCGAGGTCGACAGGCGAGTCGCTCAGCGCCTGGAACGGTCACACATCCTCGAAGGGCCGGACGGGCCGGTCATGTGGGTGCTGCTGGACGAACATGTGCTGCGTAGAGTGGTCGGCGGACCAGCCGTCATGGCCGCGCAACTGCGCCATGTCGCAAAGCTGGCCGACAGTGGTCGCATCCGGCTGCACGTGCTCCCCTTCAGCATTGGCAGCCATGCGCTGGTCGCCAGCTCGATGTCCCTCTACAGGTTCGACGACGCACCTCCGTTGGCGTACGTTGAGGGAGTCAAGACAGGACACATGTACGACGAACCGTCGAGGGTCGCTCAGTGCCAAGCGGCGTACGAACTCGCGCTGGGTGATGCGCTCTCGTGCCATGCGTCACTGTCCATGATCAATGCGGTAGCAGAGGAGTATGAGCATGCACTCTGAGCAGCACATACCGGACTGGCGCAAGTCGAGTTACAGCTCTGCCGGAGACGAAGACGGCAGCGACAACTGTCTTGAGGTCAACGACACCCACCCCACCCGCATCCGCGTCCGCGACTCCAAGCTCACCCACAGCCCCGTCTTGACAGTGCCCTCGTCATCCTGGAGCGCGTTCGTCGCCCTGCTCCGCTAAAGGCCGCCCCGCCGTACGCGGCGGGCCGCCGTTTCGCCAAGGGAGTCGTCCGTCATCAGCGGACGAGAAGGGACGAGAAAAAGGGAAAGAGGGAAGGAGGAACACCCACTCCTTGCCACTTTTAACTTATAGCGCACAGGGGGCCTTGCGGCAAGGCCCCCCTCCTACCGCAGAATCACCCCCCTAAGCCGTCATGACCTGCGGAAACGGGGAGTCGCGAAGTGCGTGTGTTGTTGCTGGCGTATGGGTCGCGTGGGGACGTCGAGCCGATGGTGGGACTCGCGACGCAGCTGCGGGCCGTCGGCGCCGAGGTGCAGGTATGCGCGCCGCCGGACTTCGCGGAGCTTCTGGACGGTGCCGGCCTTCCGCTGGTGCCGCTCGGCCAGTCGGTGCGCGAGATGGCGACCAAGGCGGTGACCGGAACTCAGCCGATGCCCGCGAAGAGCCTGCCGCAGCGCGCGGCCGAGATGTTCGCCGCGACGTACGCGTCGGTCGCCGCGGTGGCCGAGGGCTGTGACGCGGTCGTGGCGACCGGTTTGCTGCCGGCTGCGGCCGCCGCGCGGGCTGTCGCGGAGAAGCTGGGCGTCCCCTACGTGTTCGTGGCCTACTTCCCGACCTACCTGCCGTCGCCGCACCACCCGCCGCTCGTGTGGCCGGGCCGGCCGGTCCCGCCGGAGGTGACCGACAACCGGGTGCTGTGGGACCTGAACGCCGACACCATGAACGAGCTGTTCGGCGAGGCGATCAACACCCACCGGGCGACGATCGGCCTGCCCCCCGTGGGCGACGTCCGCGACCACGTCTTCACCGACCGCCCGTGGCTGGCGGCGGACCCGGCCCTGAGCCCGTGGCTGGAGACGGCGGACCTCGACGTGGTGCAGACCGGCGCGTGGATCCGGCCGGACGAGCGCCCGCTGCCGGCCGGCCTTGAGGCCTTCCTGGACGCCGGCCCGCCGCCGGTCTACGTGGGCTTCGGCAGCATGCCCCTGCGCGACGCGCAGGACGTCACCCGGGCGGCCGTCGAGGCGGTCCGCGCGCAGGGCCGTCGCGTGCTCCTCTCCCGCGGCTGGGCCGACCTGGCCCTGACCGACGACCAGGACGACTGCTTCGCCGTCGGCGAGGTCAACCAGCAGGCACTGTTCGGCCGGGTGGCCGCCGTCGTGCACCACGGTGGCGCCGGCACCACGACGACGGCCGCCCGGGCCGGCACGCCGCAGGTGGTGGTGCCGCAGATGGCGGACCAGCCGTACTGGGCCGGCCGGGTCGCCGACCTGGGCATCGGCGCGGCCCACGACGGGCCGGCTCCCACGTTCGAGTCCCTGTCGGCCGCGCTCAAGACGGCCCTGACCCCGGAGACCCGTGCGCGGGCGCAGGCCGTGGCCGGCACGATCCGGACCGACGGGGCAGCGGTGGCCACGAAGCTGCTGCTCGACGCGATCAGCTGAGAGACCGCCCCCCGCGGACGGGCCCGTCCCGGAACACGAGTACCCGCACTACCGGTCGCAAGCGGCCTCACCTCGGAGCTGATCACGTGAACCCCCTGACCACCAGCGCCTTCGACCTGCCCGCCACCCTCTCCGCCAAGGCCGACCCGACGCTGATCGACGGCGACGAGCAGCACTTCGCGGCTATCGCGGAGTGCCTTGAGCAGTCCATCGCCGACCTGACCGACCGCCTGGACGCCCTGCTCCGGGCGCCCGGCGGCCTCGGTCAGCAGGCGATGGAGCGGGACACGGAGATCCACCGGCTCACCGGCCGTCTGCGCGCCCTGCGCCGCTTCGGTCTGGACCTGTGCCTCGGGCACATGGTCGGCGCGGACCACCCGGAGCCCGTGTACGTCGGCCGGCTCGGCCTCAAGGACAGCGCGGGCCGTCGGCTGCTGCTCGACTGGCGCTCCCCCGCGGCCGAGCCGTTCTTCGGAGCCACCCACGCCAACCCGATGGGCCTGGCGAGCCGCCGCAGGTACCGCTGGACCCGCGGCCGGATCAGCGACTACTGGGACGAGGTGTTCACCGCGGACGGGTTCGCCGGGCACGCGGCGCTCGACGACCAGTCCGCCTTCATCGCCAGCCTGGGCGGCAACCGGTCCCCGCGGATGCGCGACGTGCTCGGCACCATCCAGGCCGACCAGGACGCCATCATCCGCGCGGGGTCCCGCGGCGCCCTCGTCGTCGACGGCGGTCCGGGTACGGGCAAGACCGTCGTCGCCCTGCACCGCTCCGCCTACCTCCTCTACTCCGACCCGCGGCTCGCCCAGCGCCGCGGCGGCGTGCTGTTCGTCGGTCCGCACCAGCCCTACCTGTCCTACGTCGCCGACGTCCTCCCCAGCCTCGGAGAGGAAGGGGTGCAGACCTGCACCCTGCGGGACCTCGTCGCCGAGGGAGCCGCGGCCACGGTCGAGACCGACCCGGACGTAGCCCGTCTGAAGTCGTCCGCGGGCATGGTGAAGGCGATCGAGAAGGCCGTCGGCATCTACGAGGAGCCGCCCACCGAGGCGATGACGGTCACGACCCCCTGGTCGGAGATCCGGCTGGGTGCCGACGACTGGGCCGAGGCGTTCGACGCGGCGGCGGGGACCCCGCACAACGAGGCGCGCGAGCAGATATGGGAGGAACTGGTCGCGATCCTGCTGGACCGGTGCGAGGCCGAGGACGTCTCGCCCGAGCAGTTCCGCAGGTCGCTGCGGCACGACAAGGAGCTGGTCGGGACCCTCAACCGCGCGTGGCCGCTGCTTGAGGCGACCGACCTCGTCGGAGACCTGTGGTCGGTGCCCGCCTACCTGCGCCTGTGCGCCCCCTGGCTCAGCCCCGACGAGGTGCGCAAGCTCCAGCGCAAGGACGCCCCCGACGCCTGGACGGTGTCCGACCTGCCGCTCCTGGACGCGGCACGGCAGCGGCTCGGCGACCCGGAGGCGGCGCGGCGAAAGGTCCGGCACAAGGCCGCCGTCGCCGCGGAACGCGCCCGCATGGCCACCGTCATCGACAACGTCATCGCCTCCGACGACGACGGCGAAGGCGCGGTCACCATGCTGCGCGGACGGGACCTGCAGGACGCCCTCGTCGACGAGGCCGCCCTGCCCGGCGCCGCCCCGGACCGGCTCGCCGGCCCGTTCGCGCACGTCGTCGTCGACGAGGCCCAGGAACTGACCGACGCGGAGTGGCAGATGCTGCTGCTCCGCTGCCCGTCCCGGAGCTTCACCATCGTCGGCGACCGCGCCCAGGCCCGGCACGGGTTCACCGAGTCGTGGCAGGAACGGCTCGAGCGGGTCGGGATCGACCGGATCGACCTGGCCGCACTGAGCGTCAACTACCGGACACCGGAGGAGATCATGGCGGAAGCCGAGCCGGTCATCCGGGCCGCGCTCCCGGACGCCAACGTGCCGACCTCCATCCGCAGCGGCGGCGTCCCCGTCGTGCACGGATCCACCGCGGAGCTGAGCTCGGTCCTCGACACCTGGCTCGCCGCGCATGACGAGGGCACCGCCTGCGTCATCGGCGATCCCACCTTCCGGCCGACGTCCCGCGTCCGGTCGCTGACCCCGGAGCTGTCGAAGGGACTTGAGTTCGACCTGGTCGTCCTCGTCGACCCGGAGGCCTTCGGCGACGGCGTCGAAGGAGCCGTCGACCGCTACGTCGCGATGACCCGGGCGACCCGGCAACTCGTCATCCTCACCTCTGCGGGCCAGTAGACCGGACCCCATCTGCCGGGCCGGACAGGGGACTTGAGGGGCGCGTACTCCGGCACAGGGGTGCCCGCCCCTCCGGTCGCGCGGTCAGCCCGGCCCGCGTACGCGCTTCCTGGGGCTACCCCCACCCCCACCCGGTGGCTCCCCGGATGGGTCGCCACACCCCACCCAACCACCATGTCAGTCATGACACTTCAGCCCCGAAAAGCCCTCCTGCTCACTCTCTCCGCCGCCGCCGTGGCCACCGGCCTGGGCGTCGGCCCCGCAAGCGCCGGCGCCGCCACGCCGCAGGGCCGGCCCCCCACCCTGGACTGGGGCCACTGCGCCGACGCCCCCGCCGACTCGTCCCGCGAGTGCGCCACCCTGCGGGTGCCCCTCGACTACGGCAAGCCTGACGGCCGGCAGGTCGACCTCGCCGTCACCCGGATCCGCAGTGACCGGCCCGAAGCCCGGCGCGGTGCGCTGCTCGTCATCGCCGGCGGGCCCGGGGGTTCCGGTGTGGCGGAGGTCGCCGGCAGGGGGAAGAAGCTGATGGAGGCGACCCAGGGGATGTACGACATCGTCAGCTTGGACCCGCGCGGCGTGGGCGGCAGCACCAAGGCGAGCTGCGGACTGTCCGACGACGACCGGGATCTCACCCACCTGCGGCCCTGGCCGGGCCCCGGCGGTGACATCACCGAGAACGTCGCCCGGGCCAAGCGCATCGCCGACGCCTGTGCCCGCAACGGCGGCGAGCTGTTGCGCTCGATCTCCTCCACCAACGAGGTGCGCGACATCGAGCGGTTCCGGCAGGCCCTCGGCGAGGAGAAGCTCTCCGCCGTGGGCCGCTCGTACGGCACGTACGTGGGCGCCGTCTACGCGCAGAAGTACCCCGAGCGCACCGACCGCTGGGTGCTCGACAGCAACGGCGACCCCGACCCCTCGCGCGTCGAGCGCGGCTGGTCGGCGAACATGTCCGTCGGCGCCGACGACCGCTTCCCCGACTTCGCCCGGTGGGCCGCCGACCCGGCCCGCGACAGCGGCGGGAAGAAGCAGCGCCTGGCGCGGACGCCCGAAGAGGTGCGGCCCCTGTTCCTCGCGCTCGCCGCCAAGCTGGACCGCGAGCCGAGGAAGTTCGCCGACGGACACCTCCTCACCGGCGACCGGCTGCGGCAGAACCTCCAGCAGGCCCTCTACGACGACAAGTCGTTCGGCGCCCTCGCCGACCTGATCCTGGCCGCCTCCCGTGACGGCGCCGCACCCGTCGAGGCGCCCGAACTCATCCCCGTCACCATCCCCGACACCGAGGCCGCCGTCATGATCGGCGTGCTGTGCAACGACGTGCGCTGGCCGAAGTCCCTCGCGTCGTACGCGCGAGAGGTCGCCGTCGACCGGGTCCGGCACCCGCTCACCGCCGGAATGCCGGTCGGTGTGATGCCCTGCGCCTTCTGGAAGGACGCCCCCGCCGACAAACCCACGCGCATCACGTCCGACGGGCCCTCCAACGTCCTGATGATCCAGAACCTGCGCGACCCCGCGACCCCGTACAGCGGGGCGCTGAAGATGCGGGAGGCCTTCGGCGACCGGGCCCGGCTCGTGAGCGTCGACTCCGGCGGCCACGGGGCATACCTCAAGTGGGGGAACGCCTGCGGCGACCGCGCGGTCAGCACGTTCCTCACCACCGGTGAGCGGCCCGGGCGGGACGTGTTCTGCAAGGCCGAGGGCTGACCGGTGCGGGGGTCAGAACAGCTGCTGCTGGCCCTCCATCGGCGGCTCCTCGGGGTCGAAGAGTCTGGGTTCCGTCGCCAGCAGCGGTGCCGAGCGGCGCGAGCCCGGACAGGAGACGAGGTCGTAGGAGACGCGGCGGCCCGGCGGGTCGTGGCGGGCGTAGCGGCCGCCGACCACGGCGATCTCGCGGGCGCAGACGGGACAGGTTCGGCGGGGAGAGGACATATCACCAGTCTGGCGCACGGCGGAGGGCGCTCAGAACGCCTCCGTCGGCACGTGCGATCCCCACACCTCCCGCAGGGCCTCGCACACCTCCCCCACCGTCGCCCGCGCCCGCAGCGCCTCCTTCATGGGTGCAAGGACGTTCTCCGTGGTGCCGGCCGCCGCCTTCCGCAGGGCCGTCAGCGCCGACTCGACCGCCGCGCGGTCGCGTTCCGCCCGCAGCCGCTCCAGGCGCTCGCGCTGACGCGCCTCGATCGTGGGGTCGACGCGCAGGGGCTCATACGGCTCCTCCTCCTCGATGCGGAAGCGGTTGACGCCCACGACGACGCGTTCGCCCGCCTCCGTCTCGCGGGCGATCCGGTAGGCGTTGCGTTCGATCTCGGCCTTCTGGAAGCCCTGCTCGATGGCGGCGACCGCGCCGCCCCGGCCCTCGACCTCGTCCATGAGTTCCAGGACGGCGGCCTCGACGTCGTCGGTCAGCGACTCCATCACGTACGAGCCCGCGAAGGGGTCGACAGTCGCGGTCACGTCCGTCTCGTACGCCAGCACCTGCTGGGTCCGCAGGGCCAGGCGGGCCGCCTTGGCCGTGGGCAGGGCGATGGCCTCGTCGAAGGAGTTGGTGTGCAGGGACTGGGTGCCGCCCAGCACGGCCGCGAGGCCCTGGACGGTGACGCGGGCGAGGTTCACCTCCGGCTGCTGGGCCGTGAGCTGGACGCCCGCCGTCTGCGTGTGGAAACGGAGCATCTGCGACTTGGGGTTCCGCGCGCCGAAGTCCTCCTTCATCACCCGCGCCCAGATCCGCCGGGCCGCGCGGAACTTCGCGACCTCCTCCAGCAGCGTCGTGCGGGAGACGAAGAAGAACGACAGCCGGGGGGCGAAGTCGTCCACGTCCATGCCCGCCGCCACGGCCGTACGGACGTACTCGATGCCGTTCGCGAGCGTGAAGGCGATCTCCTGCACGGGTGAGGCCCCCGCCTCGGCCATGTGGTAGCCGGAGATGGAGATGGTGTTCCAGCGGGGGACCTCCCGCCGGCAGTACTGGAAGATGTCGGCGGTCAGGCGCAGCGACGGCTTGGGCGGGAAGATGTACGTCCCGCGCGCGACGTACTCCTTCAGCACGTCGTTCTGGATCGTGCCGGTCAGGTGCTCCGCCGCGACGCCCTGCTCCTCCGCCACCAGCTGGTACAGCAACAGCAGCAGGGCCGCCGGGGCGTTGATGGTCATGGAGGTCGACACCTCGCCGAGCGGGATGCCGTCGAACAGCACCTTCATGTCCTCGACGGAGTCGACGGCGACGCCGACCCTGCCGACCTCGCCGCTCGCGAGGTCCGCGTCGGAGTCGTGCCCCATCTGGGTGGGCAGGTCGAAGGCGACGGACAGGCCGTGGGTGCCGTGCTCGATGAGCTGGCGGTAGCGGGCGTTGGACTCGGCGGCGGTGCCGAAGCCCGCGTACTGGCGCATGGTCCAGGGGCGGCCGGTGTACATCGTGGGGTACACGCCGCGGGTGAAGGGGTACGAGCCCGGGGCGCCGAGCTTCTCGGCGGGGTTCCAGCCGGCCAGGGCCTCGGGCCCGAGGACGGGGTCGACGGGCAGGCCGGATTCGGTCGATCGGGGCGTCGGTCGGGTCATGGGGCGCGCCTCCCGCTCTCCGCTTCGGAAGGAGACCCGGCTCGGGGCCTCTCCTTCGGACTGTAGCGGCAGGGCGGACCGGGCCCCGGCTCACCACGCACGCTCCGCGTGGCAGGGGGGAGGGGGCGGCGCGGGCAGGACTGGGGGAAGAGTCCCGCCCGCGCCAGGTGCGCGGAGCCGATGTGAATGGGGGGAACTCCGGCTCCCGCGCAGCCGATGACCAGTCGGCTCACTTCCTACAGCGTCACGGTGCCGGAAAGTGTCACACCCGGCTGCCGGGCGGGGTCGCCGAGGCTCGGCTGGGAGCGGTTGAGCGGCGGCGTGCCGGGGAGGGAGCCCTTGCGGAGGTCGTCCCACACCGAGCCGTCGTCCTTCTTCCCGCCGCTCATCCCGGAGCCCGTGTCCGCCGAGCCCAGGATCTGCTCGCAGTACGCCCGGACGAGCGCCGAGCCGCCGGCGGCCCGCTCCAGGGTGCGGGCCTCCTCCTCGTTCACGCCCGGACCGCTGAGGCCGCGCTTGCCGGACGCCAGGTAGTCGCGGCAGATGCGGGCCGCCCAGTCGCGGCCGCCCACGGGGAGCTTGGGCTCCCTCGTCGGGTCGGTGCCCTTCTCGTCCTTGCCGTCGCGTCGCGGGGTCGCCGAGGGGCCGTCGGTCGCCCGGCCGCCGGGGGTGGCGGAGGGGCTGCCGGGCCGGTGGGTGCCCCCGGTGCCGGGTGTCTCGCCGGGCCGGGTGCCGTGGGCACCGCCGTGCGAGGGCTCGGCGGAGGCGCCCGCGGAGCCCGTGCCGGCGGTCTCGGCACCGCCGTCGGCCATGGTCACGCTGTTGGCGGGCGCCGGCTCACCGCTGCCGCCGCCGAACGGTCCGGGCAGGACGCCCGCGCCCGCGGCGACCGCGACCCCGCCCACCGCACAGCCGGCCAGGGCCATCGCGAGGGTGGCCTTGACGGGGCGCCGGAAGAGGGAGCGGACGGCGAAGGCGGGTCTGCGGCGTCCGGTGTGGGCCACCTCGGGGGTGACGGGTCCCGGGTGCACGGCGACCGCTGCCGCGGCGGCGGTCGCCTCCGTGGTCGCCCGTGCCGCGCGGAAGGCGGCCAGCGCGGCCTCCTCGCCGGGCAGCGGGCCGGCGGGGTCCGCGCCCCGCAGCGGAGCGGGGTCGGCGAGGGCCCGCAGGGCCGCGGTCACGCGCTCGGCGGAGGCGGCGAAGGCCGCCGCCTCGTCGGGGTCCGCGCCCGTCCGCGCAGCCGTGTCCACCGCGCCGGCCGCGGCCGGGCGGCCGTCGGCGGACCCGGTGGCCCCGGGTGCGTCCTGTCGATCCTCGTGGTCGCCCTGGTCGCTGCCCGCGTCGGCGCCCGCCTCGTCGTCCGCGGCGTTTCCGCCGCGCAACAGCCGCTCCACGGCGTCGTCATCCAGCCAGTCGTACCGGTGGTCGTCCGCCATCACATGTCCTTCTGCGTCCGCGGGCGCAATTGCGTCACACCGGCGGAAGCATTGGTTCCGTCGGGCTCGGTGTGTGACTGCCGCCGTCCGGGAATGCCCTCGGCCACGGCCTGCCGGCCACGGCCTGCCCCTGTTCCGCCCCCGGTCACCAACTCGGCCAGACGCCGCAGGCCCCGGTGGGCCGCGGTCCGGACGGCGCCGGGCCGCTTGCCCAGCACCCCGGCCGCGCTCTTCGCGTCGAGCCCGACGACCACCCGCAGGACGACCGCCTCGGCCTGGTCCTGCGGGAGCTGGGCGATGAGCGCGAGGGTCTGTCCGGTGCCCAGGGACTCCAGGGCCTCCCGGGCGGTGTCCGCGTCGGCGGCCCGGCCGGCGAGTTCGCTCTCGTCACCGCCGATGGCCGGGCGCCTGCCGCGCATGCGTATGTGGTCGAGGGCGCGGTTGCGGGCGATGCGCGCGGCCCAGCCGCGGAACCGGTCGGCATCACCGGTGAACCGCTCCAGGTCGCGGGCTATCTGCAACCACGCCTCCGAGGCCACGTCCTCAGCGTCGGCCTCGCCGACGAGCGTGCGTACGTAACCGAGCAGGCGCGGGTGCACGGACCGGTAGACGGTACGGAATGCCGTCTCGTCCCCGTCCTGCGCCGCACGCACCGCGACGGTCAGCTCAGCGTCGTCCCCCTGCACACCCACATCCTGCACCACGTGCCGTACCTGGGATTCAGTAGGCCGCCGGGCCGCTGCCGAATGGATTCTGCGGCTGGCCGTGGGGAGGGTACGGGGCACCGTAGGGCGGAGCGGGCGGGAAGCCCGGCGCGGCCGGGGCGCCGTAGGGCATGCCGCCCATGGGGGCCATGGGCTGCGGCCCCATCGCGGCGCGCTGCTCCTGCATCTTCGTCAGCTGCCGGACCACCAGGATCGCCAGCAGCGCGGCGACGAAGTACAGCAGGAACGCCAGGCCGCTCAGGTTCACCGAGCTCTTGAGCGCGGAGACGTTGTCGTGCCAGTCGGAGCCGTCGTAGGTGTTCCGGTTGGTCGCGACGGAGTAGAGCGCGGACGACACGACGTTGCACGCGGTCGCCGCGATCCACAGCACCCACCAGGCGTTGAGCAGGCCCTTGCGCACGTTCTGCGGACCCGTCGGGGAGCTCGCGCGGTAGATGTCGTTGGCGATCTGCTTGGGGAACCAGAAGTTGACCACCGGCGTGAACCAGGCACCCGCCGCCCAGCCGGTGCCGAAGCGGTGCGTACCGGGCGCGAAGACCTCGGCGTTGACGCGCGTGCGGCGGAACCAGACGGCCCACAGCGTCGCCGTGGCGGCGAGCGTGAGGAAGTACAGCAGGATGGCGACGGCGTAGAAGTCGTCGGCGTCCTCGACCTTGCCCCGGTCGAGGAAGAGGGGACCGTGGTCCAGGATCGTCTCCAGGGCGTCGGCCTGCGCGAAGCGCGCCGCCATCACCAGCAGCGTGACCGGCAGCATCAGCGACAGCATCACGATCAGTGCCACCCGCACGCCGCGGCGCAGGTCCACCCCGCCGACCGGCATCCCGCCCGGCACGCCGGGGTACGGGTACGCCGGCGGCGCGGCCGGCATGGCGCCCATCGGGGCCTGCAGGGACTGCTGGTACGTACCGCAGGCAGCGCAGCGGCCGTCAGGGCCCACGGCGGCGGCGCGGCAATGACCGCACGGATACATCTTTCTGACCCCCAAGGGTTGTGGCCTCGACCCCGGCCACGGGGAAACGACTATGAGCCGGTGATACTACGCGGCCGCGGGCGGTGGCCGGGGTGTGACGGTTTTGGCATGCACGGCGCTGTAGGGAGTGCGTACCCCACCAGGGTTCGCAGCGGACGGCCGGCCGGGGCCTCTCCTGTGGGGGGTGGCGGCCCCGGCCGTCCTCCGTCCGGGAGTCCGCGTCCTAGCGCCGCGCCGGCTCCATCACGCCGAGACCGGCGAGCAGTTCGCGGAAGAGGGTCTCCACCGACGGCTCGGGGTCCGCGGCCAGCACCCTCACCAGCTCCGCCGCGTCCGCCGCGCATCCGGCCGCGTCCGCCCAGGCCGCGCAGTGCGCGGCGGCGGCCTCCGGGCCGGGGAAGAGCTCGTCGAGGCCGAGTCCGGTCTCGGCCATGTAGCGGGCCAGCGTCGTGCGGCCCAGGCAGGCGGACCACGACGGATCGCCGGGACCGGCGCCGACGAGGACCGCGCAGTCGCTCTCCATGACGTACGCGGCCAGCGCCGGGGCGCCGGTCTGGTCGGCGAGGGCGCGGACGAGCGTGTCGATGCCGTCGCCGAGGGCGGGGTGTTCGGGGTGTTCCCACAGCTGCCAGCCGTCCCCGAACGCCCCGGCGGGTACCAGGTGGTCCCGGTTCGCGGCCAGCGCCGGGCACTCCACGAGTGCCCGGGCGCCGCCGCGGCCGACTAATAAGTAACCCCAGAAGCCCATCACCGATCTCCTTCGGTCTGCGCTCGTTCGCACCTAGGTCCGCGAAGGTTCGCGTTCCGTTCGCGATTGAACGGTTCTGGGTCTTACAGCGCGCCGGCGCCCTCCTGTGTCACACCAACCCCATCACTACCGGGTGTTGCTCACGCCTCGTCGACGGCCGTGTCCTTGACCGTCACCGTCAGGTCGTTCGTCACCGTGAAGAACGGCCGCAGCCGCACCTCGCCGCGCGTCACGGCCGGGAAGGTGTCGACGCCCTTGCGGTCGGCGAAGTCGCCGGCGATCCGGCCGACGCGCACCGGCGCGGCACCCGCTGCCGGGCGCACCCACAGGTCCCACAGGTCCTGCTCGTCCGCGGTGACGCGGCGGCTCATGGGCTCGTAGGGAAGGCAGCCGCTGCCCGCCACCAGCGGGGTGCGGACGTCGCCCACCGAGCCGTCGCCGCCCCGCAGCCGGGCGAGCAGCTCGGCGCCCTCGCGGAGCGCGGTGCCGTGGGCGGTGACCGCGACCGTGATGCCGTCGTCGCCGACGCGCACCTCGTCCGCCTCCACGTGCGTGGTGCGCAGCCAGGTGCGGACGGCGAGGAAACCGTCGCTGGTGGCGTACGGGACCCAGGCGGAGTGGCCCTCGGCCGACTCCCGCAGGGGCAGGGTCAGCAGGGCCTTCTGCTCGACGAGGCCGGCCAGCAGCCGGCGCCGGGTCTTCTCGCCGGACTTTCCGCCCGCCCGCTCGACGTAGGTGTCCCAGCGCCCCTCGGACAGGGTGTGCTCCGCGCGCTCGACGCGCGCCTCCACCCAGCCGCCCGCCTCGCGGCCCTGGCGCGGCAGCGGCACCCGGACCGTCTCCTTGCCCTTGCTGCCCCGGTGGCGCAGCAGCAGGTGGCTGTCCGCGTCGGTCAGCTGGCCGGCCGGCAGCCGGAAGACCAGCGAGCCGTCGGGCGCGGCCGCGCAGCGGGCGTCGGGGTGGGCGACGTCGCCCTGCGGGCGCGGCGCGCTCTGCTGCTTGCGGCCGCCGCCGAAGAGGCCGCGCAGCAGCCCGCCCTTCTTGGCCCGCGCGGTGGTGCAGCCGGGGCGCAGCTCCTCGAAGAGCTCCTCGTACCGCCGGGCGATGGCGTCCGGTTCGTACCGGTGTGCCGCCTGGCGGGCGGCGGCGCCCAGCCGCTCGCGCAGGGCGGCGTCGCCGGTGAGCCGGAGCAGGGCGTCCGCGTAGGCGTCGATCGCGTCGGAGTCGTCGAGCGGCACGAGGACGCCGTCCGTGCCGTCGGCGAGGATCTCGCGCGGGCCGTAGGGGCAGTCGGTGGCGACGACCGGCAGACCCGCGTGCATGGCCTCGACGATGGTCATGCCGAAGGACTCGGCGTCGGAGGCGACCGCCGCGACGGCGCCCTTGGCCCACTCGGTCTCGATCGGCGAGCGGGCGCCCATCAGGGTGACGCGCTCGTAGAGGCCCAGCTCCTCGATCTGCTTGCGCAGCTTCGCCTTGGCCGGCCCGCGGCCGTAGATCCGCAGGTTCCAGTCGGGGCGCTCGGCGGCGACCTTGGCGAAGGCCGCGATGAGGCGGTCGTAACGCTTGACGCCCACCAGGCGGCCGGCGGAGACGATCGTCTTCGACGCGCCGTCCGAGGGCTCGGCGGCCGGGGCCGGGACCGCGTTGGGGATGGAGAGGATGCGGGCCTTCGCGTCCGGCAGCGCCTCCCGGTAGTGCCCGGCGTCGGCCTCCGAGACGGTGGCGAAGGCGTCGAGGGCGGCGATGGCCGGGTCCATCACGGCGTGCAGCTCGGCGACGTGGGCCTCGTGGGTGAGGTGCTCCTGGCCCAGGCGCAGGTACGGGCGGTCGGCGCCGTACTTCGCGAGGTAGCCGATGAGCTTGGGGCGGGTCGCGATGACGACGTCCGCGTCGGTGGCCGCGAGGTGGGCGGCGACCCGCTCGTCGGTGAGGGCGGTGGCGGCCATGCGGCCGTTGTCGATGCGCTCGTCGCGGAAGATCTCACTGGGCCGCTGGTTGAGCGGGGCCGCGTACTCGTCGCCGTCGGTGCCCTCGCGCATGTCGACCAGCGGGGTGAGGGTCACCCGGGGGTCGATGGTCAGCTCGGGCTCGTCCACCGGACGGTTGACGCTGATGATGCGCACCTCGTGCCGCTCGGCGAGGGCGGCGGCGAGGTTGACGGTGGAGCGGATGGTGCCGCCGATGCCGTACGCGTTGTGCAGCAAGAATTCGATCTTCATCGGGCCCTCGTTGACGGTGACGCGGGCGCGCGGGGGCGCGCAGCGGTTCTTCCCGGGAGGGTAGCCCAGGGCTCCGGGGCACACGCCGGGCCGCGGACCGGGCGTCCCTGACCTGGTGCTTCCGGCCCGCCCGGCCCCGCGGGGTCAGTGCCGCACGCGTCCCGCCAGCGCCGTGAAGTCGGCCCAGGCCAGCCGGGGCGGGCGGGGGTCCCACAGGCGCTGGGCCACGGCCGCCAGGGGCATCCGGATGCCGGCCGCGACCTGGTCCGCGGTCTGGGCCTGGGCCCGGTCGCACCAGACGGCGAGCCGGCCGCCGGCCACCCGGTCGGGCCCCGACTGCGCCTGCGCCACGGCCGTGGTGCCGCGCAGCACGCCCGGCGACCAGTCGCGGTAGATCCGCTCACCGGTGGGATAGCGGAACTGGTTCGGCTCGCCGAGGACGTAGTAGAGGTACTCGTCGTTGAGGTTGACCAGCGTCCGTCCCTCGTTCAGGTAGTCCTGCGGCGGCCGGGCGCCCAGCTCCTTGCCGGTCCAGTACTCGACCTGCACGCCCTTGTCGGGGCTGACGACTCCGCCGGGGAAGAAGCCGTCGTTCCACGCCTTGGGGGTCTTCCCCACGCTGCGCACGACGGCCGCCCGGTCGTTGAGCCAGCCGGTGGCCAGGTCCTGGACCCGGGCGCGGGCGCCGTACTTCCTCCGGGCCGCCTCGGCCAGGCGGGGGTAGGAGGCCTGGGGGTCCTTGGCCATCAGGGCGCGGTACTCGTCGGCGCCGAGGTGGAACCAGGCGCCGGGGAAGAGGGGCGCGTACTCCCGCAGCAGGTCGTCGACGATGCGGGCGGACTGCGGGTTGGCGATGTCCACGGCGCCGCGGGCGGCGGTGCCGGAGGCGTCGCGCAGCTGGAGGCCGGGGTGGGCGGCGATGACGGCGCCGAGGTGGCCGGGCGAGTCGATCTCGGGGACGACGGTGATGTGGAGCGAGCCGGCCAGGGCGGTGATGCGGCGGACCTCGGCCTTGGTCAGGTGCTCGGGGGAGACGATCTCGGGGTGCGAGGAGCTCTCGATGCGGAAGCCCTGGTCGTCGGAGAAGTGCAGGCCCAGCTGGTTGAGCTTGAGGTCGGCCATCTCGCGCAGCCGGCCCTCGATCCAGTCCGCGGTGAAGTTCTTGCGGGCGGTGTCGAGGTTGAGGCCGCGCTGGGCCCGGTCGGGGCGGTCATGGACGTCGCCCTCGGGCAGCCCGCCGCCGGAGCGCACGGCCTGGAGCACCGTCCGGGTGCCGTAGAAGACGCCGGCCTCGTCAGGAGCGGTGATCGTCACCTTGCGGTCGCGGGTGGCGAGCTCGTAGGACTCGGGGCCGCCGGGCTGCCCGGGGCGCAGGGTCAGCTCCACGTCGCCGGCGCGGGCGGGGCCCGCGCCGAAGCCCAGCTGGAGGTCCCCGGCGAGCTTGCGGCCCTCGTCGGCCAGCGGCCCGCCCGGGTCGGCCACCACGCGGGCGCCGGGGGCGGGCCGCCAGCCGGGTCCGGCGCGCTGGGTGAACTCCCGCACGGCGGGGACGGTGCGGGGCGCGCCCGGGGGCACGGGGGCCGGCGCCGGGGCGGCGGCGGAGCCGGGCGGGGCGGGCGAGGGGGAGGCGGAGGAGGACGCGGCCGACTGCGGTGACCGCGAGTCGTCCCCCGGCCGGAGGCTGCCGTGGCGGGCGGGACAGCCCATGAGCGACATCGTGGTGAGGAGGGCGAGGCCGGCCATGGTCCCCCGGATGGCCGACGTGCGGGTGACTCTGACCGGCAGACCCATGCGTCCCATGGAGCAAAACCTCCCATGTGGGCCTTTTTGGGGCTTCGTGGAGCTTCGTAGGACGAAGATATTGCTTTTCGGGATACCGACATCGGCTACGCGCCCGAAATACCTCTCATATGGATGAAATTCGCGCGTTCGCCGGGCGGCTTGTGGGGGGCGTCACTATAGGGCGGAGGGCGGCCGCAGCCCAGGGGTCGCGCGGCCGTCCGCCGCACAAAGCGCCCATCGGGGCCGGATCCGGGGCGTCATCGGGGTGTGGCCCGTACGGCCCTAGCCCGTACGTGCCTGTTTGATCACACCTGACATACCCCGCGAGACCGAACCGACAAGGCGTCGCTACGATGGCCAGGGCCGGTGGACCGTACCCGGCCGGGCCCGACCGACAGTGAAGCCGGCAGGCCCCAATCCCCGCTCCCGGAGGGTTTTCCGTGCCGGCTGGAACGCTGTATCGCGGCCGGGAAGGTATGTGGTCCTGGGTGGCTCATCGAGTCACCGGCGTCCTCATTTTCTTCTTCCTGTTCGTTCACGTCCTCGACACCGCTCTCGTCCGCGTCTCCCCGGAGGCGTACGACGAGGTCGTCGCGACGTACAAGACGCCCATCGTCAACGTGATGGAGTACGGCCTCGTGGCCGCCATCCTCTTCCACGCGCTCAACGGCCTCCGGGTCATCGCCGTGGACTTCTGGTCGAAGGGACCGCGCTACCAGAAGCAGATGCTCTGGTCGGTCGTCATGGTCTGGGCTTTGCTGATGGCAGGCGCCTTCTACCCCGTGCTCCAGCACACGCTGCGCACGCTGTTCGGGAGCTGAGTCGCGAAATGTCCGCTGAAACCACCCCCGCGTCGGCCGCTGTGAGCGACGTCTCCCTCTACGACGTCGACAACCCGGCCCCGGTCATCGAGGCGCCGCGCAAGCGCACCAAGAAGACCCCGAAGTCGACCCGCACGAACTTCGAGCTGTACGGCTGGCTGTTCATGCGGCTGTCCGGCATCGTGCTCGTCGTCCTGGTCCTCGGCCACCTGCTGATCCAGCTCGTCCTCGACGGCGGCGTCAGCAAGATCGGCTTCGCCTTCGTGGCGGGCCGCTGGGCCTCCCCGTTCTGGCAGGCCTGGGACCTGATCATGCTGTGGCTCGCGATGCTGCACGGCGCGAACGGCCTGCGCACGGTCATCAACGACTACGCGGAGCGGGCGAACACCCGCTTCTGGCTGAAGATGCTGCTGTACACCGCCACGGTGTTCACCGTCCTGCTGGGCACGCTGGTGATCTTCACCTTCGACCCGAACATCCGCTAGAGCCCGGGGCTGACGCGACCATGAAGATCCACAAGTACGACACCGTCATCGTCGGCGCCGGTGGCGCCGGCATGCGCGCGGCCATCGAGTCGACCAAGCGCAGCCGCACGGCGGTGCTCACCAAGCTCTACCCGACCCGCTCCCACACCGGCGCCGCCCAGGGCGGCATGGCCGCCGCCCTCGCGAACGTCGAGGAGGACAACTGGGAGTGGCACACCTTCGACACGATCAAGGGCGGTGACTACCTGGTCGACCAGGACGCCGCCGAGATCCTGGCGAAGGAGGCCATCGACGCGGTCCTCGACCTCGAGAAGATGGGCCTGCCGTTCAACCGCACCCCGGACGGCACGATCGACCAGCGCCGCTTCGGCGGTCACAGCCGCAACCACGGCGAGGCCCCGGTCCGCCGGTCCTGCTACGCGGCCGACCGCACCGGCCACATGATCCTCCAGACGCTGTTCCAGAACTGCGTGAAGGAGGGCGTCGAGTTCTTCAACGAGTTCTACGTCCTCGACCAGCTGATCACCGAGGTCGACGGCGTCAAGAAGTCGGCCGGTGTGGTCGCCTACGAGCTGGCCACCGGCGAGATCCACGTCTTCCAGGCCAAGTCGGTCATCTACGCCTCCGGCGGCACCGGCAAGTTCTTCAAGGTGACCTCCAACGCGCACACCCTGACGGGTGACGGCCAGGCGGCCTGCTACCGCCGCGGCCTGCCGCTGGAGGACATGGAGTTCTTCCAGTTCCACCCGACGGGCATCTGGCGCATGGGCATCCTGCTGACGGAGGGCGCCCGTGGTGAGGGCGGCATCCTCCGCAACAAGGACGGCGAGCGCTTCATGGAGAAGTACGCGCCGGTCATGAAGGACCTCGCGTCGCGTGACGTCGTCTCGCGCTCCATCTACACGGAGATCCGCGAGGGCCGTGGCTGCGGTCCCGAGGGCGACCACGTCTACCTCGACCTCACCCACCTGCCGCCGGAGCAGCTCGACGCCAAGCTCCCGGACATCACCGAGTTCGCGCGGACGTACCTGGGCATCGAGCCCTACACGGACCCGATCCCGATCCAGCCCACCGCGCACTACGCCATGGGCGGCATCCCGACCAACGTCGAGGGCGAGGTGCTGGCCGACAACGACACCGTCGTGCCGGGCCTGTACGCCGCCGGCGAGGTCGCCTGCGTGTCGGTGCACGGCGCCAACCGCCTGGGCACCAACTCGCTGCTCGACATCAACGTCTTCGGCCGCCGCGCGGGCATCGCCGCCGCGGAGTACGCGCAGAAGGCCGACTTCGTCGAGCTGCCGGAGAACCCGGCGGAGCTCGTCGTGGACCAGGTGGAGCGGCTGCGCAACTCCACCGGCACCGAGCGGGTCGCCGAGCTCCGCAAGGAGCTGCAGGAGACCATGGACGCCAACGTCATGGTCTTCCGCACCGAGCAGACCATCAAGACGGCCGTCGAGAAGATCGCCGAGCTGCGCGAGCGCTACAAGAACGTGTCCGTCCAGGACAAGGGCAAGCGCTTCAACACCGACCTTCTGGAGGCCATCGAGCTGGGCAACCTGCTCGACCTGGCCGAGGTGATGGCCGTGTCCGCCCTGGCGCGCAAGGAGTCCCGCGGCGGTCACTACCGCGAGGACTACCCCAACCGCGACGACGTCAACTTCATGCGCCACACCATGGCGTACCGCGAGGTCGACGCGGACGGCAAGGACTCGATCCGCCTCGACTACAAGCCGGTCGTCCAGACCCGCTACCAGCCGATGGAGCGTAAGTACTGATGGCTACCCCGACTCTCGAGAAGGCCGGGACGGCAGCGCAGGACGCCTCGCCGTACATCACGGTCACCTTCCGGATCCGCCGGTTCAACCCGGAGGTCTCCGCGGAGGCCACCTGGCAGGACTTCCAGGTGGAGATCGACCCGAAGGAGCGCGTGCTCGACGGTCTCCACAAGATCAAGTGGGACCTGGACGGCACGCTGACCTTCCGCCGCTCCTGCGCGCACGGCATCTGCGGCTCCGACGCCATGCGGATCAACGGCCGCAACCGGCTGGCGTGCAAGACGCTGATCAAGGACATCAACCCGGAGAAGCCCATCACGATCGAGGCCATCAAGGGCCTCACGGTCCTCAAGGACCTGGTCGTGGACATGGACCCCTTCTTCCAGGCGTACCGCGACGTCATGCCCTTCCTGATCACCAAGGGCAACGAGCCGACGCGTGAGCGGCTGCAGTCCGCCGAGGACCGCGAGCGCTTCGACGACACCACCAAGTGCATCCTGTGCGCCGCGTGCACGTCCTCGTGCCCGGTGTTCTGGAACGACGGCCAGTACTTCGGCCCGGCGGCGATCGTCAACGCGCACCGCTTCATCTTCGACTCGCGCGACGAGGCGGGCGAGCAGCGCCTGGAGATCCTCAACGACAAGGACGGCGTGTGGCGCTGCCGCACGACCTTCAACTGCACGGACGCCTGCCCGCGCGGCATCGAGGTCACGAAGGCGATCCAGGAGGTGAAGCGGGCGCTGATCACGCGCCGCTTCTGACCTGCGGGTCCGTCTGACGGACGACCGGCCTGAAAGGCCCCGCCCCCTTCTTCCGGGGGCGGGGCCTTTGCCGTGCCCGGGGAGCTGACGGCCCATCACGGTCCGGGGCCCCCGGTGACCACTGACGGCGGCGCCCGTCGGCGGCGGGCACCGTGGGTCAGGCCGGCCCGAGCGCCGCCAGGGCCAGCGCCTCGTCCTGGCGGCGGCGGGTCTCCATGGCCTCGGTGACGCACATCAACGCCTCCCGCTTGCGGCGCAGTTCGGCCATCTGCTCGTCCACGCGGGACAGCTGGTCGCCGAGCACCTGCGCGGAGTGGTCACAGGGCATCAGGCCCGGGCCGCCCTGGGCGCAGGGCAGGAGGTCGCGGATGGCCTCGGTGGTCAGGCCGCCGGCGAGGAGTTCGCGGATGCGCACGACGCGCTCGACGGCGGCGGGGCCGTAACGGCGGTAGCCGTTGGCGTCCCGCTCGGCCTTCAGCAGGCCCTGCTCCTCGTAATAGCGCAGGAGCCGGGTGCTGACGCCCGTCCGTCGCGAGAGCTCTCCTATGCGCATCGCGGTCCTCCCCTTGACCTTCACACTGATGTCAGATGTCAACCTCTTGGCCATGGCACACATTCCCACGCCCCTGCACACCACCGTCCACGGCTCCGGCCCCGGCATCCTCCTCGCGCACGGCGCGGGCGGCAGCATCGAGGGCAACTTCGCGCCCGTCATCCCGGCGCTCTCCGAGCGGCACACCGTGGTGGCCCCCGACTATCCCGGCTCCGGCGCCACTCCGCGCGCCACCGGCCCCCTGACCGTGGACGCGCTGTCCGACGGCATCGTGGCGGCGGCCGACGCGGCCGGCCTGGAGACCTTCACGCTCGTCGGCTACTCGCTGGGCACGCTGGTGTCCGTACGGACGGCCGCCCGGCACCCGGAGCGGGTGCGCGGCCTGGTGCTGACGGCCGGTCTGGCCAAGCCGGACAACCGGGCCGACGCCTCGCTCTTCCTCTGGCAGAGGCTGCTCGCGGAGGGGGACCTCCAGGCGTTCGCCCGCCTCACCGCGCTGAGCGCGTTCGGCGAGGACTTCTTCAACGCCGTGCCGGAGGCCGAGCGCGAGGCGTTCTACGACGCCCTCGCCCAGGGCGTCCCGGCCGGGGCCGCCGAGCAGGCGGGCGCCGTCCGGTCCGGGGACACCACCGCCGACCTCGCCGGCATCCGCGTCCCCACCCTGGTCATCGCCACCACGAAGGACACCCTGGTCTCGCCCGCCAACTCCCGTTACCTGGTGGACCACATCCCCGGTGCGGAGTACGCCGAGATCGAGACGGGGCACGTGCCCATGGCCGAACGGCCCGAGGAGTGGCAGAAGCTGATCCTGGACTTCCTCGGGCGGCACGGGCTCTGAACGGGCTCAGGGGTTCGGCAGGCTGTCGTACCCCACCGTGTTGGTGGCCAGCTCCTCCGGGGTGATCTCCGTGGCCCACCCCTCGGGCGGCTCCTGGTACGGGCTGCACGCACCGCAGGCGGCGCACGTCCAGCGCCCGTGGATGCCGTGCACGACCGCACCGCAGCCGGCGCACGTGTCGGTCGTGTAGTAGGGCGGTTCGCCCGGTGACGCGGGCAGCCGCCAGGGCTGCAGTTCCATGGCACCCAGATTGCCACGGGCAAGGCGGGGGCGACACCGCCTGGCACCGGGCCGCCCGGCCCTCAGATCCGGTGCAGCCGCCACAGCCGCCAGATGCCGGTGCCGTCCGAGAGGTACTCGGCCCCCGAGATGGACGACGTGCTCAGGGCGTAGTCCTTCTTCTGCCACAGCGGCACCAGCGGCACGTCCTCCGCGACGATCCGCTGGATGTTCCGGAAGTCACCGGAGGCCCGGTCGCGTTGGTAGTGCTCCTGCGCCGTGCGGATCAGCTTCTCCACGCGCGGGCTCTCGTAGCCCGAGTGCAGGGCGCTCTCCGCGCCCACGAGCGGGCTGGTGAAGGTCTCCGGGTCGGGGAAGTCGGCCACCCAGGAGACGCAGTACGCGTCGTAGGCGCCCCGGGCGTACCCCTCCTGGAACGCCGTCCACTCCACCTTCCGCGTGGTCACCTCGAACAGCCCCGTGGCCTCCAGTTGCTCCTTCAGCAGCGCCGCCTCCTGGTCCGTGGCCGCGCCCCGCGAGTAGGCGATGCCGAAGCGGACCGGCACGGCGACGCCGGCGCGCTGGAGGATCTGCCGGGCGCGGCCGGGGTCGGGCTGCGGGTACAGGTCGTAGAACGACGTCGTGTGGCCCGTCAGGCCCCGCGGGATGAGCGAGTACAGCGGCTCGACCGTCCGCAGGTGCACGTCGCGGGCCAGCGCGTCCCGGTCGATGACGGCGGCGGCCGCCTGCCGCACGGCCAGAGGCTTGACCGGTGAGCCGTCGCGCAGGTTGAAGACCAGGCTGCGCATGTTGGCGGCGGCGGTCTCGCTCACGCGGACACCGGAGTCCGTGAGGGAGACGTCCGCCAGGTCGGCGGGCGGCATCTGGCGGCCGACCACGTCGACCGACCGCTGCCGCCACGCCTCGCTCATCCGGCCCGAGTCGGCGAAGTAACGGATCGTCACCTTGCTGGCGGAGCCCTTGACCGCCCCGGCGTAGCGCTTGTTCGGCTCCAGCTCCGCGCTCGCGCCGGACCGGTAGGCGGCCAGCACGTACGGACCGGAGCCGTCCACGCCGTCGCCCTTGCGCAGCCGGTCCGCCGGATAGGCGTCGCTGTCGACGATCGAGCCGGCGCCCGTGGCTATCTTGAACGGGAACGTCGCGTCCGGGACCTTCAGCCGGAAGACGACCTCGTCCTCCCGCGGGGCCGCCACCGACTCCAGGGTCTCCAGCACCGGCCCCGGCCCCTGCGGCGACTTGATGCGGGCGATGCGGTCGAAGGAGAACTTCACGTCCCTCGACGTCAGCGCGTGCCCGTTGGCGAACCTCAGCCCCCGGCGCAGCGTGCACGTGTACGTGCGTAACCCCTCGCCCTTGAACGTGCAGCTGCGCGCCGCGTCCGGCACCGGGGTGCTGGAGCCCGGGGCGAAGGTCAACAGGGACTGGTAGACGTTGCCGTAGAGCGCCCAGGAACCCGCGTCGTAGGCACCGGCCGGGTCGAGCGCGCTGACCGTGTCGGTCGTGCCCACCCGGACCGGGCGCCCGTCGTCGTCATCCCCCGGCACCAGCCGGCAGCCCCCGGCCGCCACCGCCAGCAGCGCCACGCACACCGCACCCGCCCCCGCCCGAATCCGGACACCACGCATCCCCGCGCCCCTCCCGCCCAGTGATGCGCATCACCGTAGACAGGCGAACGTTCGTGCGTCCGGAAAACGCCGGAAGTGGCCGGCACCCGGGGTGTCCGAAAAGCGACGGCACGCCTTATGACGTGCGCCGCAGGGCCCTGACGCCACGCAACCCGATCAGGCCGACAGCCGTCCCCAGAAGAAACGAGGTGACCGCGAGCAGCAGATGGACCCAGAAGTAGCCGGTGGGCTCGCCCGCGTCGTCGAAGGCGAGCCCGCTGCCGTCCTTCCACAGGTTCTTGACGAAAGTGATCCAGATGAACCAGCTCCACACCCCGAAGGCGAGCAGGAACCAGGACACGGGACGGGAGAGGGTCGCGGGGGTTCGGGGGGCTGCTTCCCCGGAAGACTTCACCATGGGTTTCAGTATGCGTTCGGGTTCGGACGCTGGTCCTATCGGGTCCTCGACTGGTCCTATCGGGTCCTCGACGGAGGCCCGCCGTGGGGTGGCGTTCTTGTTCGACGGACACGGAGGTACGTTCACCAGCGTGCCGACGATCACATCACACCGCCCGCGGCCCTCCGCGCGGTACTCCGCGACGCGACCCCGCCGCACCTCTCGCGGCCCGGCCACCCTGCTGGCGGCCGGTGCCTCGCTGCTGCTCCCGCTGGCCACCGCCGCTCCCGCGCTCGCCGCCACCGCCTCCCCCACGCCCACCGCGAGCGCGAGCGCGGCCGCCGACGGCAAGGGCAGGACGCCGAAGCAGCCGCCCGCCAGGATGTCCACCGTGGGCGGCGAGCTGCTCGGCAAGCCCGGCACCCAGGTACGGCCGGGCCCCGGCGCCCCGGCGCTGCCCGAGGAGCTGAGCGGCGACTCCTGGCTGGTGGCCGACGCCGAGTCCGGCGACGTGCTGGCCGCGCACAACGCGCACTGGAAGCTGCCGCCCGCCTCCACGTTGAAGATGCTCTTCGCCGACACGGTGCTGCCCAAGTTCCCCAAGACGCAACAGCACAAGGTGAAGCCCACCGACCTGCTGGGCATGGGCGAGGGCAGCAGCCAGGTCGGCATGAAGGAAGGCCTGAGCTACTCCGTCCACGACATGTGGATGGGCGTCTTCCTGCGCTCGGGCAACGACGCCGTGCACGTCCTGTCCGCGATGAACGGCGGCGTGGCACAGACCGTCAAGGACATGCAGGCGCACGCCGAGGACCTCCAGGCCCTGGACACCCACGTCGTCACCCCCGACGGCTACGACGCCGAGGGCCAGGTCTCCAGCGCGTACGACCTCACGCTCTTCGCCCGCTCCGGCCTGCAGAAGGCGGACTTCCGGGAGTACTGCTCGACGGCCCGGACGCAGTTCCCCGACGAGGAGCGGCCGGGGAGGACGAAGGAGATCGCCAACACCAACCGGCTGCTCACCGGCGCCCAGGGGCTGCCCCCCTACAAGGGCATGGCGGGCGTGAAGAACGGTTCCACCACCAACGCCGGCAACACCTTCACCGGCGTCGCCCAGCACGACGGCAAGAAGCTGCTCGTCACCGTCATGAACCCGGACATCAAGGAGCCCAACGAGGTCTACAAGGAGACCCAGCGGCTGCTGGACTGGGGCTTCGAGGCGGCCGGCCACGTGAAGCCGGTCGGTGTGCTCGTGCCGCCGGAGGGCGGGACGGACAAGCCCGGCGACGGCCGGGGCGGCGCCAGGGGCAGCGGCAGCACCCAGGCCGCGGCGGCGTCCGGCGGCGACGGGATGTGGACGGCGGTCGGCCTCACGGGCGGGGCGCTGGCGGTCCTGGCGGTGGCGGGGTACGTGGTGCACCGCCGTCATCCGCTGCCGGAGCTGGTGCGGCGCAAGGACTCGAAGGGCTCCGGCGACCGGGGCTGACCGGGCCGGGCTCCTCCTCGCTGTGCCGCCCGGGCGTGCCGCCCTTCGCACCGGTGGCCGTCCAGGCGGCACAGTAGAGCGTCAGCTTGGCCGTGAAGTTGATCCACAGCAGCAGCGCGATGGGCGTGCCGAAGGCGCCGTACATGCTCTTGGCGGCGACCCCTTGCAGATAGCCGCTCAGCACCAGCTTGAGCACCTCGAAGCCGACCGCGCCGAGCAGGGCGCCGACGGCCAGCCGGCGGCGGCCGGGGTGGACGCCGGGCAGGCGCGTCAGGACGTAGAGCATCAGCAGGAAATCGGCCAGGACGGCGATGCAGAAGCCGACGGCCGTGAGCAGTCCGCCCGCCCCGTCCAGCCCCGTGCGGTCCGCGACCCAGTCCACCGCCGCCGAGGCGAAGGCCGAGCAGGCGGCGGACAGCAGCACCACGGCGCCCAGGCCCAGCAGCACCGCCGCGTCCTTGAGCTTGAGGAGCACCGGATTACCGGGGGCCTCCTCCACCTCCCACACCGCGCGCAGGCACTCGCGCAGGGAGCCCACCCAGCTGACGCCGGTGAACAGCAGCAGCGCGCCGGCGACGAGGCCGACCGTGCCCGCGTTCTCCGAGAAGGACCGCACGTCGAGGCTGGCGGAGATGCCGGGCACCTGCTCGGCCAGCCGGTCCTCCAGCTCATGGGTCCGCTGGTCGCTGAGCAGCGCCGCGGCCACGGCGGCGCCGAGGGTCAACAGGGGGAAGAGCGCGACGAAGCTCGTGAAGGTGATCGCGGCTGCCAGCCGGGTCCACTTCACCCGGTCGAGGGTCTCGTACGAGCGCCACGCGTGCGTGCGCGTGAGGCGGGTGACCGGGCCGCGGAGCACGGGTCCGATCACCGGCAGTCGAGTCAGCCAGTCCATGGTGCACCCCTACCATTCCGCCGAGGCGGCTACGCGTAGCCCGAACGGGTGAGGCCGGGCCGGTGGGGGACTCGCCCGTACGGGGTCAGCGGGAGGCCGCCGGCGGGCGGGCGACGCCCGGCCGGCGGGGCGGCGGCATGGCCGCGGGGGTCTGCGCGGAGGCGGAGCCCGTCTCCCGGTCCTGGCGCTGCTGCCGGCCGTCCGCCTGCGTCCGGGGGAAGGGCTGGGCGTCCAGCTCCACGCCGCGCCCCGCGCGGCGGTCGCCGGGCCCGGGCTCCCGCCCGAAGGGGTACTCGCGATCCAGCCGCCACACGCCGTCGGCCCCCTGCTCGTAGAGCGCGAAGCCCGCGGTGGTCCAGGCGGCCTCGTAGCCGGCCAGCTCCTCGAAGGCCCGGTCCATCGCCTCCTCGGCGATGCCGTGGGCGACGGTCACGTGGGGGTGGTACGGGAACTGGAGCTCGCGGGCCACGGGGCCGGAGTCGTCCCGGATCCGCTTCTGGAGCCAGGAGCAGGCGGACGACCCCTCGACCACGTTGACGAAGACCACGGGTGACAGCGGCCGGAAGGTGCCGGTGCCGGACAGGCGCATCCGGAACGGCCGGCCAGCCTGGGCGACCTCCGCGAGGTGGCGCTCGATCGCGGGCAGTGACGAGGCGTCCACCTCGGTGGGCGGCAGGAGGGTGACGTGCGTGGGGATGCCGTGGGCGAGCGGGTCCCCGAAGCCCGCGCGACGCTTCTGGAGGAAGCTGCCGTACGGCTCCGGGACCGCGATCGAAACGCCGACCGTGACGGTGCCCACTGCGTTCTCCCTCCTGTGCGCCTGTATGTACCCGTGGTCAGTGTGACGGCTGAGCCGCTTCCGCTGCCAGGTCCCCTGGCCGCCGGCCGGGTCGGGGGCGCCCTCGCCGCCCTGCCCGGCCGGGGACCGTCAGTGCTTCGCGGGCAGGAAGCCGAGCTTGTCGTAGGCCCGCGCCAGCGTCTCGGCCGCCACGGTACGGGCCTTCTCCGCGCCCTTGGCCAGGACGGCGTCCAACGTCTCCGGGTCGTCCAGATATTCCTGCGTACGGGCGCGGAAGGGGGTGACCCACTCCACCATGACCTCGGCGAGGTCGGTCTTGAGCGCGCCGTAGCCCTTGCCCTCGTACTTCTGCTCCAGCTCGGCGATCGTGGTGCCGGTGAGCGTCGAGTAGATGGTGAGGAGGTTGCTGACGCCGGGCTTCTTCTCGGCGTCGAAGCGGATGACCGTGTCGGTGTCGGTGACCGCGCTCTTGATCTTCTTGGCGGAGACCTTGGGCTCGTCGAGCAGGTTGATCAGGCCCTTGGCCGTCGCCGCCGACTTGCTCATCTTGGCCGTCGGGTCCTGCAGGTCGTAGATCTTCGCGGTCTCGCGGACGATGTGCGCCGCGGGGACGCGGAAGGTGTCCCCGAAGCGGCCGTTGAAGCGCTCGGCCAGGTCGCGGGTCAGCTCCACGTGCTGGCGCTGGTCCTCGCCGACCGGGACGGTGTCCGCCTGGTAGAGCAGGATGTCGGCGACCTGGAGGACCGGGTACGTGAACAGGCCGACGGTGGTGCGGTCGGCGCCCTGCTTGGCGGACTTGTCCTTGAACTGCGTCATGCGCGAGGCCTCGCCGAAGCCGGTGAGGCAGTTCATCACCCAGGCGAGCTGCGCGTGCTCGGGCACGTGGCTCTGGATGAACAGGGTGCAGCGGTCCGGGTCCAGGCCGGCGGCCAGCAGCTGCGCCGCGGCGATGCGGGTGTTGGCCCGCAGCTCCTTCGGGTCCTGCGGCACGGTGATCGCGTGCAGGTCCACGACCATGTAGAACGCGTCGTGGGTCTCCTGCAGGGCCACGTACTGACGGACGGCACCGAGGTAGTTCCCGAGGTGGAACGAGCCTGCGGTGGGCTGGATACCGGAGAGGGCGCGCGGACGATCAAGGGCCATGCCCTCATTCTCTCAGGTGCCGAACCGGACTCGGGCCCGTGGTGCGAGTGCGGGTGTAGAAAGACGTCATCAGCAGCATGCCCCGACCGGAACGGAGCACACGTTGACCGCCACGGAACGCAACATCGCCGCAGCCGATCAGCACAGCGCCCACAACTACCATCCCTTGCCGGTCGTGGTGGCGACCGCCGAGGGCGCCTGGATGACCGACGTCGAGGGACGCCGCTATCTCGACATGCTCGCCGGGTACTCGGCGCTGAACTTCGGCCACGGCAACCGTCGGCTGATCAACGCGGCCAAGGAACAGCTGGAGCGGGTCACGCTCACCTCGCGGGCCTTCCACCACGACCGGTTCGGGGAGTTCTGCTCCGCGCTGGCACAGCTGTGCGACATGGAGATGGTCCTCGCCATGAACACCGGCGCGGAGGCGGTCGAGACCGCCGTGAAGACCGCGCGCAAGTGGGGCTACCGCGTCAAGGGCGTACCGGACGGCCGGGCGAAGATCGTGGTGGCGGCGGGGAACTTCCACGGCCGCACGACCACGATCATCAGCTTCTCCACGGACCCCGAGGCGCGGGCGGACTTCGGCCCGTACACGCCCGGCTTCGAGATCGTCCCCTACGGCGACCTCGCGGCGATGGAGGCCGCGGTCGACGACGACACCGTGGCCGTGCTGCTGGAGCCGATCCAGGGCGAGGCGGGCGTGCTGGTCCCGCCCGCCGGCTACCTGCCGGGCGTGCGCCGGCTGACGCGCGAGCGCGGCGTCCTGTTCATCGCGGACGAGATCCAGTCCGGCCTGGGCCGCACGGGCCGGACCTTCGCCTGCGAGCACGAGGGCGTGGTCCCGGACGTGTACGTGCTGGGCAAGGCGCTGGGCGGCGGCGTCGTGCCGGTGTCGGCCGTCGTCTCCTCGCGCGAGGTCCTGGGCGTGTACCGCCCCGGCGAGCACGGCTCCACCTTCGGCGGCAACCCGCTGGCGTGCGCGGTGGCCCTGGAGGTCGTCGCCATGCTCCGCACCGGCGAGTACCAGGAGCGGGCGGCCCGCCTGGGCGAGCACCTGCACCACGAGCTGGGCCTGATGACCGGCTCCGGCGCCGTGACCGCCGTCCGCGGCCGCGGCCTGTGGGCGGGCGTCGACATCGCGCCGGAGGTCGGCACGGGCCGCGAGATCTCGGAGCGCCTGATGGCGCGCGGCGTGCTGGTGAAGGACACCCACGGCTCGACGATCCGCATCGCCCCGCCGCTGGTCATCACCAAGGAGGACCTCAACTGGGGGCTGGAGCAGCTCCGCGCGGTCCTGGGGGACGCCGCGGTGTGACGAGCGCGCCGCCCCGCTTGACGTGCCGGGTGACGAGCGTGGTCTCGGCACCCCGCACGCCGGGCAGCGCGCCGACGCGCGTGGCGAGGTAGTCGTACAACGCGTCGCCGTCCCGGACGATGACGATCGCCATCATGTTGCTCGGCCCGGTGACGGCCGCCGCGAACGCGACCTCGGGGTGCCCGGCGAGGGCCTCGGCCACCGTGCCCAGCTCCCCGGGGGCGACGGTCAGCCACAGCATGGCCTCGTAGGGGTAGCCGTACAGCGCCGGGTCGATCTCGACGTCGAAGTACAGCACGCCGGCGGAACGGAGTTCGTCGATCCGGCGACGGACGGTGGACTCCGACCACCCGGTGGCGGCGGCCAGCTCGGGAACGCCGGCGCGGCCGTCCTTGGCGAGGACGGCGAAGAGACGGTCGTCGGCGGCGCCGGGCCGCACGTCGCGGGAGGGCGCGCCGGGCGCCGCGAGACGTGACAGCTCCTCGGCCTGCCGTGCGTCGAGCGCCTCGGTACGACCCGGCCAGCCGGCCAGACCGGCCACCGGGCGCAGGATGCAGTGGGCGGTCACGCCGGTGATCCGTGGCGTCCTGGGCAGCTTGGACAGCAGCATGCTGCCCTGCGCCGAACCGCCCTGGGCCCGCGTGATGCAGGTGATCTCGGTGCCGCCGGAGGCGAGGCCCACCCAGGAGGTATCCGCCCGCTCGACGAGCGCGGCGGCGATCGCCACGGACGCGTCCGGCGTGCACTGGATGCGTACGGCCCAGTCGACGAGACCGAGGCTCCGGGCGTCCGGCAGCCCGACGACGCGGAGCACCCCGTCCGCCCGGAGCCGGTGGTAACGGCGGGCGACCGTACGGTCCGACGTGCCGATGGCGGCCGCGATCCGGCTGAACGGGACGCGCCCGTCGATCTGCAGCGCGTGGGCCAACTGCCGGTCGAGGAGGTCGAGGTGACGGCGGCTTGGCGAGGCGTCGCGTGTGCCGGAGTCGCGTACGGCCGAGTCGCGTATGACGGAATCCACCACAGGAAGCTATCGGATGCCGGAATCCGTCATGGAGCGGCCGGCCGGGGACGGGAGGCGCCCGGCGCGGCGAGGGTCGTCGGCATGACGAACCAGAACACATCCGCCTTCACACTCGACCCTGTAGCGGGCACGTCCCTCGTCACCGCGGCCCAGCGCGCGCGGGAATCGGCGCGGGACGACGCCCTCTTCCACGATCCCCTGGCCGCCGCCCTGGCGGGGCCGGCGGGCACGGCCCGGCTGGACGCGTTCGGCGACGTACCGGCGATCCCGGTGCGGACGCGCTTCTTCGACGACGCGATCGGGGGTGCGGTGGGGGACGGGGGTCCTCGCCAGCTCGTGATCGTCGCGGCGGGGATGGACACGCGCGCGTACCGGCTGCGGCTGCCGGCCGACGTGACCCTCTACGAGCTGGACCGGCCGGAGTTGCTGGCCCACAAGGAGCGCCTGCTGGGCGGCGTCGCGCCGACCTGCCACCGGACCGCGGTGGGCGCCGACCTCGCGGCGGCCGGCTGGGAGGAGGCCCTGGCCGACGCGGGGTTCAGGGCGGACCTGCCCACGTGCTGGCTGGTGGAGGGGCTCACCCAGTATCTGGAGGAGCCCGACGTCCACACCCTCCTCGACCGGATCTCGGCCCTCTCCGCGCCGGGCAGCCGCCTGCTGGCCGACTTCGTCGCCGGGGCGATGCTCGCCGCTCCCGAGACCCGGCCGGTGCTGGACCTGATGGCCACGTGGGGCTCGCCGTGGCGCTACGGGACGGACGACCCCACGACGCTGCTCGCGGAGCGCGGGTGGCGAGCGGAGGTACGGACGTTCGCGGGCGTGGGTGAGGCGCTGGGCCGGCCGATGCCGGGTGGGGACGAGATGTCGGGGTGGCTGGTGGAGGGGGTGCGGTAGGGGGATGAGCAGGGGTGGCAGCCGCCGCTAGAGGATCACGTGGGGGACGAACCGCGCGTACTCGTCCGTGATCAGCCCTGACGACTCGCGGATGCCGAGCCCGGCCGGCTCGCCCTCGACGACCCAGGCGCCCAGCACCACGTGGTTGCCGTCGAAGTCGGGCAGCGGCGCGAGCTGCTGGTAGCAGCAGGGCTCCGGGCGTATGGCCGGGGCGGCGCCCGGGGGGTGCAGGGTGATGCCGGCGCCCTCACGGCCCAGCAGGGGCTTGGCCGCGTAGCCGCCCGTGCCGGCCAGCTCGCGCGGGCCGTCGAGGTAGGCGGGCAGCAGGTTCGGGTGGCCGGGGAAGAGCTCCCAGAGGACGGCCAGCAGGGCCTTGTTGGAGAGCAGCATCTTCCAGGCGGGCTCGATCCACAGGGTCGAGCCCGTCCCGCCGCCGTTGTCGAGGGTGTCGAGGGCGGCCGGCCCGAAGTCGTCGGCGACCAGCCACTCCCACGGGTACAGCTTGAAGCAGGCCCGTACGAAGCGGAGCTTCTTGTCGACGAACCGGCCCGAGAGCCGGTCCCAGCCGATGTCCTCCATCGAGATCGCTTCGGTGGTGATCCCGGCCTGTTCGGCGGTCTCGCGCAGGTAGGCGACCGTCATCAGGTCCTCGCCCAGCTCGTCCCCGGCCGAGTGGGCGAAGTGCAGGGGCACACCGGGCGGCAGCAGCGCCGCCTGGCGCCTCCAGGCGTCGACCAGCCGCTCGTGGAGGGAGTTCCACTGGTCGGCGTGGGGGACCTCGGCGAAGCGCTCCTCCATCCAGAACCACTGCGGGCTGGCCGCCTCCACCAGCGAGGTGGGGGTGTCGGCGTTGTACTCCAGCATCTTGGCGGGGCCCGTGCCGTCGTAGCGCAGGTCGAACCGGCCGTAGACCGACGGCAGTTCCTCCCTCCGCCGCCACGACTCGGCGACGAGGTCGGCCAGGCGCGGGTCGGTGATGCCGAGGTCGGCGAAGCGGTGGTGCTCCACGATGTGCCCGGCCGCGGCCAGGCACATCTCGTGCAGCTCCTCGACGACCTCCTCCAGGGCCTCGACCTCGGGCAGGGAGAAGACGTAGTACGCGCTCTCGTCCCAGTACGGGGCGAGGGAGCCGTCCGCCTGGCGGGAGAGGGGGTAGATCAGGCCCTGCTCCTCGACGGTCTCCTGCCAGCCGGGGCGCGGGGTGGTGCTGTGGCGTCGCATCGCCGGGCTCAGCCGCCGCTCGAGCCGGAGTGGCTGGAGGAGGACGAGCAGCCGAAGCCGCCGCGGGAGACGGCCTTGCCCTTGTCGAAGGTGCCGCTCTTGGCATAGGTGCCAGAATTACCGGAGTTGTAGTACCAGGTCCCGGAGCTGCCTCCGCTGCCGCTCTTGCTGGAGCACGCCTTGGAGTCGAGCACACGGTAGCCCCGGCCGGCCTCGTAGCTGTTGCGGTCGACGCAGCGCTTGTCGGGCTCGGAGCCGCAGGAGGTCAGGGCGGTGGCGAGGACGCCCATGCCGCCGAGCACGACCGTGCTGGACCGCAGGCGCCTGCGCGCCTTGACCGGTTTCCGAGGTATCGGTTCCTTCTGTTCCATCTGTGACGCCCCCGTCGTGTTCGAAAGTGCGTACACCCTAAACGCCCTACAGTCGGACCGTGACCCTCGGCATGGTGTGCGCGCTCGGCACGGCGGTCTGCTTCGGCACCGCGTCCGTCCTCCAGGCCGCGGCCGCGCGGGCGGCCCCGCCCGGCACGGGCTCGGGCGTCGACCCGGTCCTGCTGCTGCGCGTCCTGCGCCAGTGGCGCTACCTCGCGGGACTCGGCCTGGACGCGCTCGGATTCGTGCTGGAGGTGATCGCCCTCCGCCAGCTCCCCATCTACGCGGTGAGCGCGGCCCTGGCCGCGAGCCTCGCCGTCACGGCCGTCACCGCCTCGCGCGTCCTGGGGGTCCGGCTGAGCCCGGTGGAGTGGGCGGCGGTGCTCGTGGTGTGCGGCGGGCTGGCGATGCTGGGCCTGGCGTCCGGCGAGGAGGGCTCGGGAACGGGCTCGGCGGCGCTGCGCTGGGGCACCCTGTGCGCCGCGGGGGGCGTCCTCGCCTTCGGCGCGGCGGCGGGCCGGCTCCGGGGGCGGGCGCGGGCGGCGGCGCTGGGGCTGGGGGCGGGCTGCGGGTTCGGGGTCGTCGAGGTGGCGGTGCGCCTCGTCGAGGGCGTGCCGGAGACCAGGCTGCCGGCGAACCCGGCCACGTACGCGCTGCTGCTGGGCGGCGGGGCCGCCTTCCTGCTCCTGACGTCCGCCCTGCAGCGCGGCTCGGTGACGGCCGCCACGGCCGGCATGGTCGTCGGCGAGACCCTGGGCCCGGCCTGGGTGGGCGTCGCCTGGCTCGGGGACAGCACCCGCGCGGGGCTGATGCCGCTGGCCGTGGCGGGGTTCGCGCTGGCGGTGCTGGGGGCGCTGGCGCTGGCCCGCTTCGGGGAGGCCCCGGCGGAGGCCGGGGTGGCCTGAGCGGGCGGGCGCCACGCGCCCCCGCGGGGTCAGTCGCAGACGCGGACGGTGAGTTCGTACAGGCGCGTGACCTGCCGGGTGCTCTGGTTGTCGTCGCTGACGAGCAGCAGCTTCAGCCGTCCGTCGGGCTCCCGGCCCGTGACGGTCATCCCCTCGACGTTGTCGAGCAGCGGGTTGGGCTGCGGGGTGGGGTGGTGGGCGTCGGGGGACGTGCAGCCGCCGAGGTCGGCGAGCAGCCGCTTCGGCACCGGACGGCCGGCGTCGGTCCGCGCGGCGGACAGGTCGGCGAGGTAGAGCCGGACCGTCAGACCCGTCGTCGCGGAGAATCCCCGCTCCAGGACCAGCAGGTGACTCTCGTCGGCGGCCGTGACCTCGGAGACGCCGAGGGTCTTGTCGACGGGGTAGGCGTACTGCCGACCGAGGCCGAACTCGCCGTGTCCGCCGGACCGTTGCCAGGTCTGGAAGCGGACGAGGGGGCGGCCCTGGTCGTCCGTGCCGTCACCGCTGAGCGCGCCCTCCATCGAGGCGACGAGCGTGTTGCCGCCGGGCAGCAGGGTGAGGCCCTCGAAGGTCTGGTTGAGCTGGGCCTTCCCGGCCGGCGCGACGCGGAGCTCGTCCGGTACGGGCAGCGCGCCGAGCAGCTTGCCGTCCCGGTCGTAGCGGCGGACGGACGGCTCGGTCTCGGAGGTCACCAGATATCCGCCGTCCCGGTCGATGACCAGGCCCTCGGAGTCGAGGTCCTTGCCGTTCTCGTCCGCGAGCCGTAGGACGCGCTCGGGCTTGCGCTGCGCGTCGAGCGTGAACAGCAGCGAACGGTCGGACAGCGCGGCGGTCCGGCCGCCGGAGTCCCGGGCGAGGGCGGAGAGGTTGCCGACGTAGGAGCCCTGGAAGTACGTCTTGTCGAGGGCGTCGGAGAATCCGGCGAGGGAGACGTCCGGTGTGCACGGCCGGTCGCTGTCGTGGTTCGCGGCGTGGCCGGGTGCGGGTGCAGCGGCGGTCGCGGGGACCGCCCCCGCGACAGCAGTGACCAATACCGCGGCCAGGGAGACGAATGTGGTGCGCGCGCGCATGGTTGAGCCTCCTTGCGACGATCAAGAACACGGGTGGATGGGAGAGTTGAGGCGGAGGTCGTGGGTTCCGCGCGGGGGAATCAGGCACCGGCACCGGAAACCGCGGGTCAGGCAGCGGAATCAGACGTCGGAATCAGACGCCGGCGAGGATCCGCATGCCGGGCGCGCAACTCGCTTCCAGGGCGCGCAATTGGTCCGCGGGCAGCCGGCGGGAGCCGCCGCGCCTTCCGTTGTCGAGCAACTCCCGCGAGGCGGCCAGCCATTCGAGGGTCGGTGTCAGGCCGGTGAACTCCGCGAGGCGGGTGAGTTCTCGCTCCGGTGCGTCGAGGAGTTGTTCGTAACCCAGGGCCATGTGCCGGTCCTCCGGCAGCTCGTTCAGATGCCGCGTGCCCTCGGCTATCGCCTGGGACCACACCTTCCCCAGGTGGTGCGCCGGGGCCTCGGACCTGACCACCAGGTCGGGGGCGAAACCGTGCCTGACCAGCTCGGCCAGGTCCTCGGGCAGCCGTGCCACGTGGTCCTCGGTCAGCTCGGCCGGGGACTCCACCCCGGCGGCTTCGAGGATCTGCGAGACCAGCGAGATCATGCGGAAGCCGGGGTGGCGGCTCATGGAGAGCGCGCAGTCGGGGCCGTGGCGGAACGAATGGACGAACCTGGCCTCAGGGAACGCCTTCCGCAGGGCGGGTACGGATTTCAGGGAATATCCTGACCTCTCGATGACGACCGCACGGTCGAAACGTTCGCACAATACGTCGAAGAGTTGCCTGTAGTGCTGGTCCGCCGGGCGGACCGGCCATGCCCGGATCTGCGGCTCCAGCCAGTCGAGAAGTCCGTCGGGATCGTCCGTCAGATGCGGCAGCACCATCATGGAGAGCGCCGGGATCCCCGTTTCCGGGGTGTACCGGCCGGGATTCTTGGGATAGAGGAATTCCTCGATGGACGCGCCCGCGCGCAGCAGCCCGTCATAGGCATGGTTCGGCTCGGCGAGAATGCCCCAGAATTCTCTTCCGCCAAGGGGTCGCGCAGGCAGCATGTCGGCACCGCTGAGCGAATTGACCAATTCGTTGAGACTGAGGGCTTCCGGGTGCAGGTTGATGATCCGGGACAGAACGGTCGAGCCGCTCCGGCCCGTTCCGACGACAAAAGACAAAGGCCGCATGATCACTCCGGTCGGACGAGAGGCGGATGAATCGACGGGGGCGGCGGAACGGGCGGCCGGCCGGGCCGCATCCTTTTCCGGCGCCCGCTCCGGGCCTCAGCCGGCCCGCTGGAGGGGTGCGCGCGAGGGCACGCCGGCCCAGCCGGAGCGCTCCCCCGCCAGCTCCGGGTCGGACCGCAGGATCGCCTGCTCCAGCTTGCGCAGGTGCATGCCGGGCTCGATCCCCAGCTCGGCGACCAGACGCTTGCGGGCGGAGCGGTAGGCGGCCAGCGCCTCCGCTGTGCGCCCACAGCGGTACAGGGCGACGATCAGCTGGTGGAGCAGCCGTTCCCGCAGGTAGTAGACCTGGCTCATGACCATGATCTCGTCGACGAGCACATGGTGTTCGCCCAGGTCGAGCCCGATCGCGAAGCGTTCCTCGACCGTCGCGAGGTACAGGTCCTCCAGCCGCGGCTGCTCCAGCGACCGCAGCGGACCGTCGCCGAGGTCGGTGAAGGGTGTGCCCCGCCACAGGGCGAGCGCCGCGTCGAGCGTCCGCGCCGCCGCCTGGGGGTCGCTCCCGGTCAGCGCCCGCGCACACGCCCGTAGCTCACGGAATCGCAGCACGTCGACGTCGGCCGGTTCGACGTCGAGGCGGTAGCCACCCGATTCCGTTCGGATGCGGTCCTTCGGTATCACCTTGCGCAGGCGCTTGATGTAATTGCGCAACGTGGCGCCCGCCGTGGCCGGGGGCCGACCGCCCCAGAGCTGATCCATCAATTCACCGACCGGTACGACATGCCCGGCCCGCAGCGCGAGCGCCGCCAGAGTGGCGCGGAGCATGGGCGCACCGATCGGAATCAGGACGCCGTCGTCGTCCACGACCTCTACGGTTCCCAGAAGCCGCAAGTTCAACAGATGCCTCCCCGTTGAGATGACGGAAAACGGAATATTGAATTCCGTCTCGCCTCTACACAGTTGAACCCTCGTGTGTGAACAGCATATGACGATCTCGCTCGGCAGCCACGTTTTTTTGCGCAAGTGCGTTTTAGGGGTTGACTAACCGGAATGGGCATGTTCTGGCGGTGATGCCTTCTGGGCGGCCTGCTATTTGAGGATTTACAACCGTCCGTACCTGGCACATTGCCTCAGTTGGCCCCTGCAAGCAGTCCGCGCGCCCGCAGCACGCGGCGCTCAAGTGGACTGAAGACGATGAGGTCGATGGCGATACCAACCAGAAGAATCAGGATGATCCCGGCGAGGACGGCCGGCATGTCGGAGTCGGTGCGGGCGTTGTCGAGGTATTGGCCTAGTCCTAGGCCGAGTTCGGGTGAGGAGGCGATGAGTTCGGCGGCCATGAGGGAGCGCCAGGAGAAGGCCCAGCCTTGTTTCAGCCCGGCGATATAGGTGGGGAGGGCGGCGGGCAGCAGGACGTGGCGGGTTGCCCTGAGGCCGGTGGCGCCCATGGTGTGGCCGGCGCGGAGGTAGAGGGGCGGGACCTGGTCGATGCCGGAGACGAGGCCGTTGGCGATGGAGGGCACGGCGCCGAGCAGGATGACGGCGTACATGGCGGTGTCGGTGATGCCGAGCCAGATGACGGCGGCGGGGACCCAGGCGACGGAGGGCAGTGACTGGAGGCCGGAGAGGAGGGGGCCGAGGGCGGCGCGCAGGAGGGGGAGGCGTGCGATGAGGAGGCCGAGGGGGGTGCCGAGGGCGAGGGCGGCGAGGAAGCCCAGGAGGCCGCGGGAGAGGCTGGTCCAGATGATGTCGAACAGGGTGCCCTGGAGCCAGAGTTCGCGCAGGCTGCGCCAGACGGCGGTGGGGTCGGGGAGTTTGTAGTCGTCGGCCACTCCGGCCAGGACCAGGAGTTTCCAGGTGGCGAGCACCAGGGCGACGGCGGCTACGGGGGGCAGGACCTTGTGGAGGAGGACCTGCCGCAGGGGGGTGTGGTCGGGCGGGGCGGTGTCGAGGGCGTCGAGTCCGGCGCCGAGCCCGGCGAGGTCCCCTTCCGGGGTGGCTTGGGGCGGGGTGTCAGTGCTGGCCATGGCGGCGGATCTCCTTGCGCAGTTCTTCGGTGATCTCGATCGACAGGTCGGCGACAGTGGTGTCTTCGATGCGGCGCGGCTGGGGGATGTCGACGGTCCATTCGCGCACGATCTTGCCGGGGCGGGAGGAGAGGAGGACGACGCGCTGGCCCAGGCGGACGGCTTCGCGGACGTTGTGGGTGACGAACAGGACGGACAGCCGGGTCTGGGACCAGACGCGGGTGAGCTCGTGGTGGAGGACGTCGCGGGTGATGGCGTCGAGGGCGGCGAAGGGTTCGTCCATGAGCAGCACGCGGCTGTCCTGGGCGAGGGCGCGGGCGAGGGCGACGCGCTGGCGCATGCCGCCGGAGAGCTCGTGGACGCGTTTGCCGTGGGAGCCGCCGAGACGGACCAGGTCCAGCAACCTCTCGGCCTCGGTGCGGCGTTCGGTGCGGGGGACGCCGCGCAGCCGCAGGGCGAGTTCGATGTTGCGGCCGGCGGTCAGCCAGGGGAAGAGGGCGTGTTCCTGGAACATCAGGGCGGGACGGCCGCCGGGGACGTCGATGGTGCCGGAGGTGGGCCGGTCGAGCCCGGCGACCAGGTTGAGCAGGGTCGACTTGCCGCAGCCGGAGGCGCCCAGGATGCAGACGAATTCCCCCGGTCGCACGTCGAGGGAGATGTCCTCCAGCACCGGCCGTCCCCCGCCGGAACGGCCGAAGCCCTTGTGCACCCGGTCGATCCGGACCGCCGGTACGACGCCGGCGGCACCCTCACCGGTGCCCGTGCCGGTACCCGCTTCGTCCCGTTCGGAGCGCTTCGCCGCGTGCTTCGTCGCGTGCCTCGTCGTGTGTCTGGACGTCGCCAGGGTCATCCGGATCACCTCTCTTGGTTCACGGGCCGGCGGAGGAGAGCCGCGCCCTACCGGGACCCGGGCCCTCCCGCGTCGACCGGCGGCTTGCCCTCGGACCGCAGCACCTTGCCGAGCAGGGTGAGGTCGTAGATGCCGGTGAGGTCCGGCTTCTTCAGCAGGCCCGCCGCGACGGCGTGCTCCGCCTGGGCGCTCAGGGTCGCGGCCAGCGGGTCGTCGGTCGTGCGGACCGACTGCCAGGCCGGGTCGAGGACGTCGGCCGGCAGGGCGGAGCCGGACAGGTCCTTCAGGGCGGCGTTGGCTGCGACCTTGGACCGGTCGGGGTGGGCGGCGATCCAGGCGTTGGTGCGCACCGAGCCCCGGAGCACCGCCTCCACCACGTCGGGATGCCTGTCCAGGAACTTCCGCGAGACCACCACGTTGGCGGTCACGAACTTTCCGTCCGGCCACAGCCCCGACTCGTCCAGCAGCACCTTGCCGCCCGCGGCCACCAGGCGGGAGGCCGTCGGCTCGGGCACCCAGGCACCGTCGACGGAGCCGGACGCGAAGGCGCCCGGTACGGCCTTGGCGTCCGTCCGCACGACGGACACGTCGCCCTTGCCGGTGCGGGGGTCGACCGCCCAGCCCCTACCGGTGATCCAGTGGAGCAGGGCCACGTCCTGGGTGTTGCCCTTCTGCGGCGTGGCGATCCGCTTGCCCCTGACGTCCTCGGGCGAGGTGATCTTCTTCGGGTCGACGACGAACTTCACCCCACCGGACGCCGCGCCGCTGATGATGCGGAGGTTCTCGCCGTGGGCCCTCTGGTAGCCGTTGACGGCGGGTGACGGGCCGATCCAACTGATGTCCACCGACCCGGCGTTGAGCGCCTCGACGGCGCTGGGTCCGGCGTTGAACCCGACGGCCTTCAGCCTCGTACCGCCGAGTTCCTTCTGAAGGATGCCCTCCCGCAAGCCGACGAGCGGCGTGGCGTGGGTGAGGGTGGGGAAGTAGCCGATGCGCACGGTGCCGGCCGACAGGCGCTCGCCCTTCGGTGCGACCTGGGAGCGTTCGTCCCTCTGTGATCCGTAACCGCAGCCGCCCAGCGTCAGGGCCAGCACGGCGACGGCCACGGCCGCGAGCGCCCGGCGCACGCTCGGCAGTGGCCTCATTGCACGTCGCCCGGTACGGGATCCGTGCCCCGTCCCGTGAAGGCCACCCCCGCCATGCCCGCTGTCAGTGTGGTGCCGTCGGTGGGGTCGATGAGGAGGAAGGAGCCGGTGTGGCGGGAGTTGGTGTAGGGGTCGAGGGCGAGGGGTTCGGAGGTGCGGAGGGTGATGCGGCCGATGTCGTTGGCCGTGAGGTGGGTGGGGTGGGGGGTGTGGGTGAGGTCGTCAAGGCTCAGGCGTGAGGGGAGGTCCTTCACGATCGCTTTGACGGTGCGGGTGGTGTGTTTGAGCAGGACACGATCACCGGTGCGCAGGGGGCGGTCGGCGAGGTGGCAGACGGTGGCCTCGATATCGCGGGTGGTGGGGGGTGCGCTGGTGGTGGGGGTGATGAGGTCGCCGCGGGAGATGTCGAGGTCGTCGGCGAGCCGTAGGGTCACAGACTGGGGCGCCCAGGCCAGATCGACGCTGGTGCCCAGGGCGTCGATGGCGGTGATGGTGCTGGTACGGCCGCTGGGCAGGACAGCGACCCGGTCGCCGACGCGGAAGACGCCGCAGGCGATCTGGCCGGCGTAGCCGCGGTAGTCGCGGTGCCCGGGGGTTTGAGGGCGGATGACGTACTGGACGGGAAAACGGGCCGCGCTGGTGGTGGGGTCGGTGCCGACGGGCACGCTCTCCAGGTGTTCGAGCACGGTGGGCCCGCCGTACCAGTCCATGTGCGCGGAGGGGACCACCACGTTGTCCCCCGCGAGCGCGGAGACCGGGATGGCGGTGACCTCCCCGATACCCAGCCGGCTCGCGTAGGCGGTGAACTCCCCCGCGATCGCGGCGAAGACGGACTCGGCGTAACCGACCAGATCCATCTTGTTCACGGCCAGCACCACATGGGGAACCCGCAGCAAAGCCGCGACAGCCGCGTGACGGCGGGTCTGCTCGACCACCCCGTTGCGGGCGTCGACCAGGACCACGGCAAGCCCTGCGGTGGAGGCGCCGGTGACCATGTTGCGCGTGTACTGCACATGCCCGGGCGTGTCGGCCAGGATGAAACGCCGCCGCGGGGTGGCGAAGTAGCGGTGGGCGACGTCGATGGTGATGCCCTGCTCACGCTCCGCCCGCAGCCCGTCCGTCAGCAACGCCAGATCAGGTGCGGCCGAGCCGCGGTGGCGCGAGGCGAGTTCGACGGCGTCAAGCTGGTCGGCCAGCACCGAGTTCGAGTCATGCAACGGCCGGCCCACCAGGGTGGACTTGACGTCGTCGACGGAGCCGGAGGTGGCGAACCGCAGCAGCGAAGCAGCCGCCAGGCCCACCATGTCGGTGGTGGTCATGATCAGAAATACCCCTCGCGCTTGCGGTCCTCCATCGCGGCCTCCGACAGCTTGTCGTCGGCCCGGGTGGCACCCCGCTCGGTCAGCCGGGACGCCGTGATCTCAGCGATCACCGCCTCGATCGTGACCGCGTCGGAATCCACCGCCCCGGTGCAGGACATGTCACCGACCGTGCGATACCGCACCAGCCGCCGCTCCACCCGCTCACCCTCGCGCGGACCACCCCACCCGCCCGGCGCCAGCCACATCCCCTCCCGCGCGAACACCTCACGCTCATGCGCGAAGTAGATCGACGGCAACTCGATCTTCTCCCGGGCGATGTACTGCCACACATCCAGCTCGGTGAAGTTCGACAACGGAAACACCCGCACATGCTCCCCCGGCGCGTGCCGGCCGTTGTAGAGCTGCCACAGCTCCGGACGCTGCCGCCGCGGATCCCAGCCACCGAACTCGTCCCGCAGCGAGAACACCCGCTCCTTCGCCCGCGCCTTCTCCTCTTCCCGCCGCCCGCCACCGAAGACCCCATCGAAACGATGCCGCCCGATCGCCTCCAGCAACGGCACCGTCTGCAACGGATTACGCGTACCGTCCCCCCGCTCACGCAACCGGCCGTCATCGATGAACTCCTGCACCGACGCCACATGCAGCCGCAACCCGTGCTCGGCCACCACCCGGTCCCGATACGCCAGGACCTCGGGAAAGTTGTGCCCGGTATCCACGTGCAACAACGCGAACGGCACCGCCGCCGGCGCGAACGCCTTCAACGCCAGATGCAGCATGACGATCGAGTCCTTACCACCGGAAAACAACATCACCGGCCGCTCGAACTCACCCGCCACCTCCCGGAAGACATGCACCGCCTCCGACTCCAGCACATCCACATGCGACAACACGTAAGGGCTGCTGACAGCGCTCACACCAGCCCCCTCCCTCTCAGCAGGTCATGGACCGCCTCCGCCGACTCCGCCACGCTCTGCTCATGGGCGGCGATCCGCAGGTCCGGGGCCACCGGCACCTCATACGGATCGTCCACCCCCGTCAGACCCGACAACCGCCCCGCCGCCTGCCGCGCGTACAAGCCCTTCACATCCCGCACCGCGCACACCTCCACCGGCGTCGCCACATGCACCTCCACGAACCCGGTGCCCCGCACCCGGTGACGCTCACGCACCGCCTCCCGCGCATCCGCATACGGCGCGATCACCGGAACCAGCACCAGCACCCCATGCGAGGCCAACAACTGCGCCACAAAACCGATCCGCTCCACGTTCACGAACCGGTCCTCACGCGAGAAACCCAGACCCGCGGAGAGGAACTCACGGACCTCGTCCCCGTCCAGCACCTCCACCCGCCCACCCACACCACGCAACCGCCCCGCCAACGCACGCGCGATCGTCGTCTTCCCCGCACTCGGCAGGCCGGTCAGCCAGACCGTGGCGCCCGGTGTGGTCCCGCTCATCGGAGGTCCGTCACGAGGCCGTGGCCCGTGCCTGCAGGCTGAGGACGTCCGGGACCCGGCCGGGCTCCGCCAGCCGCATCAGGCCGAGGCAGATGCCGGCGGTGCCGATCATCATGCCCGGTACGTCGATCCTGCCCGCCGGGATGCCGGAGATGGCTCCCGAGGACTGGATCTGGCTGATGACCCCGTGGGCGAAGCGGTCGCGCGCCCCGGCCCAGTGAGCGGCTCGCCCGGCGTCCGGCAGCGTCTCGGCCGCGAGCGTCAGCAGCGCGAGGTTGCCGAAGTCGCCGTGGCAGAGGCTGTGGTTCTGGCCGAAGCCGCCGTCGTACACGGCCGACAGGGCGGCCTCCGCTTCGGTCAGCAGCTCCGGGTCGTCGTCGACCCGGGCGATCAGCAGGCGGGACAGGCCGATTCCGGCGCCGCCGTTGCACCACCAGCCGGCCGGCTCCGGGGCCCGGGAGATGGCTCCCTGCTCCAGCCGCAGGTCCCGCCAGCGGCCCTCGCCGGGGACGAACAGCCGGCGGTCGAAGTCCACGGCCCGCCGGCCGAGTTCGCGCAGCTCGCCGTCGCCGAGGAAGGAGGCGAGCTCGAACAGGACCCAGCCGATGCCGGCCGAGCCGTGCGAGAAGCCGCCCAGCGGAGGGGAGTTCGGCGCCGGCTTCCAGCCCGCGGCACCCTCCACGTCGATGCTCGTCTCCTGAAGACGCCGGGCGCACAGCGCGGCGATCTCGCGGAGCTGCGGGCTGCCGTACTGCCGGTGCAGGTTCATCGCGACGATCGCGCCGCCCGCCAGTCCGCCGATGACGTCGGGGGACGTCTCCTCCTGGGCCACCCGCAGCAGCAGGGGAAGGGCCTGCTCGATGTGGTCCGCGTAGCGGGAGTCCCCGGTGACGGCCGCCATCTGGTCCAGGGCGTACAGGAGCCCGGCGATGCCGCTGAAGGCCCCCGTCGTGTCGGCCAGGCCGTTCTCCCTGGCGTCCCTGAGGTGATCGAGGACGGGCACGGTGCTGCGGCGGGCGAGGTCGGCGAAGCGCTCGTCCCCGAACAGCGCCCCGGCGTGGGCGTACATCACGGCGAGGCCGGCGAGGCCGTCGTACAGGGCGGTGCCGACGGGACGGTACGTGAGGGCGTCCTCCTGCCCGCCGTCGACGCTCACCCCCAGCCAGCTGCAGTCGTCGGCTCCGAGGATGGCCTGGTCGGCCAGCTTGGAGGCGAGTTGCCTGGCGAGGGCCGCGGCGGCGGCCGGGTCGTACCGTCCGGAGCCGGGGACGGGCCGGTGACGCTCGCGGCCCCCGTTCGTGAGCAGGGTGCTCATGGTCTCGCGGACGATCTGCTCCTGGGCCCGGCGGTGCTCCGGGGAGAACCCGGCGAGCTTCTCCCGCATCTCGACGAGGCTGGGCGCGGCGAAGAAGTCGTCCACGGCGTCGTAACCGGGCGCGTGGATGCCGGTCGCGCCCGGCTGGGTGCGGAAGCACGGGATGTCGCCGTTGATGAGCTGGCGCTTCTCGCTCTCGACGAGCGGTGCGAGGTCCGGGCGGGTCTCGACCGTGGCCCAGAGCTTGTCCAGCAGCTGCTCACGGTCCAGGGCGTTCCGCAGGTAGCGGGGGTGGAAGCTCTCGGTGAGGAAAAGGCCGTACCGGCGCGTCTGGCGGGCGAGGTGGCGGATCTCGACGTCCGCGGACGCGTTGAGCATCGCGGCGAACACGGGGGCGTTCTTCTCGATGATCTCGTACGTCTCGCTGAAGCCGGCGATGACCTCGTCCATGTGGTCTTCCGGCCGCACCTCGACGCCGTCCGCGTAGGGCCGGTTCTTGGCCTGGCCCATTTCGGCGGTCCGCGCTTCGATGCGCATCGTGTCCTGGTAGGCGTCGACGATCGTCGGGACGGCCTTGGACGTCTCGGTCGACGCTCCGCCGTTGATCGCGCTGAGGTCCACTCCCCCGACCCGGCGGTCGCCGAAGACGCGGGCGGGCAGGATGCCGGTCGCCAGGACGCCCTGGAACAGCCGGCGCATCGCCTGCTGGTGGGCGGTGACGGCCTCGCCGTCGAACGGCGGGTGCTGGAAGATCGTCTCCAGGTCGATGGGCACCGGGTAGGCGCCGGCCGCGATGATGTTCTCCATGTGGAAGTCGATCGCGCCCAGGTGGAGCAGGTTCGCCAGCGTGCCGCCGATCCGCCAGTAGAACGCCTTGATCTCCTCGGGCGAGGAGCAGGGTTCGTGGGCGATGAACTCGCACCAGCCGTAGTCGTCCCGCTCGACGACCTTCATGTTCATGTTGTGGAAGCGCGGCCCGTAGCCGTTGACGGTCTCGGCGAGGGCGCTGTAGACGGCCTCGGCGGCGACGGAACGCGGCTTGTAGACGACGCGCTCTCCGTCCTCGAAGGTCAGCATGGCGACGGAGCGGCCGCGGTTGTGGCCGTCGCCGAGGTCGAGCGCGATGTCGGCGAGCCTGCCGACGGGGCCGTTCACCAGGCCCGCGGTGCGCAGGATCTCCTCGTCCGCCACGAGGCGCCGCAGCACTTCGGTGACGTAGGCGGTCCACTGCCGTCCGCACTCGACCATCGAGCGGCCGAGCACCGGGTACGCGGCGAAGAAGAGCTCCAGGTAGTCCGGGTCGGCGAGGAGCCTGCGGTCGTAGTCCTCGTAGCGCTCCTCCGGGGTCGCGCCTTCGAGCTTGCCGTCGACGCGCGCGCCGTTGAGTTCGACGATGAGGGTGCGGGCGCACACCCGCAGGAGCCGGTCGGCGAGGGCCGCGGAGAACTGCCGGCGGACGCTTCCGGCGAGGTGGCGCAGGACCTCGGGTCCGTCCGACAGCCCCTCGGCCAGGCGGGCCTCGTAGTGGGTGAGGAACCTGCCGATGAGCGACCCGAAGGGAAGGCGGGGGAAGACGTAGCCGAAGAGCGACGTCTCGACGTCCGGGACCTCGGCGTCCGCGCCGGCGGCCTCGAGTATCGCCGTGAGTTCGCCGGCCCAGGCCACGGCCTCGGGGGCGGCGGTGAACGTCCCACCGGTGATCAGCGCGCCGAAGGTCTCCTCGGTCATGCCGGACCGGGCGAGCCGGTCCCGGAACAGCTCCTCCGACATGAACGCCGACTCACGCCATGCCGCCACTTTCGCCGTCGCCTCGGCCGGGGAGCCGCCCGTCAGCAGAGTCCGTTCGTAGCTGTAGGCGGAGCTTTCGGCATTCTTGATGGTGATCCTGCGGTCGCCGGTCATGTTTCTCCGTACGAGGTCGGCTACTCAGCGGTGAGGACTGGTCCCGGAAACAGCCGGCGGGCCGGGATGATCCCGGCCCGCCGCTGACCTTCAAGCGTCCGTCATGCCCAGGTGCCGCACCACGGACCGCTTTCCGGGTGGAGCCGCTGACATCAGCTGCTCCTGAAGAGATCGAGTCTCTTCCTGGCTGTTACCGGCAGCCGCACTCGGTGGTGATGGTGCAGAAGTAGCCGCTGCTGATCATGTGCGCGGACTGGTCCTCACGGAGCTCCGCCAGGGAAAGCTCGCCGAAACCCTCGCCCGCCACGTCGATGATCTGGGTGCTCATAGCAACCTCCACTGTTTTTAGTGAATTCCGATCAGTCATTCACCAGAACTGGCGCCTGGCTGATCGCTCGTGACCGATCCTGGTCCATCACCTGTAGTGGCTGTGTAGCTGCTCGGTAGCACCCTCCGCCGGACGAACCCGAATCCAGAATTCCGTTAGAGAAAGTGGTTGCGGTATCTATCATTCCGCCTTGATGGCCTCAAGAGAATTGATCTTCGCGGCCTTACGGGCCGGCCACAGCGCCGCACCCTCTCCCACCAGCACGGCGAGCACCAGGAACACCGCGAGCCTGTCCCAGGGGACCACCAGCCCGTACGTCTCCATCCGCTCGGCGATCAACGAGCCTGCCGACCAGCTCAGGAAGAGACCGAGCGCGATGCCGAGCACGCCGCCGAAGAGCGAGATGACCAGTGACTCCAGGCGCACCATGCGCTTGATGCCCTTGCGGTCCAGGCCGATCGCCCCCAGCATGCCGATCTCCTTGGTCCGCTCGAAGACCGACAGCGCCAGCGTGTTGACGACGCCGAGCACCGCGACGACCACGGCCATCCCGAGCAGCGCGTAGAGCATGTTGAGCAGCAGGTTGGCCGTCTGGGAGATGGACTCGGTCACGTCGTCCTTGTCCTGCACGCGCAGCGCCGGGTTCTTGCCGAGGGCGTTGGTCAGCGCGTCCTTGACCGCGGTGGACGCGCCGCCCTTGGCCTTCACCATCAGCAGCGAATCGTCCACGCGCTCCTGGTGCTTGGCGAGTTCGGGGGTGTCGACCAGGATGCCGCTCAGCAGGTTGTTGCCCTCGAAGAGGCCCGCGACCGTCAGCCTGCCCTTCGAACCGTCCTCGTACGTCACGCCGAAGGTGGAACCGGCCTGCCAGCCGAAGGACTTGGCCGTCTTGTGGTCGACGACGACCTTGTCGCCGCCGATCCGGTCGAAGGAGCCCTCGGAGAACTTCAGCCCGGACAGCTTCTTCATGTTCGGCCCGACGACGCCCGTCAGGTTCCGCGACGTGCCGTCGATCCGGGCGGGGGAGATGCGCACCGGGCTGGTCGCGGTCACCTCCGGCAGCCGGTCCACGGTCTCGCGCACCTCGGGGGAGAGCGGCGCGTGGGTGGCCATGGACAGGACGTAGTCCGCCCGCAGGCCGTCCGTGGCCATCTTCTCCAGGCCCCGCTGCATGCCCACGGCCAGGACCGTCATGCTGGTGATCAGCGTGAGGCCGATCATCAGGGCGGAGGCGGTGGCGGCGGTGCGGCGCGGGTTGCGGACCGCGTTCTGCCGGGCGAGCTTGCCGGAGATGCCGAAGAGGCGCAGCGCGGGCGCGGCGGCCGCGATCAGCGGACGGGACAGCAGCGGCGTCAGCATGATCACGCCGACCAGCAGCAGGACCGCGCCGAGCCCGAGCAGGGCCTTGGCCGGCTCGTCCCGCAGCGCCCCCGTCAGCGAGAGCAGCAGGCCGGCCGCGCTGACCGCCGAGCCGATGCCGTTGCGCAGCATCAGGGAGCGGCTGCTGGCGGGTGCGTGGAGGCTGCCCATGGCGGCGACGGGCGGGACCTTGGCCGCGCGGCGGCTGGGCAGCCAGGCGGCGAGCACGGTGACGCCGACGCCGACGAACAGGGCCGCGAACACCGCGGTGGGGGGCACGACGAGGGGGCCGTCCGGTACGAGCATGCCGGTGGAGCGCATGAGGGGGTGCAGCGCGGCGCCGATGCCGATGCCGATCACGAGACCGGCCACGGCCGCGACCGCGCCCACCACGAGGGCCTCGACGAGCACCGAGCGCGTGACCTGCCGGCGGCTGGCGCCCACGGCCCGCAGCAGGGCGATCTCCTTGGTGCGCTGGGAGACCAGCATGGTGAAGGTGTTGGCGATGATGAAGACGCCGACGAACAGGGCGACGGCGGCGAAGCCGAGCAGCGCGGTCCGCATGTTGCCCATGCCCTCCTCCACCGCGGCGGCCTGGTCGTCGGCGAGCGTCTTGCCGGTCACCGCGTCCGCGCCGGGCGGGAGGATCTTCTCGATCGCGGCCTTGAGGGCGCTCTGACTCTCCCCCTGCTGGGCCTTGACGAGGATCTCGCTGTATTCGCCGGGCTTGGCGTAGAGCTTCTGGGCGGTGGCGGTGTCGAACAGGGCGAGGCTGCCGCCGGCGGCGACGTTGCCGTCGTCGGTGGTGAAGACGCCGGTGACCTTCTGCTCCAGGACGGGGCCGTCGACGGAGAGGCGGACGGTGTCGCCGACCTTGTAGCCGGCGCGGTCGGCGGTCTTGGAGTCGAGGGCCACCTCGTCGGCCGTCCGCGGGGCGCGGCCGTCCTTGAGCGGGTAGCGGGCGTCCTTGCCGTCCTTGCCCGCGTAGTAGTTGCCGCCCTGCGTCGAGAACCCGTGACCGACGAGCTCCCCGTGCTTGTCGGCGATGGCCGCGGACCCGGCCACCGAGGCGGAGACCGAGGCGACGCCGGGCACTGAAGCGGCCCGGTCGAGCAGGCCCTGGGTGAGCTTGGGGGCACCGGGGCCGGCCTTGCCGCCTTCCTTCCGGTCGATCTGGATGGCGACGTCGACGCCGGTGAAGCCCTTCTCGGAACTCTTGCGGTAGGCGTCGGAGATGGTGGAGGTGAAGACGAGGGTGCCGGAGACGAAGGCCACGCCGAGCATGACGGCGAGGACGGTCATCAGCAGCCGGGCCTTGTGCGCGAGGACGTTGCGCAGCGCGGTACGGAACATGAGTCAGTCCTGAATCGGGTAACGCGTCGCTGCCCGCTGACGGGGCGTGCGATACAGGGGTGGCTGCTGAGGGTTAGCTGGTGCGGCCCTTGGCGTCGAAGCGCTTCATGCGGTCGAGGACCGCGTCGGCGGTGGGCCGGTGCAGTTCGTCGACGATGCGGCCGTCGGCGAGGAAGACGACGCGGTCGGCGTACGAGGCGGCGACCGGGTCGTGCGTGACCATCACCACGGTCTGGCCCAGCTCCCGCACGGAGTTGCGCAGGAACCCCAGGACCTCGGCACCGGAACGCGAGTCGAGGTTGCCGGTCGGCTCGTCCGCGAACATGATCTCCGGCCGCCCCGCCAGCGCACGGGCGACCGCCACACGCTGCTGCTGACCACCGGAGAGCTGACTGGGCCGGTGCTTGAGCCGGCCCGACAACCCCACCGTCTCCACCACCATCTCCAGCCACTTCCTGTCGGGCTTACGACCGGCGATGTCCATCGGGAGCGTGATGTTCTCCAACGCCGTCAGCGTCGGCAACAGGTTGAACGCCTGGAAGATGAAACCGATCTTGTCCCGCCGCAACTGCGTCAGCTTCTTGTCGTTCAGCGCCGTCAGCTCCGTGTCCCCGATCCGCGCCGAACCACCCGAGACACTGTCCAGACCCGCCATGCAGTGCATCAACGTCGACTTGCCCGAACCCGACGGACCCATGATCGCCGTGAACTCCGCCTGCCGGAACTCCACCGACACCGCGTCCAGCGCGACCACCTGGGTCTCGCCCTGCCCGTACACCTTCGTCAGATCCGTGGCGCGGGCCGCCACCGCGGTGGCGCCGAGCGGAGACGATAAGCCGCCTGCGAATGCGGTACTGGTCATGGAGGGAGCACCTCTCCTGTTCCGTAAGGGATTTGTGAACTCCTCATCCTCCTGAAGCGGCCCCGGCACCCGAGTCAGCCCCTGATCCAAATCTCCTCACTCTTGGGTCGCAGCCCATCGGAACCGCGTCATCCTGCGGTATGACCCGCGGAGTTGGTGCGTCGAACGGCTCGGCCGTCGCGCGGCCGGCCGCGACGCCCACCTCCGATAGCCTCCTGACCATGGGAAACCGTGAGGATCTGCTCGCCGGAGCGAAGCACTGTCTGCGGGAGAGGGGCTACGCGCGCACCACCGTCCGCGACATCGCCTCGGCGGCCGGTATCGGCATGGCCGCCATCGGCTACCACTTCGGCTCCCGGGAGGCGCTGCTCAACGCGGCGCTCCTCCAGGCCCTCGACGACTGGAGCGAGGAGATCGGCCGGGCGGTGGCGGCGGCAGCCGACGCGGAGGCCACGGCCGGGGAGCGGTACGAGGCCGTGTGGTCCGAGGTCGTCCGCACGTTCAGCACGCACAGGCCCCTGTGGCTCGCCAGCGTCGAGGCGTTCGTCCAGGCCGAGCACGCGCCCGAACTGCGCCGGCAGATCGCCGCGGGCCACACCGAGGGGCGCCGCGTCCTCGCCGCGCAGCTCCTGGGCACGCCGCAGGAGGACGTTCCGGACGGCACGGCGCACACTCTGGGGACCGTCCTGCTGGCCCTGCTCCAGGGCGTCATGATGCAGTCCCTCGCCGACCCCGGCCGCGCACCGTCGGCGACCGACGTCGCCGAGGGGCTGCGCGCCCTGACCGCCGTCCTGGACCCGGCCGGCTCCGAGGGATAGTCGTCCGGCGGGCCGTCGTCACGCGGGGCGGCGCGCCCGTTGTCAGTGGGCCCGTGCATCATCGTCGCCATGACTGACAGCACTTCGGAGACCGGCCCTCTGCACCACCTCGCCCGGACCCACCTGCCCGCCGACCTCGCCGAGCGGTGGACCGGGCTGCTGCGCCCGGCCGCCCGGCTGCTGGCGACCCCGGAGCCCGGGCCCGGCGACGTGGTGGTCGGACGGCTCGGGGGGCTGCCCGCGCTGCCGGAGAACGAGGAGTGGCCCGTGTGGGAGGGGCACGGCCCGCTGTCGTTCGTCGCGTCCGTCGACTGTGCCGCACTTCCGGCCCACGCCCTCGACATACCGCTGCCCACCGAGGGCACGCTGTCGTTCTTCTACTTCGACGGCCAGATCGACGACGGCGACGCCCTGGTGTGGCCCAAGGACCCCGACACCTGGGCGGGGTCCCGCGTGGTCTACGTCCCCGCCGGCGTCGCGGTCGTCGAGCGCGCCCTGCCCGTCGTCGACGACGAGGACGTCGAGTTCGAGGCGTACCCCGAGGTCCCCCTCACGGCACGGGTGGAGTGGACCGCCCCCGACGCCTGGCACCCGGACTTCCTCGCGGCCCTCAGGCGCGACGGCCACGCCGCGGACCCCGCCGGCGGTCACCCCGAGGAGGCCCAGGCGTTCGTCGAGGCGCTCTGGGACCGCGAGAGGCGGGCCGACCACCTCGTCGGCGGCCACGCCAACCCCGTCCAGAGCCCGGTCGACTACGAGATCGCCCACGCCTACCTGGGCAAGGACGGCGACGAGGTCACCTGGAGCGACCCGCGCGTCGCGGAGGAGGCGCGGAAGTGGACGCTCCTCGCCCAGATCGACAGCGACGACGACGCCGACATGATGTGGGGCGACTGCGGCGCCCTCTACTGGCTCATCCGCCCGGAGGACCTGGCCGCCCTCCGCTTCGACCGCGCCCTGTTCACCATGCAGTGCTGCTAGGGTCCCGCGGCACCCCGCCCGTCAGGGCGGCGGCAGCACGCCGAGGAGGGCCTCCAGGGCACCGGGGAAGGCGTGGTCGGGCGGGGTGCCGTAGGCCACGATCAGGCCGTCCCCGGGGGCGGGGGCCGGCGCCTGGGGGTGGCGGAAGCGGTCGAGCCCCTCCAGGGCCAGGCCCTGCCAGGCGGCCGCCTGCACGGTGGAGCGCTCGGTGCCGGGGGGAAGTTCGAGGACGGCGTGCAGGCCGGCCGCGATGCCCGTGACGCGGACGTGGGGGGCGCGCTCGGCGAGGGCGGAGACGAGCTGGTCGCGGCGGCGGCGGTAGCGCAGGCGCATGGCGCGCACGTGCCGGTCGTAGGCCCCCGCCTCGATGAACTCCGCGAGGGTGAGCTGGTCGAGCGCGCTCAGCCCCCACTCGCCGGTGGCCTTGAGCTCCAGCAGGTCGCCGAGCAGGTGGTCCGGGAGGACCAGCCAGGCCAGCCGCACCCCGGGGGCCAGGGCCTTGCCCGCGGTGCCGCAGTAGACGACGTGCTCGGGCGCCAGGCCCTGGAGGGCGCCGACGGGCTGCCGGTCGTAGCGGAACTCGCCGTCGTAGTCGTCCTCGACGACGACCCCGCCGGTGCGCGCCGCCCAGTCGACGACGGCGGCGCGGCGGTCGGGGTGCAGGGCGACGCCCGTGGGGAACTGGTGGGCGGGGGTGAGGAGGACGGCCCCCGGCACGTCCCCCTCGTCCAGCTCGCCCACCCGCGCGCCGCGGCGGTCGAGCGACATCGGCCGGGGCCGCAGCCCGGCCCGTTCCACGATGCCGTGGTGGAACCACAGCCCGTACGACTCCACGCCCATTCCGCGCACGCCGCGCTCCCGCAGCAGCCGCCCCAGCAGGGCCAGGCCCTGGCTGAAGCCGGCGCAGACCACGATGTGTTCGGGGTCCGCGCGGACCCCGCGGGCGCGGGCGAGGTAGTCGGCGAGCGCCGTGCGCAGCTCGGGCCGGCCCCGGCCGTCGCCGTAGCCGAACGCCTCGTGCGGGGCGACGGCCAGGGCACGGCGGGCGGCGGCGAGCCAGGCGGCCCGGGGGAAGACGGAGACGTCGGCGGCCCCGCAGCGCAGGTCGTGCAGCGGGCGGGCCCCGCCCCGCGGCGGCGCCGGGCGGCGTCCGCCCCGCCGGGGTACGGGCGCGGTGCGCTGCGCCACCCGGGTGCCCGAGCCCTGGCGGGCGGTGAGCCAGCCCTCGGCGACGAGTTCGCCGTAGGCGTCGGCGACGGTGTTGCGGGCCAGCCCGAGGTCGGCGGCCAGGGAGCGGGAGGAGGGCAGCCGCACGCCCGGGGCCAGCCGCCCGGACCGTACGGCCTCGCGCAGCGCCCGGGTCAGCGCGGCCCGGACGCCGCGCCCGGGCGCGTCCGCGAGGTCCAGGTGCAGGTCCGCGCCCACCGCTCCGGGCACGTCCGCCGTAGCGCCGGGCGCCGGCGTCCCCTCCGGCTCCCCCGGTCGTCCCGTCTCCGGCTCCGCGTCCCCCGGCCCGTAAGTGGCCCACGTTCTCTCCATGGGAATGGACCATACTGCTGGGCTTTCCGTCACGTAGCGTCGTCCCCATGACGACCGACACCGTTGCGCAGCATCACCCGCGCATGCACTTCCACAAGCTCGCCCCCGAGGTCTCGAAGGCGATGTTCGCCCTGGAGAAGGCCTCCCGCGAGGGCCTGGACCCGGTGCTCATCGAGCTGGTCAAGATCCGCGCCTCCCAGCTCAACCACTGTGCGTTCTGCCTCGACATGCACGTCAAGGACGCCCGCAAGGCCGGCGAGACCGAGGAGCGCATCTACCTCCTCAGTGCCTGGGAGGAGGCCGAGGGCTTCTACACCGAGAAGGAGCGGGCCGCCATCGCCCTGACGGAGGCCATCACCGTCCTGACCGACGGCTTCGTCCCGGACGAGGTGTACGAGCGCGCCGCCCGTCATTTCCCCGAGCAGGAACTGGCCCAGCTCATCGCCATGATCGTCACGATCAACGCCTGGAACCGCCTCGGCGTCACCACCCGGCTGGTCCCCGGCTCCTACCAGCCCTGACCGGGGCGCGGCCGGGCCGGGCCCGTTCCCGCCGGACGCGCGGAACGCCGGGCGGGCCGTCACCGGCCCGCCCGGCGTTCCGGGACGCGGGAGGGGGAGGGGGCTGGAGGAACTAGTCCAGCCAGGTCTTCCACACGTCCGGGTGCCGCTGCACCCACCGCTTCGCCGCCTCGTCCGCGGGGAGCTTGTCCTCGGCGATCATCTGGGCGACCTCGTTCTGGTCCTCCTTCGTCCAGTGGAACTTCTTCAGGAAGCGCGCGGCCTTGCCGCCCTTCTTCGTGAACTCCGTGTTGAGGTACTTCTTCAACGGGGTCGTCGGGTAGGCGCAGTCCACCGTCGACGGGTCCGCGGTGCCCTTCTCGGCGCACTCGTCCGTGTAGGCGGGGAGCTTCACCTCGGTCATCGGGACCTGGTTGAAGAGCCACTGGGGCTCGTACCAGTAGGTCAGGAACGGGCGCTTGTCCTTGGCGAACTGCTTGATCTGCGTGATCTGGGCGGCCTCCGAACCCGCGAAGACGACCTGGTAGTCGAGCTTCAGGTTCTTCACCAGCGCCTTGTCGTTGGTGACGTACGACGGCGAGCCGTCGAGGAGCTGGCCCTTGCCCCCGCTCTCCGAAGTGCGCAGCTGCGAGGCGTACTTGTCGAGGTTCCGCCAGTCCAGGACGTCGGGGTGGGCCTCGGCGAAGTACGTGGGGACCCACCAGCCGATGTGGCCGGTGACCCCGAGGTCCCCGCCGTCGGTGACCGTCTTCTTGTCCTGGACGTAACGCTTCTCCTGCTCGGGGTGGCCCCAGTCCTCCAGCATGGCGTCCACCCGGCCCTGGCTGAGCGCGTCCCACGCCGGCACCTCGTCCACCTGGACGGTGTCGACGCGGTAGTCCAGCTCGTGCTCCAGCAGGTACTGGGCGACGGCCGTGTTGGCACGGGCGCCCACCCAGGACTGCACGGACAGGGTCACGGTCTTGGCACCCGCCGCGTTGGCGTACGGGGAGGACTGCTTGGTCATGTCGGCCGCCCCGCAGCCCGTGGCGGTGGCCATCAGGCCCACCGCGGCCGCGAGCACCGCCGCCTTCACCTTGCGCGTCATCTCAGTTCGCCTCCTTCGGCTTCGTCGGCTGCGTCACCCGGTCGAGCATCAGTCCCAGGCAGGCGATCGCCGTGCCGGCCACCAGCCCCGTGGCCAGGTCGCCCTGCGCGAGGCCGAACACGACCTCGTAGCCGAGCGCACCGCCACCGACCAGCGCGCCGATGATGACGACGGACAGCACCAGCACCACCGCCTGGTTGACGGCGAGCAGCAGCGAGGCGCGGGCCAGCGGAAACTGGACCTGGCGCAGCTGCTGTCCGCCCGTGGCGCCCAGTGACCGCGCCGACTCCAGCGCCGCCGGGTCCGCCTGGCGCAGGCCCTGGCTGACGATGCGGACGACAGCCGGAAGCGCGTAGACGATGGCGGCGGCGGCCGCGGGGGCGCGGCCGATGCCGAAGAGCGCGACGACGGGGATGAGGTAGACGAACTGCGGCATGGTCTGGAAGACGTCCAGGACGGGCCGCAGCAGCCGGTCCACCCGAGGGCTGCGCGCCGCCGCGACGGCGACGGCGAAGCCCAGCACCAGGGTGACGGCGACCGCCGCCAGCACCTGGGAGAGGGTGTCCATGGAGGCGTCCCAGCGGCCCAGCACGCCGATCGCCGCCAGCGACAGGACGGCCGTCAGGGCCGTGCGCCAGGTGCCGATCAGCCAGGCCAGGGCGGCCACGAGCGCCAGCGCGCCCCACCAGGGAAGGCTCTGGAGCCCGTCGCGCAGCGGGTCGAGCACCCACCCGGTGTAGTGGGCGGCCCAGTCCGCGGTGCCGCCGACGCCGGGGACGCCCGAGTAGAGGTGGTCGACCATCCAGTCCTTGGCGGTGTTGACGGGACGGGCGATGGCGACGGTCCAGCCGTCCGGCCAGCTCTGGCCGCCCAGGAGGCGGGCGGCCGTGGCGACCAGCGCCGTGGCGGCCGCGCCGGCCGCCCACAGCGTCAGCGTCCGGCCGCGGCGGGCCGGGCCCTGCCGGGGAGTGGGCGACCCGGCGGTGATGCGGTCCAGCACGATCGCCAGCAGCACGATCGGCACGCCCGCGGCGAGGGCGCTGCCGACGTCGACGGTCGACAGGGCCTGGTAGACGCGGTCGCCCAGGCCGTCCGCGCCGATCACCGACGCGATGACGGCCATGGACAGCGCCATCATGATGGTCTGGTTGACGCCCAGCAGCAGCTCCCGGCGCGCCAGCGGCAGCCGTGCCGTCAGCAGCCGCTGCCGCCCGGTGGCGCCCAGCGAGTCGACGGCCTCCAGCACGCCCTTGTCCGTACCGCGCAGGCCCAGGGCCGTGAGCCGGGCCATCGGCGGGGCCGCGTAGACGACCGTGGCCAGCACGGCCGGGGCCACGCCGATCCCGAAGACCAGGACGACGGGCAGCAGGTAGGCGAAGGCGGGCAGCGCCTGCATGGTGTCGAGCACGGGGCGCAGGACCCGGAACATGCGGTCGGAGAGCCCGGCCGCGAGGCCGAGCAGCGCGCCGACCGCGACGGAGGCCGCCACGGCGACCGTCATCAGGGCCAGCGTGCGCATCGTGGGCACCCACATGCCCAGCAGTCCGCACACGGCGAACGACGCGACGGCCGTGACGGCGGCCCGCCGCCCGGCCACCCGCCAGGCCAGCAGCCCGGCGCCGGCCGTCACGCCGGCCCAGCCCAGGGCGAGCAGCACCGTGTACACGGCCCGCACGGACACGATGACGGCGTTGCTGACGTGCCCGAAGAAGTACAGGAACAGCCAGTGGCTGTCGCGGTTGTCGATGATCCAGTCGTTGGCCTTCCCGAGCGGACCGTCGAGGGCGACGGTCAGCCCGGACGGCCAGCTGCCGCTCCCCCACCGGGCGGCGGCGAAGGGCGCCGCCACCGCGGTGAGGAGGGCGATCAGCAGGACCTTGCGGGCGGCGGGGCGCCGCAGGGCCGTGCGGAGGGCGCCCGGCGCCGGTGCGGCCGCGACCGCCGGCCGTCCCGTCGTCGTCGTAGCGCTGCTCATGCCGCGGCCTTCTCCTTGATCTCCCCCAACGTGCCGGTGCCGGTCCCCCGGTTCGCGGCGCGGGCCTCGTCCAGCCCGGCGACCACGCCGAGCAGACACGTGGAGTCCACGACGCCCAGGCACCTGCCCGCGTCGACGACGCGGGCCGAGGTGCCCGTGCGGGCCACGGCCTCGATGGCGTCCGCGACGGTCGTGGCCGGGGCCAGCGCGGGGCCGGTCTCGGCCTCGCGCGCGTCCCGGACGGGGCGCATGGCGCGCCGCACGGTCAGCACCTGCTCCCTGGGCACGTCCCGCACGAAGTCGCGGACGTAGTCGTCGGCCGGGGAGCCGACGATCTCCTCGGGGGTGCCGCACTGCACGATGCGGCCGCCGCGCATCAGGGCGATGCGGTCGCCGACGCGCAGGGCCTCGCTGAGGTCGTGGGTGATGAAGACCATCGTGCGGCCCTCGTCGCGGTTGAGGCGGACGACCTCTTCCTGCATGTCGCGGCGGATCAGCGGGTCGAGGGCGCTGAACGGCTCGTCGAAGAGCAGGACTTCGGGGTCGGCGGCCAGCGCCCGGGCCAGGCCGACGCGCTGCTGCTGGCCGCCGGAGAGCTGGCCGGGCCGGCGCTCCTCCATGCCGGTGAGCCCGACCTTCTCCACCATCTCGGCTGCTCTGGAGCGGCGTTCGGCCTTGCCGACGCCCTGGATCTCCAGGCCGTAGGCGACGTTGTCGAGCACGGTGCGGTGCGGGAGCAGCCCGAAGTGCTGGAAGACCATGGCGGCGCGGTGCCGGCGCAGCTCGCGGAGGGCGCCCTTGTCCATGCCGCACACGTCCTCGCCGTCGATGGCGATGGTGCCGCTGGTGGGCTCGATGAGGCGGGTCAGACAGCGGACGAGCGTGGACTTGCCGGAGCCGGAGAGGCCCATGACGACGAAGCACTCGCCGGGGCGGACGTCGAAGGAGACGTCACGCACGGCCACGGTGCAGCCGGTGCGCTCGCGCAGTTCCTCGGGGGACAGGCCGGCCAGTTCGCCGCCGGGCACGCGCCCGGCCTTGGGGCCGAAGACCTTCCACAGGTTGCGTACGGAGAAGACGGGACTCGTCTCGTCCGGGGTCATGTCATGCGTATCGACTGTGGGCATGTTATGCCTCACCCCCTAGGGTCGCGGCCTTCGCCAGCAGTTCGGCGCACTTCTCCCCCACCATCAGCACACCGATCATCGGGTTCACGGCCGGCATCGTCGGAAAGACCGACGCGTCGGCGATACGGATACCGTCAAGGCCGCGAATGCGCAACTGCGGGTCCACGACGGCTAGTTCGTCGGCGTCGGCGCCCATTCGGCACGTTCCCGCCGGGTGGTACACGGTGTGGGCCACCTTGCGCGCGTACGCGCTGATCTCCTCGTCGGAGGTGATCTCCGGGCCCGGGCAGACCTCGCGCTTGAGCCAGCCGGCCAGCGGCTCGGTCTTCGCGATCTCGCGGGCGATGCGGATGCCGTCGACGAGCGTACGGGCGTCGTAGTCCTCCTCGTCCGTGAAGTAGCGGAAGTCGAGGGCGGGCTTGACGGCCGGGTCGGCGCTGGTCAGGTACAGGCGGCCGCGGCTGCGGGGCTTGGGGATGTTGGGGGTCATCGACACGCCGTGCTCGGGCTTCTCGTAGCCGAGGCGCTCGGGGTTGTCGGTGAAGGGGATCTGGTAGAAGTGGAACATCAGGTCCGGGCCGTTCGAGGCCGGGTCGCGGCGCACGAAGAGGCCCGCGTCCGAGTCCATCGCCGAGTTCTCGGGGATCGGCCCGTCCGTCTCCCACACGATGACCGACTCGGGGTGGTCGAGCAGGTTCTCGCCGACGCCCGGGAGGTCGTGGACCACGGGGATGCCGAGCGCCTCCAGGTCGGCCTTGGGGCCGATGCCGGAGTGCAGCAGCAGCCGCGGGGTGTCGACGGCGCCGGCGCAGACCAGCACCTCGCGGGCGGCCTCGACGTAGACCTCCTCGCCGTCCTTGGTGCGCACGTGCACGCCCTTGGCGCGCGTGCCCGCCAGCTCCAGCCGGTGCGCCCAGGTCTCCAGCATGAGGTGGAGGTTGGGGCGGTCGAGGAAGGGGTGGAGGTAGGCGACCGAGGCGGAGGAGCGCTTGTTGTTCTCGGGGTGGTAGGCGAGGTCGAAGAAGCCGACGCCCTCGTGGAAGGGCTGCTTGTTGAAGCCCTCCACGCGCGGCACGTCCGTGGCCGCGCGGGCGGCCTCGACGAAGTCGCGGGCGATGGCGTTGCGGTCCTTCTCGTCCACCGCGACGATGTTGTTGCGCAGCCGGGTGAAGTACGGGTCCATCGACTCCGCGTCCCAGCCCTCGGCGCCGGCCGCGGCCCACTCGTCCCAGTCGCCGGGCAGCGGCTTGAAGGAGATCAGGGTGTTGTGCGAGGAGCAGCCGCCGAGCACGCGGGCGCGGCTGTGGCGGATGTGGGAGTTGCCGCGCGGCTGCTCGGTGGTCGGGTAGTCATAGTCGAGCTCTCCGCCGAGCAGGCCGAGCCAGCGGCGCAGGGTGAGGACGTCCTCGCGGTCGACGTCCGTGGGGCCGCCCTCGATGACGGCGACGGTGACGCCGGGGTCCTCGGTGAGGCGGGAGGCGATGACGGAACCGGCGGTACCGCCGCCGATGACGACGTAGTCGTAGACGGGCATGATGGGGGTGAACTCCTTCTGCGGCACGGTGCTTCGCGTCGGTGGCGGGTCAGCCGGCGAACCAGCGCACGGGGGCCGGGGCGAGGTTCTGGTAGACGTGCTTGGTCTCCCGGTATTCGGCGAGCCCCGTGGGGCCCAGTTCGCGGCCGGTGCCGGACTTGCCGAATCCGCCCCACTCCGCCTGCGGCAGGTAGGGGTGGAAGTCGTTGATCCAGACCGTGCCGTGGCGCATCCGCCCTGCCACGCGGCGGGCCCGGCCCGCGTCCTTGGTCCATACCGCGCCGGCGAGCCCGTACTCGGTGTCGTTGGCCAGGGCCACCGCCTCGTCCTCGGTGTGGAACGTCTCGACGGTGAGGATCGGCCCGAAGGTCTCCTCGCGGACGACCCGCATGGCGCCGTGGCACAGGTCCAGGACCGTCGGCGCGTAGAAGTAGCCGGTCTCCGGGCGGCCGGGGGCGGGCGCCGGGCGGCGGCCGCCGCAGCGCAGGGCCGCGCCCTCGGCGAGGGCGGAGGCGACGTACGCCTCGGTCTTGGCGAGCTGCTCGGCGGAGACGAGCGGGCCGCACTCGACGCCCTTCTCGGTGCCGCGGCCGAGCTTGATCCGCTCGGCACGGCGGGCGAGTTCGGAGACGAACCGGTCGCGCACCGACTCCTCGATGATGAGCCGGGAGCCCGCGGAGCAGACCTGGCCGCTGTGGATGAAGGCGGCGTTGAGGGCCTGGTCGACCGCGGTGTCGAAGTCCTCGTCCGTGGCGCAGGCGTCGGCGAAGACGACGTTGGGGTTCTTGCCGCCGAGTTCGAGGGCCACCTTCTTCACGCTGGGCGCCGCGGCCTGGGCGACCTTGACGCCGCTGGTGAGGCCGCCGGTGAAGGAGACCAGGTCCACGTCGGGGTGCTCGGCGAGGCGGGCGCCGACGGGGTCGCCGGCGCCGGTGACGATGTTGGCCACGCCGTCGGGCAGTCCGGCCTCGGCGAGCAGCCGCACGAGGTGGACGGTGGACAGCGGGGTGACCTCGCTGGGCTTGATGACGAAGGTGTTGCCCGCGGCCAGGGCCGGGGCGATCTTCCAGCTGGCCTGCAGAAGGGGATAGTTCCAGGGCGTGATCATCGCGCAGACGCCGACGGGCTCGTGCACGACCACGCTGTGGACGGTGTCGGAGCCCGCGTCGACGACGCGCCCGGCGCCCTCGCCGACCACCAGGTCGGCGAAGTAACGGAAGGCATCGCTCACGCAGTCGACGTCGATGCGGCCCTCTTCGAGGGTCTTGCCGGTGTCGCGGCTCTCGATCAGCGCGATCTCCTCGCGGTCGCGCTGCAGCAGTTCGGCCACGCGCCGCAGCAGCGCGGCCCGCTCGGCCACGGAGGTGCGCGGCCAGACGCCGGCGCCGCCGTCGAACGCGCGGCTGGCGGCGGCCACGGCGGCGTCGGTGTCGTCCGCACCGCCCTCGGCCACGACCGCGAGGACCGTGGCGTCCGCGGGGTCGAGCACCTCCCGCTGAGCGCCGGACGTGGCGGCCCGCCACACCCCGTCGACGTGGATGGTCTCGACTGACGACATCACTCTCTGCCTTCCGGTTCTGAACATTCCCGTCACCGGACGGCACGACGGCCGGACCGGCAACGGGACGCCCCTAACCAGAAGGGGGAAACCTATGCCTCCTTCTTCACAAAGAGTGACCTGAGTCACTCTGAGTCGCCGGTTTCCCCCGGCCGTGCCGGGTGACGATCAGGACGTCGTGCAGTACCCCAGCGGGCAGAACGTGCTCACCAGCGCCCGCTGGACCTGGAGCATCGCCGTCCAGCCGCTCTCCGGCCCGGCGACCAGCAGGGCGTACTGCCTGCCGTCGGGAGCGGTGTAGGCGTGGATCAGCGAGTGCCGCCGGGTGGAGTCCGCCTGGACGTAGGTGTACTCCAGCTCGGCCGGGTCACCCGGGCCGGCGGCGTGGGTGAGCCTGCTCTTCTGATACCCCCTGTACTGGGAGACGTACGTCTCGGATTCGGCCAGGGAGTCGTACGGCGTCGCCCTCGGCGGGTTCAGGACGAAGACCTGGATCAGGCTCCTGCCGTCGGAGGACTCGTAGAAGACGCTCTCCCGCTCGGTCCTGCGCTGCCACCCCAGGGGCACGGCCAGCCGGTACCCCGCCGGGTCCGTGACCCGCCGGAAGCCGGCCGGGACGGCCGGGTCGCCGAAGGTGCCGGCCGTGGTGGGGGCGGTCGTCGGCGCCGGGCCCGGGCCGGGGGTGAAGCCTCCGCCTCCCCCTCCGGCCGTGCCGGCGGAGGCGCCGTAGAGGTCCGTCGGGCCGGGGGTCACCGAGGCGCTCACCCCGGGGAGGACGTCGTCGTGGCCGGTCGTCCCGTCGCCGTCGCCGTCGTCCCGCACGAGCGCCCAGATCCCGGTGCCGAGCCCGCCGGCCAGGACCGCCCCGACCAGGACGCCGGCGAGGATCCTCGCGTGGGAGGGGCCGGCCGGCGGGTCGTCGGGGAACGACGGGTGGGGGATGGGGGTGATGTCGGGGGCGACGTGGAGGGTGGCGCCCGGCCCGGGCGGGTACGGCCCGGACGTGCGGTGATCGTCGCGGTCGTCGTGGTCGGTGCGGTCGTCGTGGTCCGGGGAGTCGACCCACCTCTGGAGGTCCGCGTCCCAGTAGCTCATGTGCCTCGCCGCCTCACGCCAATAACTGGCTGATCGACTGGACGAGGGCGACGGCCGAGGCCAGCCCTCCGGCGGCCGTGGCGCCGTCGCTCAGCAACGCGCGCAGCCGCGCAAGCCGTCCGGGGCGGGTACGGCCCTCGCGCCGCGCGTCGTCCTCCAGACCGGCCAGTTCCGCGTCGAGTTCGTCGAGGCCGTCGCCCTCGGCGCGGGTGAGCCGGGGCAGGTCGAGCCTCAGCTCCCGGGCGACGTGCAGCAGTTCGGGCGTCACGGTCAGGAGGCGCCGGGAGGCGTCGACGGCCTCCGCGTCGTCCCCCTGGGCGAGCGCGCCGCCCGACAGGCTGCCGACGGCGATGCCGCCGTGGTCCGGGGCCGGCACGGGTGCGGCCGCCGGGTCGCCGGCGCCCGCGGCGGGCGCCCCCGCGCGCTCGGAACGGTCCTCGGCCCGGGCCCCCGGGCCCTGGCCGACGGCACCGCCGCTCATCGACCCGATGGAGATGCCTCCACCGGGCTTCTCGCGTTCGTTCGTCATCGTCCCCCGCTTCCGGTCAGGTTCTTGGCCTCGGCGCCGGCGCCCTGGGCCACCGCGCCGCCGCTCATCGAGCCGATGTAGATGCCGCCCTCGCTGATCTGCACGATCTGCTGCTCGAACCGGTCGGTCTCGAAGCCCTGGGAGCGCAGGGCCTCCCGCACGCCGCTGGCGATCCGGTCCTGGACCGTCTTCACGTAGCGGCTGATGTCCATCTCCTGGAACAGCGAGACCTCCGGCACGCCGGCCAGCTCCCGCACCGAGTGCGCGGGCCCGTCCGGGACCGCCCGCCGGGGGTCGGCGAGCCAGGTGCGGAAGCCCGAGACCGCCGAGCGGATCGTGGACACCGCCGCGGCGAAGCCGGCGGCGGGGGCGCTCAGCAGGGCCCGCACGCCGTCGCGCAGCAGGTCGTCCTCGCCGCGCGCCGCGATCACGTCGACGGCCCGGAACTCCGGCCGAACGGGGGTGAGGATGTGCGGCACGACCTCGAGGACCAGCATCCCGCCCTGGGTGTGCACCCTGACCAGGACCGAGACCACGACCTGCTCGTCCCAGGCGCCCACGCGCACGCGCAGGAAGTAGCGCCGCGCCTCGCCGCCCTCGTTGACCGACTCGGCGAGGTGCCGGGAGACGGTGTGGTCGTCGTAGGCGACCCTGGGCCGGGGCGGGCCGACCGGCAGGTAGACGAACTCCTCGATCTCCAGGTCCTTCAGCCGGTCCCGGCTGGTCTCGGCGGCGGCCTTGCGCAGGGCCTCCAGCCGGGGCCGGATCAGCTCGACGACGGTGCGCCCGGTAAAGGGCGGGGTGCCGGGGGCGTTCCCGTCGGCACCGTCCGCGCCCTTGCGCCGCTTGAGTTCGAGGGCGAACGACCACGGCTCGTAGGGCACGCCCATGCCGATGAACGGCCGGGACGGGTCGTAGATGGTCAGGCCCGAATACTGCTCGCGGTCGATGGCCTGGGCGATCCTGCGGTGGTACGACGAGGAGGGATACGCCCGGGGCCGGCGGCGGAACGCCTCACGGCTCAGCTCCGTGCGCATGACCGCCGCCACGCGCGCCCGGTGCATCCACACGGGCAGCACCAGCAGCAGCGGGAAGATGATGCCGACCCAGTTGTCGGCCCCCTGGCTCAGCGCCCAGAAGGTGAACACCCAGTACGCGATGGCCAGCAGCGGCGGCCCCACGGGCAGCAGCACGCGCAGCGCCCGCAGCCCGCCGCTGCCCTTGAGGGCCTGGCGCAGGGTGCTCTTGTCGACGACGTACACGGACGAACCGCGCCCGGCGGCGGCCTGCGCGGTCCAGTGCATGAAGCACACCACCGCGTAGGCGGTCGACCAGATGGGCACGGGCGCCTCGGCCCCTTCGGGGGTGGAGGCGACGTCGACGGAGATGAAGCCCACCCAGAGGGCGAGCATGATCAGAGCGGTCAGGGTGTCCTGCCCGCGGGCACGCAGTGCGTGGGTGAGCACCGGCACGGCGTCCACGCCCAGGGAGGGCGCGACGGGTCTTTCGGCGTGTTCCACCAGCTCTTCGATGACCCGGCGGCGGAACTCGATGTCGAGGTAGGTCCCCGCGCAGAGTAACCGGGTGGCCTCTGTCGGGGAGTCCTGGGGCACGGAGTGACTCATTCTGGTTCCCCCGATCCGTCGAACTCATGGTCGCATTACATGAGTTGACGCACTTTCGGAAGACATCAGAATAGGCCACGGAAGGCTCCTGGGACCCCGTGCGTAGCCGACGGTTACCGGATCGTGGTGTCCCCGAAGGAGACGAGGAGGCGGCGCAGCAGGGCGGAGAGCTCGTCGCATTCGGCGCGGTCGAAGTCCTTCAGCATGCGGGCCTCGTTGACCAGGTGGTCGTCCATGAACGCCTGCGTGATCTCGCGGCCCCGCTCGGTGAGGCGGATCTTCACGACCCGCCGGTCCGCCGCCTCGCGGACCCGTTCGACCAGCCCCTTCGCCTCGACGCGGTCGATGCGGTTGGTGATCGCGCCCGACGTCACCATGGCGGCCCGCTTGAGGTCGCCGGCCGTCAGCTCGTACGGGGGGCCCGAGCGTCGCAGGGTGTTCAGGACGTCGAACTCGCCGAGCTCCAGGCCGCGCGCGGCGGCGAAGGCGCGGAACTCCCTGTCCAGGGTGACGCCGAGCCGCTGCAGGCGGCCCAGCACCTGGACCGGCCAGAGCCGCTCGGCCAGGTCGGGGCGCTCCTCGGCCCACAGACCGATGATCTCGTCCACGGCGTCGCCGCTCATCACGCTCCTCGGGGGTTGTTGGACGTCCCAGGTCTCTGGACGTTGAACATCTCAACCTTAAGACAGTTGACGTTCAACGACCAACGGTGGTTTTATCTCAACGTTGAAATAATCAACCTTGAATGGATGTGACCGCAGCATGTCCACGGCCTCCGTCGTGCCCACCACCTCCGTCACCGCCGCCCCGGTCACGCCCGCCGGGCCGGCGGCGCGGCGCCAGGTCCCCGTCGGCTGGCTGGCCGTGCTCGCCGCGCCCATCGCCATGGGCGCCAACGCACCCGTGCTGATCATGGGCGACCTCGCCCGCTCGCTGGGCGTCGCGCAGACCACCGCCACCTGGCTGGTCACGAGCTTCGCCTGGGCGATGACCGTCGGCACCCCGCTGTTCGCGGCGCTCCTGCGGCAACGCGGGGCGCGGCCGGTGCTCCTGACGGGAAGTGCGCTCGTGGCGGCCGGCACCCTGCTGGTCACGCTCGCGCCCTGGCTGCCGCTCGCGCTCGTCGGACGGGCCGGGCAGGCCCTCGGCGGTGCCGGGCTGGTGGCCGTGGCGATGAACCTCGCCGGGTCGGCCCGCCGCATGGGCGTCATCACGGCCGGCTTCGGCATGCTCGGCGCGTCCGGCCCCCTGCTCGGCTCGCTGCTCGCCGGGGCGGTCTCCGGGCGGCTCGCCCTCGCCCTGTCGGCGGTGGCCCTCTTCGCGGTGCCCGCCGTCTGGCGGCGCGCCGAGGGCACCTCCACCGCCCCCGGCGCGGCGTTCGACCCCCGGGGTGCCTCGCTCGTGGTGGCCCTCGTCTCGGCGCTGGTCCTGCTGCCCACCGTCCCGCTCGCGGCCGCCGGCGCCGCCGTCGTCGTCGCGGCCCTGCTGGCCGTCCACGTGCGGCGCCGCCCCGAGGGCTTCGTCCCGGCCGCCCTGCTGCGCTCGCGCACCTTCCTCACGTCCGCGCTGTTCGCCTGCACCGTCTCGACGTCGTACTTCGCCCTGCTCTTCAGCCTCCCCCGGCTGATCGCCCGCCGTACGGACTGGAGCACCGGCGCCGTCGGGACCGGCCAGCTCCTCGCCCTCCTCGCCGGCGCCGCCCTGTCCTGGCTGCTGGCCGCCGCCTCGGGCCGGCTGGGCCACCGCAGGGTCCTCGCCCTGCTGGCCGCGCTGGGCGCCCTCGCCCCGCTCACCGCGGCCCTCGCCGACCGGGCCCCGCTGCTCCTGCTGGCCGCCACCGTCGCCGTCTTCGTCTCCACCAGCGGCAACGCGGTCCTGTCCGTCCGCGTGGCCAAGGCCGCGCCAGCCGGCCAGAGCCCCACGGCGATCGGCCTCTTCGTCCTCTGCTACCAGCTCGGCGGCGCCCTCGGCCCGGCCCTGGCGGCCACCCTCGTCCTGAGCTGAGGCGCCCTGACCCCACGCGAAAGGCCCCCGGCAGCCAGACGGCTGCCGGGGGCCTTTCGCGTGCGGGGTCAGTCGACCCGGCCGGGGGGCCGGATCAGATGAGGCCCAGACCGCGGACCGCCTCGCGCTCCTCCTCGAGCTCCTTGACGGAAGCGTCGATGCGGGCGCGCGAGAAGTCGTTGATCTCCAGGCCCTGGACGATCTCGTACTTGCCGTCCTTGACGGTGACCGGGAAGGAGGAGATGAGGCCCTCCGGGACGCCGTAGGAGCCGTCCGACGGGATGCCCATGGAGGTCCAGTCGCCCTCGGCGGTGCCGTTGACCCAGGTGTGGACGTGGTCGATGGCGGCGTTCGCGGCGGAGGCGGCCGAGGAGGCGCCACGGGCCTCGATGATGGCGGCGCCGCGCTTGGCGACGGTCGGGATGAAGGTGTCCGCGAGCCACTGCTCGTCGTTCACGACCTCGGCGGCGTTCTTGCCGGCGACCTCGGCGTGGAAGATGTCCGGGTACTGGGTGGCCGAGTGGTTGCCCCAGATCGTCAGCTTCTTGATCTCGGAGACGGCGACGCCGGTCTTCTTCGCCAGCTGCGAGATGGCGCGGTTGTGGTCCAGGCGGGTCATCGCGGTGAAGCGCTCGGCCGGCACGTCCGGCGCCGCGGCCTGGGCGATGAGGGCGTTGGTGTTGGCCGGGTTGCCGACGACGAGGATCTTGACGTCGTCCGCGGCGTGGTCGTTGATGGCCTTGCCCTGCGGCTTGAAGATGCCGCCGTTGGCCTCCAGCAGGTCGCCGCGCTCCATGCCCTTGGTGCGGGGGCGGGCGCCGACGAGGAGGCCGACGTTCGCGCCGTCGAAGGCCACGTTCGGGTCGTCGGTGATCTCGATGCCGCGCAGCAGCGGGAACGCGCAGTCGTCCAGCTCCATCGCGGTGCCCTCGGCGGCCTTCAGGCCCTGGGGGATCTCCAGCAGACGCAGCTTGACCGGCACGTCCGCGCCGAGGAGGTGACCGGAGGCGATGCGGAAGAGCAGCGCGTAGCCGATCTGGCCGGCCGCGCCGGTGACGGTGACATTGACGGGAGTGCGGGTCATGGCGGTCTCCTGCTGCGAACTGGCGGTGGGTGTCCCTGCCCAAGGTGCTGATCTCTCGGTGTCAAGAGATCCGGCGTCAGGCTATCCGACCGCGCCCCCGCTGTACGTCCGACCCGGTGTGGGACGGCTCACCGTCCGCCCCTTCGCCGCCCGCCCGCGGCCGTCCCGCGGGGCTTCCCACGGTCTTACCGCCCGTCTCCTCGCCGTCCGCCGGCCCCTCCGTCCGGGTCAACCTCCTGCGCTTCCGCCCGGGTCAGCCCCCTGCCCCCTCCGCCCGGCTCAACCCGTCGGCCCCGGCTCCGCCGCCCCGGCCGCCCCCGCCGACTCCGACGGCTGTTCGGACGCCGCGCGCGGCACCGTGCACCCCTTGCGGCCGGACATCAGGGACGCGCACGCGGAGGCCTGCCCGGAGTCCGTGACGGCGATCATGCGGGTGTGCGCGTCGGCGCCCCGGTCGACCTTGCCGCTCTCCGTGCGGGCCTGCCCACCCGTGTCGCTTATGCGCAGGGTGTCCCCGGGCACGGCCTGGGTGATGCGGGCCCAGGCGGCGCCGCAGACCCTGCTGTAGCGCACCTCCAGATAGGACGTGCCGACCGTGGCCGAGCCGGCCGTCGTCGCGTGCTTGCCGCCGCAGCCCATCGTCTCGGGGTCCTGGCCCGTGCAGTCGCCGCCCGTGCACTTCACCCCGGCGGGCATCCCGGGGGCACTGCTCACGCTGGGCGTGGCCACCGTGCCGGTCGCTGCCTTGGGGCCGTCCTCGGCGCCGAGCAGCAGCACGGCGGCGGCGACCACGAAGAGGGCGCCCACGGCCCCCACCGTGAAGAGCACCGCGTGGCGCCGGGGCCGGAGCGGTGCCCGCCGGGCCTTCACGGGCACGGCCTGCGCCCTGACGTCGGGCGACTCCCCCGGACCGGGCAGCCCCGCGAGCGGGTCCTCCTGCGGCGGGCGATTCTCGGGGCGCGGCGCCGGGCGGACCTTGACCTTCACCTTCGCCTTGGCCTTGCCCTCGGCGGCGCCGGCGCCGTCGCCCTCCTCCCGCGACGGGCCGAACTCGCCCAGCGCCGCCCGGGCCTCGGCGACGCGGATGGCCTCCATCGTCACGTCGTGCCGCAGCTCCGAGCGGCTCCAGGACCGCTCGGCCAGCTCCCACAGCGTGCCCAGGTGGCCGACGTCCGTGCCGGTCACCTCGGCGAGGGCCTCAGCGGCCCCCCGAGGCGGCAGCAGACGACCGTTCAGATACCGCTCCCACGAGGTCTTGCTGTAGCCGGTGCGGTCCGCGACGGCGGCGATGCTGAGCCCGCTGCGCTCGACGAGTCTGCGCAACTGTTCGGCGAACTCGCGTACCTGCGGGTCGAGTTCTTCTGGTAGCGCCCTCCAGCGAGGCATTGCCCTCCCCTGTCCCCCGGTCCGTACGGTCGTCTTCCCCGTGTCACTGGGCGGCCCCGTGGCCTCGCTCCCCGCCGCCCGTCCCGGCACCCGCTCCCCATAACTTTGCTCCCGGCCACCCACGGGGATGCCCGAAACCAGCATGTCAGTTCCCAACGGGGCGGCGCACGGTGGCACTTGGGGTTGATCAGGCCGACAGGGCGCACGCCCCTGGGGCACGCCGGGGCCACCCGCCCGAGGCCGGCGTGTCACCGTACGGTGACACGCCCGGGCCATTTGATGCGGAACGGGGACCTGGTGCCGAAACGGTCACTTCCGCGCCACAAGGGAACGGCGGACCTTGATCCGGTCTGACGCGATCATGATCCTCAAGGGGTGAGCGGCGGCCGGTCCTCCCACGGGGGTGGAGGACCGGCCACCGGCTCTCCTCCACCCGCCTTCCTACCCGGTCCCGCGCGGGGATACGCCGAGAGAGGCGCAAAGGGCTCGTAACGCGCGAAACGACGGCTCACACCGCCAGCTTCGTCCGGAGGTTCTGATCAAGGGCCGCCAGGAACTGCTCGGTCGTGAGCCACGGCTGCTCGGGGGAGATCAGAACGGCCAGGTCCTTGGTCATCTGGCCGCCTTCGACGGTCTCGACGCAGACCCGCTCCAGGGTCTCCGCGAACCGGGTGACCTCGGGGGTGCCGTCCAGCTTGCCGCGGTGGGCCAGGCCGCGGGTCCAGGCGAAGATCGAGGCGATCGGGTTGGTGGAGGTCGGCTTGCCCAGCTGGTGCTGGCGGTAGTGGCGGGTGACCGTGCCGTGCGCCGCCTCGGCCTCGATCGTGCGACCGTCGGGCGACATCAGGACCGACGTCATCAGGCCCAGCGAGCCGAAGCCCTGCGCGACGATGTCGGACTGGACGTCGCCGTCGTAGTTCTTGCAGGCCCAGACGTACCCGCCCTCCCACTTCAGCGCCGAGGCGACCATGTCGTCGATCAGGCGGTGCTCGTAGGTCAGCCCCGCGGCCTCGAACTCCGTGCGGAACTCGGCGTCGAAGACCTCCTGGAAGACGTCCTTGAACCGGCCGTCGTACTTCTTGAGGATCGTGTTCTTGGTGGACATGTAGACCGGGAAGCCGCGGTCCAGGCCGTAGCGGAACGAGGCGCGCGCGAAGTCGCGGATGGACTCGTCCAGGTTGTACATCGACAGCGCGACGCCGGCGCCCGGGAACTCGTAGACCTCGAGCTCGATCGGTTCGGAACCGTCCTTCGGGGTGAACGTCATGGTGAGCGTGCCCTCACCGGGGACCTTCAGGTCGGTCGCGCGGTACTGGTCGCCGAAGGCGTGACGGCCGACGACGATCGGCTTCGTCCAGCCCGGCACCAGGCGCGGCACGTTGCCCATGATGATCGGCTCGCGGAAGATCACACCGCCGAGGATGTTGCGGATGGTGCCGTTGGGCGAGCGGTACATCGCCTTGAGGCCGAACTCCTCGACCCGCGCCTCGTCGGGCGTGATCGTCGCGCACTTCACCCCGACGCCGTACTGCTTGATGGCGTTGGCGGCGTCGACCGTCACCTGGTCGTTGGTGGCGTCGCGGTGCTCGATGCCCAGGTCGAAGTACTTCAGCTCGACGTCGAGGTACGGCAGGATCAGCCGGTCCTTGATGAACTGCCAGATGATGCGGGTCATCTCGTCGCCGTCGAGCTCGACGACGGGATGGGCAACCTTGATCTTGGTCATGAGCCGGTACGTCCCTCTCGCGCAGCGTGGTCCCCCGTCGGGAGACGGGCCCCCTCCCCCGCACCCCGGGCACGCCAAGGCGCCCGAAGGCACGGGGAAAGGAATATCTTGACGTCAAGATACTGAGGAAGTGTCTCGACATCAAGATATTTCTGGGGCCGGCCCCGCGGACGACCCCACGGAACGCACCTTGCCCTACCGGACGGTGAAGTGCAGCACGTCCTCCAGGAACGGCAGCTTCAGCCACGCGTGCGGCTGAGCCATCAGGGCCAGCAGGACGATCGCCACTCCCAGACCGCCGTACGTGGCGATGTCCGTGAAGCGCGAGCGCACGGCGAGCATGCCCACGGACGGCAGGGCCCAGCGCAGCGCCGCGCCCCCGAGCATGGCCAGCCCGATCAGGAGCGTGCCCACCCGGAAGGCGTCGAACGCGACGATCAGCAGGCCGAGGCCCGTGGCGCCGAAGACCGCCAGCAGCGGCCACTGGCGCGCGGGCGCCGGCGCGCCACCGGGCGCGGCGCGCCCGCCGCCCTCGGGGCGGGCCGTGTCCCGGGTGACCCGGGGAGGCCTCCGGGAGGACTTGCCGACGGCGGGGGCGTCGGCTGCGTCGCCGGTGCCCTCCGTCACGCCCGCTCCGGCCTCGGCGCCGACGCCGTTCTTGGCACCAGCGCTGCTCTTGGCGCTGACGCCGTTCTTGGCGCTGACGCCGTTCGCGCCGGCCGCACCTTCGGCCGTCTCGCCGGTGACTGCCGCGCCGTTCTCGCCGGCCGCCTTCCCGGTGCCCTCCGTCGCGCCCGCGCCGTTCTCGCCGCTCACGCCGTTCTTGCCGGCCGGCCCGCTGGCGCCGCCGGGGGTTCCTGCGCCCTTCTCGGCGCTTGCGCCCTGCTCAGCGCTTGCGCCGTTCTCGGCGTCCGGGCCGGCCGGCCCGGCGTCCTGCCCGCGCTTCGCTCCGGCCCCGTTCCCGGGCCGCGGCGCGCCCGGCTCAGCCCGCATCGCCACCGCCGGCTGCGCGCTCCGCGGCCTCCACCACGTTGACCAGGAGCAGCGCCCTGGTCATCGGGCCGACACCGCCCGGGTTGGGCGAGACCCAGCCGGCGACGCCTGCCACCGCGGGGTCCACGTCGCCCATGATCTTGCCTTCGCCGTCCCGGCTGACGCCCACGTCGAGGACCGCCGCGCCCGGCTTGACGTCCTCGGGCTTGATCAGGTGGCCGACGCCCGCCGCCGCGACGATGATGTCCGCACGGCGCAGCTGCTCGGACAGGTCACGGGTGCCGGTGTGGCAGAGGGTGACCGTGGCGTTCTCGGTCCTGCGGGTCAGCAGCAGGCCGATCGAGCGGCCCACGGTGATGCCGCGGCCCACGACGACGACGTGCGCGCCGTTGAGCTCCACGTCGTGGCGGCGCAGCAGCTCGATGATCCCGTTGGGGGTGCAGGGCAGTGGGCCGGTCTCGTTGAGCACCAGGCGGCCCAGGCTCATCGGGTGCAGGCCGTCGGCGTCCTTGGCCGGGTCCATCAGCTCCAGGACGCGGTTGGTGTCGATGCCCTTGGGAAGCGGGAGCTGGACGATGTAGCCCGTGCAGTCGGGGTTCTCGTTGAGCTCGCGGACGACCGCCTCGATCTCCTCCTGGGTGGCGGTGGCGGGCAGCTCGCGCTGGATCGAGCCGATGCCGACCTCGGCGCAGTCGCGGTGCTTGCCGGCGACGTACCACTTGCTACCGGGGTCGTCGCCCACCAGGAGCGTGCCCAGGCCGGGCGTGACGCCCTTGGCCTTCAGGGCCTCCACACGGACGGTCAGTTCGGACTTGATCGCGGCCGCGGTGGCCTTGCCATCGAGAATCTTGGCGGTCATGGGGGCCATCCTCCCGGATCGTGCGGCCCGCCTTCCACTCAGGTCGGGTCCGCGGTGTGCCTTTGCGTGGGGTGCGAACCGCCCACGGTCCGGCCAGATCGCCGGACACGTGGGCGTACGGCCGTACGGACGCGGCACGCGCGCGTACCCGTACGGCCGGACCGGTCAGTGGAAGAAGTGGCGCGTGCCCGTGAAGTACATGGTCACGCCCGCTGCCTTCGCGGCCTCCACCACCTGCTCGTCGCGGACGGAACCGCCGGGCTGGGCCACCGCCTTGACGCCCGCGGCCAGCAGCACCTCCAGGCCGTCGGGGAAGGGGAAGAACGCGTCGGAGGCCGCGTACGAGCCGCGGGCGCGCTCCTCGCCGGCGCGCTGGACGGCCAGCTTGGCGGAGTCCACGCGGTTGACCTGGCCCATGCCGACGCCGACGGTCGCGCCGTCCTTGGCCAGCAGGATGGCGTTGGACTTCACGGCGCGGCACGCCCGCCACGCGAAGGCCAGCTCGGCCAGCTCCGCCGCGGGCAGGGGCTCACCCGAGGCGAGCGTCCAGTTGGCCGGGTCGTCGCCCTCGGCCTGGAGGCGGTCCTTGGCCTGGACCAGCAGACCGCCCTCGACGGGCCGGGACTCGCCGTGCGCCGCGGGCGCGTCGGCGCAGCGCAGCACCCGGATGTTCTTCTTCCGGGCCAGTACCTCGACGGCGCCGGCCTCGTAGTCCGGCGCGACGACGACCTCGGTGAAGATCTCGGCGACCTGCTCGGCCATCGCCACCGACACCGGGCGGTTCACGGCGATCACACCGCCGAACGCGGACAGCGGGTCGCAGGCGTGCGCCTTGCGGTGCGCCTCGGCGACGTCCGCGCCGGTCGCGATGCCACAGGGGTTGGCGTGCTTGATGATCGCGACACAGGGGTCGGCGTGGTCGTAGGCGGCGCGGCGGGCCGCGTCGGTGTCCACGTAGTTGTTGTAGGACATCTCCTTGCCGTGCAGCTGCTCGGCGTTCGCGAGCCCCGTGCCGGTGGAGTCGAGGTAGAGCGCGGCGGACTGGTGCGGGTTCTCGCCGTAGCGCAGAACCTGCTTGCGGGTGTAGGAGGCCCCGATGAAGTCGGGCCACGGGCCCTCGTCCGCGCCGTAACCCTCCGCGAACCAGTTGGCCACGGCCGCGTCGTAGGCGGCCGTGTGCTGGAACGCCTCGGCGGCCAGGCGCTTGCGGGCGGCGAGGTCGAAGCCGCCGTCGGTGACGGCCTTGAGGACGTCGTCGTAACGGCCGGGGTTGACGACCACCGCGACCGAGGGGTGGTTCTTGGCGGCGGCGCGGACCATCGAGGGGCCGCCGATGTCGATCTGCTCGACGCACTCGTCGGGCGAGGCGCCGGAGGCGACCGTCTCGCGGAACGGGTAGAGGTTCACGACCACCAGCTCGAAGGGCCGCACCCCCAGCTCGTCCAGCTGGGCGCGGTGCGCCTCAAGGCGCTGGTCGGCGAGGATGCCGGCGTGGACGCGCGGGTGCAGCGTCTTGACCCGGCCGTCCAGGCACTCGGGGAAACCGGTCAGTTCCTCGACCTTGGTGACGGGGACGCCCGCAGCCGCGATCCGGCCGGCCGTCGAGCCGGTCGAGACGAGCTCGACGCCGGCCGCGTGCAGCCCGTGGGCCAGCTCTTCCAGGCCCGTCTTGTCGTAGACGCTGACCAGCGCGCGGCGGATGGGCCGCTGGGTGTCCTCGGTGGTCGTCGTACCTTCGGCGGTCACGGGATCCTTACCTTTCGTCCCTCTATGCGGTAGCCGTTGCGGGCCATGCGCCCCACGACATCGACGAGCAGCGTGCGCTCGACTTCCTTGATCCGCTCGTGCAGCGCGGATTCGTCGTCCTCGTCCCGGATCTCGACGACGCCCTGGGCGATGATCGGGCCGGTGTCGACGCCCTCGTCGACGAGGTGCACGGTGCACCCGGTCACCTTCACGCCGTACGCGAGCGCGTCGCGCACGCCGTGGGCGCCGGGAAAGCTGGGGAGCAGGGCGGGGTGCGTGTTGACGAGCCGCCCCCCGAACCGGGCGAGGAACTCCTTGCCCACGATCTTCATGAAGCCTGCCGAGACGACGAGGTCCGGCTCGTACGCCGCCGTCGCCTCGGCCAGCGCCTGGTCCCAGGCCCCGCGCGAGGCGTGGTCCTGCACGCGGCAGACGAAGGTGGGCAGCCCGGCGCGGCCGGCGCGCTCGAGCCCGGCGATGCCGTCGCGGTCGGCACCCACGGCGACGACGCGGGCGCCGTAGCCATCGGGGTCGGCGGCGATGGCGTCGAGCAGGGCCTGCAGGTTCGTGCCGGAACCGGAGACGAGCACGACGATGCGGGCGGGGCGGTTCGGCGCCTCCACGGTTAAGGCCCTTTCTCGCGGTCTGGTGCGGTGGTGAGCGCGGCCGGCCGACCGGTCGGGTCGGCCACGGTTCGCCGGTCACACTTCGTGGGTCAATCTTCGTAGGTTCGTACAGGCCGAAGGGTTCGCCGAATACGGGGGACTCTACGAAGCCGTCGACCGCCAGCAACGATACCGGCACACCGAACGGCCCCCACGGGACGGGGGCGTGCTCGGCGGGTAGCGTCGGACCGGGCCGGCCGGCGACACGGGAAACCGGGCGCGTCGCCGTAGGCTCGATGTGCAGGACGACGCCACAAGGGGAAGAAACACTCCACATGCCGGACCGACGCCGCCACGCGGCTCACCGCCCTCCGCTGCCCGCCGCCATCGCGCTGCGCGGACGCCAGTCGCCGCCGTCGAACGCCACGGGCTCGGAGGACCAGCGGGACAACCCCTTCGCGGCGCCGCCCGAGGGCCGGCCCGACCGGCCCTGGCAGCCGCGCCAACCGCAGCCCCCCGCCGGGGACGGCGACGGAGACGGCGAGGGCGGCTCCGGCCAGCAGCCCCCCGCGTGGGGCAGCCAGTGGAGCAACCGCCAGCCGGGACGGCAGGACGGCGGTTTCGGCGGCCAGGGAGGCGGCCCCGGGGGCCCCAACCCGTCCGGAGGCGGCCCGGGCGGCGGCCTGCGCTGGGACCCGACGGACCCCGCACAGCGGCGCGCCCGTTACGCGCTCCTCGCCGGCATGTGGGGCTTCTTCTTCGCGCTCTTCAGCATCCCGCAGGTGGCGCTGCTCCTCGGCGCCCTCTCCGTCTACTGGGGCATCAGCGCCCTGCGCGCCAAGTCCAAGCCCCGCGACCCGGACACCCCGGCCCCGGCGCCCACGGCGGGCGGCTTCCGCCCCCAGACCACGGCGGCCGTCAGCGGCCTGGTCACCGGCGGCCTGGCCCTGGCCATCGTGGCAGCGACCTTCACCGTGCACCTCGTCTACCGCGACTACTACACCTGCGTCGACGACGCCCTCACCCAGACGTCCCTCCAGTCCTGCGAGAACCACCTCCCGAAGCAACTGCGCCCGCTGCTGGGGTCGCAGGACTGAGACGGGGCGGCGGGGGCGGTCGGCTGCGGGGCGGGACGGTGCCGGCTGGGGTGAGCCGAGCGGCTCCGTGAGCGCGTGCGGGGGCAGCGCGGCGCTGGCAGGGCGAGCAAGCGGCCCGAGCGAGCGAGCCGACGGCCCTAGCTTGGCCCGTCCCACCGGCACCACAGGCGGGGTGACCCCGGGCCGGGCCGAGCCGAGGCGCCATGACCGCGCGCGGGGGCAGCGTGGCCGGTGGCGGGGCGAGCAAGCGGCCCGAGCGGGCGAGCCGGCGGCCCTAGCTTGGCCGGCCCCACCGGCACCACGGGCGGGGTGACCCCGGCCGGGCCGAGCCGAGGCACCATCACCGCGCGCGTGGGCAGCGCGGGCGCTGGCGGCGTGAGCAGCCGGCTCTCCCGTCAGCGAACCGGCCTCTGCGGAGCCGGGCCCGCAGGCACCACGAGCGGGATGGCGACGGCTCACACCGACCGGCTTCACCACCCACACGCGTCGACTGGCGGGGCGGGCGAGCGGCCCGCGAAAGCGAGCGAGCCGGGGCGAGGCGTGCCCGGGGCTCGGCAGTCCGCGGTGGTGCCGTCAGTCCCCTTCCGGCGCCGAGGGCTTCGCGCCGGGGGCGTCCAGCTCCGGGGCCAGCCGGGCACCGGAGTCCTTGAGGGCCGCCCAGCGGACCTGGCGGGAGCCCGTGTCGTGCCAGGCCGGGGCGGAGACGGCGGCCGGGTCCGGGGCACCAGGGTCCCGGGGCCCGGGTTCCTGGGCCTCGGGGTCCTTGCGGCGGGGCTTCCACCAGGGATGGCGCGCCGGAGCCGGCGGCGCGGCCTCGGGTGGCTGCCCGGCGCCCAGCGTCGGCAGCAGCGGAAGCATCTCCGGTTCGTACGCCACCTCCGGCGGCGGAGGCTCGCTCGGCCCGAAGCCGTACCAGGCCGCCACGCCCCGCCACCACGACCGCGGCCGCTCGTCGTCGCCCCCGGCCTCGCGCCCGGCCTCGTCCTCGCCGGCGTCCTCGCCGGCGTCCTCGTTCTCGTTCCCTTGCGTGCCGGTCGCGCCGGGCTCCTCCGGGTGGCGCGGCTCCCGGGGGTGCCGCTGTGCCTCGGGGTCGTGCGGGGGCGCCGGTGACGCCGGCTGCGGCTGCGGCTCCTGCCCCGGTTCGTCCGCGTCCACCGCCAGCCCCAGGGCGTAGCCCACGCGCCGCCACCCCGTCAGCACACCCGCGTCCGCGTCCGTGCCCGCTTTGGCCCGCGCCCGCAGCACCGCGCCGCGCCGCCACCGCACCACCAGCGCGCCCGGGACGCCGAGCGCCCCCGTCCACGCCGCGGCGGCCGCGCCCGTGCGCCAGCACGGCGGGCCGAAGTCGGCCAGGACGGCGTTGCCGAGTGCGCCCGACGCCGCGTAGGCGAGCACCGTGGTGAGCACCCCGCAGAGCAGGGCGGCCAGCAGGGCGATCATCGCGACCTCACGGCGCCCCACCCGCGTGGTGCGCCGCGGTACGGCGGCCCGCGCGGCCGCGACCCCGACCCCGGCGGTCAGCGCGACCGCCCCGGCCAGCCCCAGGGGGCCCGCCTCGCCGGGCGAGGGAAGCGCCGCGAGCAGGGGGAAGTGCGGCAGCAGCGGGCGGTCGGCCGCCACCGCAAGCGGGGCGACCACACCGCCCGCGCCGGCCGTGAAGCCTGGCCCCACCCCGTAGGCCGCGGCCCAGACGACCGCGTTGGGCAGCAGCGCCGCGCTCAGCAGGGACACCGCGAGCCGGCCGTGCCAGCCGGTCGCGAGGTGGGCGAAGGCGTCCCGCGCCGCGCCCGTGTGCAGACCCAGCGAGACGGCCAGCAACAAGGTGCCGCCGAGCAGGAGCACCCCGGTGGCCGACACCCCGGCGCGCACGACCGTGGCCATGTGGGAGCGCGTGAACCATGCCCGTACGCCCCAGGGCACGTACCGGCGTACGAACAGGGGTGCGGGTGGTGCGGGGAGGCCCGCCGCCGTCCAGACCCCGGCCGCGATGAACGCCGCCGCGACCAACGGCAGGTGCAGCAGCGCGCTCAGCGGCGCGACCCGGACCGGCGCGGACCAGGAGTACAGCGCCGCGGCCGCGGCCACCAGCAGATAGCCGCCCAGCATGGCGGTGATCGCCGTGCGCGGGGCGGGTCCCGGCGTGTCCGGGGGAGCGCTCTCGGCGGGTTCGAGGGCGTGCCGGGCGGCACGGTAGAGCAGGGTGCAGGGCACCACGGCGAACAGCAGCGGCGTCAGCCCGAGCGGCGCGGGCACGCCGGACAGCGTGTCGGTCCGCACCAGGGCCGCCCCGTGGGCCAGCAGCCACAGGTCGGCGGCGATGCGCAACGCGTCCGCGGGGCCGCTGTCGGGGTACGGGGAGGTGATCCACAACGCCAGCACGCCCATGGCGAAGGCCCCGAGCCCCAGACCGGCGGCGAGGACCCCGCCGAAGAACACGTGGCTCGCCGCGGACGGGCCGCGCACGGCGGGCCGATGGCGCGGCGGCGACGCGGGGCCGTGTTCGGCGTAGTGGCTCACGGGGCCATGCTGCCAACAACACGCCTTTCGGGCGTGTAGCCGGTAGCTGGTGGATAACCCTCGTGTCGCCCGTATGGGGAGTATCCGGATGTGCCGGGAATGTATCGATAGTTGCGGAAGAGGCGCGCTCCAGGGCCACTTGCGCGTCGGGCGGCCCGCCGGTCCCGCCGGGCGGGGCCGCTCAGGCCGCCACGCGGATGGATGGCCGCCACGCGGATGGACGGCGACCACGCGGACGGACGGCCGCCACGTGTAAGGGCGGCGACCACGCGCAGGGACGGCCGCCACGTACAAGGACGGCCACCACGCGCAGGGACGGCCACCACGCGGACGGACGGCCGCCACGCGTACGGGCGTGGGCCCGCACCCCTGACGGAGTACGGGCCCACTGCTCCCGGACGTGTCGCTCCGGGGGACGGCGTGTCAGCCGGCCAGCGCGGCGCGCGCGAGGCGAGCGGTCTCGGACGGGGTCTTGCCGACCTTCACGCCCGCGGCCTCAAGGGCCTCCTTCTTCGCCTGCGCGGTGCCGGAGGAGCCGGAGACGATGGCGCCGGCGTGGCCCATCGTCTTGCCCTCGGGCGCGGTGAAGCCGGCCACGTAGCCGACGACCGGCTTGGTGACGTTGGCCTTGATGAAGTCCGCGGCGCGCTCCTCGGCGTCGCCACCGATCTCACCGATCATGACGATCAGCTCGGTCTCGGGGTCGGCCTCGAACGCGGCGAGCGCGTCGATGTGCGTGGTGCCGATGACCGGGTCGCCACCGATGCCGACGGCCGAGGAGAAGCCGATGTCACGGAGCTCGTACATCATCTGGTAGGTCAGCGTGCCGGACTTCGACACCAGACCGATGCGGCCGGGCTTGGTGATGTCGCCCGGGATGATGCCGGCGTTCGACTGACCCGGGGTGATGAGACCGGGGCAGTTCGGACCGATGATGCGGGTCTTGTTGCCCTTGGACTTGGCGTACGCCCAGAAGGCGGCCGAGTCGTGGACGGCGATGCCCTCGGTGATCACGACGGCCAGGCCGATCTCGGCGTCGATCGCCTCGACCACGGCGGCCTTGGCGAAGGCCGGCGGCACGAAGACGACGGTGACGTCGGCACCGGTCTTCTCCATCGCCTCGGCGACGGAGCCGAAGACGGGGACGGCCGTGCCGTCGAAGTCGACCTCGGTGCCGGCCTTGCGCGGGTTCACGCCGCCGACGATGTTGGTGCCGTCACCCAGCATGAGCTTGGTGTGCTTCATGCCCGTGGCACCGGTCATCCCCTGGACGATGACCTTGCTGTCCTTGGTGAGGAAGATAGCCATGGTTGTGGAGTCCTCGTCCCTTACTTAGCCGCAGCCAGCTCGGCGGCCTTGTCGGCCGCGCCGTCCATGGTGTCCACGCGCTGCACGAGCGGGTGGTTGGCGTCCGAAAGGATCTTGCGACCCAGCTCGGCGTTGTTGCCGTCGAGGCGCACGACCAGCGGCTTGGTGACGTCCTCGCCCTTGTCCTTGAGCAGCTCAAGGGCCTGGACGATGCCCTTGGCGACCTCGTCGCACGCGGTGATGCCACCGAAGACGTTGACGAAGACGGACTTGACGTCCGGGTCGCCGAGGATGATCTCGAGGCCGTTGGCCATGACCTCGGCGGAGGCGCCACCACCGATGTCGAGGAAGTTGGCGGGCTTGACGCCACCGTGGTTCTCACCGGCGTAGGCGACGACGTCGAGGGTCGACATGACCAGACCCGCGCCGTTGCCGATGATGCCGACCTGACCGTCGAGCTTGACGTAGTTCAGGCCCTTGGCCTTGGCGGCCGCCTCAAGCGGGTTGGCCGACGCCTTGTCCTCGAGCGCCTCGTGCTCCGGCTGGCGGAAGTCGGCGTTCTCGTCGAGCGAGACCTTGCCGTCGAGGGCGATGACGTCGCCGCTGGCGACCTTGGCGAGCGGGTTGACCTCGACGAGGAGCGCGTCCTCGGCGACGAAGGTCTTCCACAGGGTCACCATGACCTCGGCGACCTTCTCGGCCACCTCGGCCGGGAACTTCGCCTGGGCGACGATCTCGCGGGCCTTCTCGATGGAGACGCCCTCGTTGGCGTCGACCGGCACCTTGGCGAGCTTCTCGGGGGTCGTCGCGGCGACCTCCTCGATGTCCATGCCACCGGCGACCGAGGCCATGGCCAGGAAGGTGCGGTTGGTGCGGTCGAGGAGGTACGAGACGTAGTACTCCTCAAGGATCTCGGGAGCGGTCTCGGCGATCATCACCTTGTGGACCGTGTGGCCCTTGATGTCCATGCCGAGGATGTCCGTCGCGCGAGCGACGGCCTCGTCCGGGGTCGCGGCCAGCTTCACGCCGCCGGCCTTGCCGCGGCCACCGACCTTCACCTGCGCCTTGACGACCGACTTGCCGCCAAGGCGCTCAGTCGCCGCGCGCGCCGCCTCAGGCGTGTCGATGACTTCACCGGCCAGCACCGGTACACCGTGCTTGGCGAAGAGGTCCCTCGCCTGGTACTCGAACAGGTCCACGCGCGTCCGTCCCTTTTCCATGGATATCGCGGTTCGTTGTCTGCGCGGGCGTGCCGCAGGGCAGCGTGACGACGCGATCTTTTACGAGGGCGGCACACGTTCACCGTTGACGCGGCATGTCCGTCTCGCAGGTTATCCCCGAGGGCGGGAGGTCCCTAAATCACAGGTCACACTCTGGCCGTGATTACGCTCACAGATCGCGACGGCGCCCGTACGCATACGGGTATACCGGGGCCCGGCCGGATCCGCCGCCCAGCGCCGCGCCGCGCGTCAGGCGCCCTTTCCGGGTATCGGTTCGGGGACCGGCAGGGGGCGCTTCTCCAGCGCCGCCGCCATGACGTCCGGGAAGAGGTCCGGGGTGCAGGCGAAGGCGGGCGCGCCAAGGGCCGCCAGCGCTGCCGCGTGGTCCCGGTCGTAGGCGGGGGCGCCCTCGTCGGAGAGCGCCAGCAGGGTGACGAACTGAACACCGGACGCCTTCATCGCCGCGACACGCTTGAGCATCTCGTTGCGGATTCCGCCCTCGTAGAGATCACTGATGAGGACCACGACGGTTTCCGCCGGGCGGGTGATCCGTGACTGACAGTAGGCGAGGGCCCGGTTGATGTCGGTGCCTCCGCCGAGCTGGGTGCCGAACAGCACGTCCACGGGATCGGTCAGCTGGTCGGTGAGGTCCACGATGGCGGTGTCGAAGACGACCAGGCGCGTGTCGAGGGTCCGCATCGAGGCGAGGACCGCGCCGAAGACGGAGGCGTAGACGACGGATGCGGCCATCGAGCCGGACTGGTCGATGCAGAGGATCACCTCCTTCTTCACCGACCGCGCGGCACGGCCGTAGCCGATGAGACGCTCGGGGACGACGGTGCGGTGGTCGGGCAGGTAGTTCTTGAGGTTCGCCCGGATCGTGCGGTTCCAGTCGATGTCGGCGTGGCGGGGGCGGCTGACCCGCGCGGACCGGTCGAGAGCGCCGGAGAGCGTGGCCCGCGTGCGGTTGGCCAGGCGCTTCTCGAGGTCCTGGACGACCTTGCGGACGACGGCCCGCGCGGTCTCCTTCGTGGCCTCGGGCATCGCCCGGTTCAGGGACAGCAGCGTGCCGACGAGGTGGACGTCCGCCTCCACGGCCTCCAGCATCTCCGGCTCCAGCAGCAGGGCCGACAGCCCCAGCCGGTCGATGGCGTCGCGCTGCATCACCTGAACGACGGAAGCCGGAAAGTACGTGCGGATGTCCCCCAGCCAGCGGGCCACGCGCGGCGCGGACCCGCCGAGCCCGGCCTCGCGCCGGCCCGGAGCCGCCGCCCCGCCGGAGCCGTAGAGGGCCTCCAGGGTGCGGTCCATGGCGGCGTCGCTCCCGGCGAGCGCACAGCCGGTGCCGTCACCCCCGTCAGCCTCACCCCCGAGAACGAGCCGCCAGCGCCGCAGCCGCTCGGCGACGGGATCGGCGCACGGAGAGACGACGCCCGAGCCGGCTGAGGCGAGGCCCGGGCCAGCTGAGGCGAGGGCCACGGGATCGCCGGGACGGGCGCCCGAGGCCGCACCGCTGGTGGTGGTGATGGTCACGGCAGCGACCTGGCCGCCGATGGCCGGCGCGGCACCGATGGCCGGCGTGGCACTGCTGGTGGTCGGCGTGGCGCCGGAAGCCGTCGCGTCGCGGGTGGCCGGCGTGGCGCCGGAGGCCGACACGGCATGGCTGGCGCTCGCCGTGGCGCCGCAGGCCGTCGCACCGCCGGTGATCGGCGTGGCACCGATGGCCGGCGCGGCACTGCTGGTGGTCGGCGTGGCACCCGTGGCCGGCGTGGCGCCAGTCGTCGGCACGGCGCCGATCGTCGCCGCCCCGCTGGTCGTCGGCGTGCCGCCGGCGGCCATCGCGCCGCCGGAGGTGATCGCGTCGCCGGAGGTCATCGCGTCGGTCGTCATTCCGTTCCCCCTGTGTGTGCGATGCCCAGCAGCAGGCGCATCGTCGGCAGCACCGCCGCCGCGCGCTCCTCGTCCAGGCCCGCGCCGAACCCGTTCCTCGTTCCCTCGCCGCGGACGGCCTCCGCGCCGCTCGCCCTGCCCCGCCGGACCAGTTCGCCGAGCGTGCGCCGCACGCCGGGCTCGTACGCGGAGAAGGTCCGCCGCAGCAACGGCAGGACGTCCGTGAACGCGTCCGGTGGAACGCCGGTGAGCCAGGTGTCCACGAGCCCGAGCAGGCGCTCGTCGTGGACGAGGAGCATGCCGCCGGCGCCCCCGCTGCCGACGAAGCCCTCTATCCACGCGGCCGCCTCGGCCGGGGCCGTGCCAGGCGAGAGGGCGAGGCCCATCAGCCGTGCCGCCTCGTCGTCCGTCAGCCGCCCGTCGTCGAGCAGCAGCCGCGCGGCCCGTCCCCGGATGCCGCCCGGCAGCCCGTCGCGCCCGGCGAGAACCTTGAGCACGGCGGCCCAACGGCCGCGTATGCCGGAACCGGCAGCGGCGACGTCGGCATCGGCGGCATCGGCATCGGCGGCCTGGGGGCCCGTATCGGTCTCTTCCGCCTCGGTCTCCCCGGCGGGCGGCCGGCCGGCTTGGCCGAGCAGGGCCACCGCCTGGTGCACCGCGTCAATGTGCCCCCGCATCTCCTCGGCCGCGTCCGTGTCGAGACCCGCGCACGCCGCGGGCAGGCTCACGAAGACGCGCTCGGCCAGCCCCGCGGCCACCTCGCCGAGGGCGGCCGTGTCGGTGCGGCGCACGTCGCCGTACCGCACGGAACGCACGAGGGCGGGCAGGGCCCGGGCCAGGTGCCCCACGTCCGCGTCGAGTGCGGCGCGGTCGGCGAGGGCGCGCATGACGACGGGCAGGGCGGCGGGCAGCCCCGCGAGGAGGCAGCGCTCAGCGAGGGCCGTGACCTCGGCGAGGGACGTCGCCTCACGGGCCAGGGACTCCGCCTTCGCCGTCGCCGCGGCCTCCACCGTGGTGCCCCAGGCCGCCGCTTCGGCCATCCGCACCGACAACTCGGGCTCCCAGCACACCCGCCAGCTCTCGCGGAACGTCCCGAGCCCTGAGCGGTGGCGGGCCGGCTCGCCCCAGCCGACGCCGAGCAGCCGCAGACGGTGCAGCAGCAGGCTGCGGGCCGCGTCGACGTCCTTGCGCAAGTCGAACTCGTGGTCACGATGGGCCGCTTCGGGCTTGAGGCGAAGGCTCCGCTGGAGCCGCGCGAGGTCGCGCTGGAGCGGTGTGGCGGGCGCGGATTCGGGGACCTCGCCGAGCACGTCCCCGATGACCAGCCGGTCCTGGACGAGCGCCAGCGGCACGTCGGAACCGTCGCACATCGCCGACCGGATCGCGTCGGTGGTCTCGGCGAGCCCGGCGAGCGGGCGGCCGCGCATGGCGGCCAGGGTGTCCGCGAGCCGTACGGCCTCGATGACGTGCGCGGAGGAGACGGGAAAGTCCTCGTCGCGCAGCAGGCCGGCGACAGTGGTCATCCAGCGCTCGACGGGACGGTCGGGGGCGTGGAAGAGGTGTCCGTACCAGCCGGGCGAGGTGATTCCGGCGCCGTAGCCGCTGCACCGGGCGAGCCGGCGGTGGGTCCAGGGCACCCAGCTCAGCTCGGCCTTGACCTTGGGCAGGCCCTTGAGCAGCTGCCGGTCGGCGGCGACGGTCCGCTTGGCGGCGAGGGCCGGTACGTGCCAGGCGCCGCAGACGACCGCTACGGCGTCGCCGAACTGACGCTTCGCCTCACGGAGTTTGAGCCGCATGTGCGCTTCCCGGACGGCGTCCCGGTCGGCGGGCCCGTCGCCGCCGGTCCCGCCGTCGGCGGCCTCCTCCCCGAAGGCTGCGCGCAGCTCGGCCATGGCCTCGGCGACGGCCCGGAAGGGCGCGAGGGCGTCGCCGCCGGCCGGGCCGCCGGCGCGGCGGTGCTCGACGGCGTCCTCCCACCACACCTCGGGGTCGTCGTAACCGGCGGCTCCGGCGAGCGCGGCCAGGGGGTCGAGCCGTGGTGCGACGGGTCGGCCACCGTCACCCTCGCCGCCCCCCTCGCCCTCGCCGCTGCCGTCACCCGCGCGGTGCGGCTTTTCGTCCACAGCGAGGGAGTGGGCGGCGGGCAGGTCGATGAAGCGCACCGGGACGTCGTGCGCCAGTGCCCACCGGACGGCCACCCACTCCGGGGAGAACTCGGCGAACGGCCAGAACGCGGCGCGCCCGGGGTCGTCCGCGACGTGGGCGAGCAGGGCCACGGGCGGGCGCATGCCCTCCTCCGCCGCGAGGTGGACGACGGCGTCGGCCTCCGGCGGCCCCTCGATCAGCACGGCGTCGGGCCGGCACTGGTCGAGAGCCGCCCTCACGGCCCTCGCCGATCCCGGGCCGTGATGGCGGACGCCCAGCAGCGCGGGGGTCGCGGTGGCGGGCGGCGTCATGCCGACACCTCGCGGCAGGCGCGGTAGAAGTCCTTCCAGCCGTCGCGCTCACGGACGACGGTCTCCAGATACTCCTGCCAGATCACCCGGTCCGCCGCGGGGTCGCGGACGACGGCGCCCATGATTCCCGCGGCCACGTCGCCGGCGCGCAGCACACCGTCGCCGAAGTGCGCGGCGAGGGCGAGCCCGCCGGTGACGACGGAGATCGCCTCGGCCGTGGACAGCGTGCCCGAGGGCGACTTGAGCTTGGTGCGGCCGTCGGTGGTGACCCCGTCGCGGAGCTCGCGGAAGACCGTGACGACGCGGCGGATCTCGTCGATGCCGTCGGGGGTGGCGGGCAGGTCGAGGGAGCGGCCGAGCTGGTCCACGCGCCGGGAGACGATGTCCACCTCGGCTTCGGGCGTGGCGGGCAGCGGCAGCACCACCGTGTTGAAGCGGCGGCGCAGGGCGCTGGAGAGCTCGTTGACGCCGCGGTCGCGGTCGTTGGCGGTGGCGATCAGGTTGAAGCCGCGCACGGCCTGGACCTCTTCGCCGAGCTCGGGGATGGGCAGGGTCTTCTCCGACAGGACCGTGATGAGCGTGTCCTGGACGTCGGCGGGGATGCGGGTCAGCTCCTCGACCCGCGCGGTCATGCCCTGGGCCATGGCCCGCATGACCGGGCTGGGCACGAGCGCCTCGCGGCTGGGGCCGTGGGCGAGGAGCCGGGCGTAGTTCCAGCCGTAGCGGATGGCCTCCTCGGCGGTGCCGGCCGTGCCCTGCACGAGCAGGGTGGAGTCACCGCTGACGGCGGCGGCCAGGTGTTCGGACACCCAGGTCTTGGCCGTGCCGGGCACGCCGAGCAGGAGCAGGGCCCGGTCGGTGGCCAGCGTGGTGACGGCGACCTCGACGATCCTGCGCGGGCCGACGTACTTCGGCGTGATGACGGTGCCGTCGGGCAGCGTGCCGCCGAGCAGGTAGGTGGCGACGGCCCAGGGCGACAGGCGCCAATGCTCGGGCCTGGGCCGGTCGTCGGCCGCGGCGAGGGCCTTCAGCTCGTCGGCGAAGGCGTCCTCGGCGTGCGGTCGCAGGGCTTCGGTCTCAATTCCGGACACGGTCACAAGTCCCCCTCGTCGTGCGGTTCCGGGATGCGTCTCACACCCTGCACCACCCCACTGACAATCGGCCTTTGCCCGTCGAATCCGCAGGTCAGAGCGATTGTCAGTGGGTGGCCCTACCTTCGGGGGCATGAATCCGCAGGGGGAACGCTGGACGGCGGAACAGGTGCTCGCGCTCGCACCTGACGCCGCATCACGTAAGGCGGGCGCGAAGCTCGCGGCGCCCGGACCGTGGTCGGGCCCGGGTGCGCACACGGACGGGGGCGTGGGCGCGGTGTGGGGGGAGTGCGCGGGCAGCGGCAGCAAGCCGTACCGGACGGTCGTGGACCTGGCGGGGCAGGGCGGACCGGGCTTCCACTGCAGCTGCCCGAGCCGCAAGTTCCCCTGCAAACACGCCCTGGGGTTGCTGCTGTTGTGGACGGAGGGGCCGGCCGCGGTGCCGGCCGCGGACGCCCCGCCGGACTGGGCGGGGCAGTGGCTGGAGCGCCGCCGGGGGCGTGCCGAGCGGGCCGATTCGGAGGCCGGGGCAGTGGGGGGTGCCACGGCCCCGGTGGACACGGAGGCGGCGCGGCGGCGTGCCGAGCGGCGGGCGGGGCGTATCGCCACGGGTGCCTCGGAGTTGGAGCAGCGGCTGTCCGATCTGCTGCGGGGCGGGCTGGCCGCGGTCGAGGGGGCGCGGTACGGGCAGTGGGAGGAGACGGCGGCCCGCATGGTCGACGCCCAGGCACCCGGACTGGCCGCTTGGGTAAGGGAGTTGGCCTCGCTCGCCGGGTCCGGGGCGGGGACGGACTGGGCGTCGCGCATGCTGGAGGAGTGCGCTCTGCTGCACACCCTCAGCCAGGGGTACCTGCGCGTGGAGGAGCTGCCCGAGGCGCTGGCCGCGACGGTGCGCAGCCGCGTCGGCATCAGCACGGACGCGGCGGCCCTGCTCGCCGCGGGCCCGCTCGTGCGCGACCACTGGCTCGTCCTGGCCCAGCGGGACAGTGACGACGGCCGCCTGACCACCCGCCGCATCTGGCTCCACGGCCGCGAGACGGGCCGCATGGCCCTTCTCCTGTCCTACGGGGCGGCGGGCCGCGCCCCCGAGTTGTCCCTGCCCGTGGGGCTCGCCCTGGACGCCGACCTGGCCTTTCACCCTTCCGCGCGACCGCTGCGCGCGGTCCTGGGCACCAGGCACGGCGCACCCGAGCCCTGCCCCGCCCCGCCGCCGGGCGGCGACGCCCGGGACGCCCTGCGCGCCTACGGCGACGCCCTGCGGGGCGACCCTTGGCTGGAGGCATGGCCGGTGGTCCTGTCCTCGGTGATACCGGTGCCGGGCGACGGCGGACGCAGGTGGCACATGAGCGACGTGGAGGGTGAGTCGGCGCTGCCGGTGGCCTCTCGCGGCGGCGGTGACGGTACGGGGCTGTGGCAGCTCGCGGCCATATCCGGCGGCGGGCCGGTGACGGTCTTCGGCGAATGCGGCCACCGGGGCTTCACACCGCTGGCGACGTGGGCCCCGGAGCCGGTGGCGCTCTGACGCGCACCGAACGGCCTCCGGCACCCAGCGCCGCCCGGCGCCCGTGGCCCGGGGCAAGCGCCCCCACTGCATCGTGCCGGCCGGCACGGTCGGCGGGCGGGTCGGCACCGGCCGGGCGCGATCTTCAACGCCCGGCATCCCGTCCTCCCGCTCCCACGCCCGTACCCGCAGCCGGTGCGACCGCCTGGCGACACGCCCCTGAAGTGGCGCCCGGGACATCGCGGCGCCGAACGCGGCACCCCCATGCTCCCGCCCCGATGAAGCGACAACGCGACAGTCAGAACACGAGCCAAGACATGTCGACACACGACCGAGACTGCGAGCGACACGAAAGGCAGGCACGCACATGACGACCGGCACCTGGGACGACCTCGTCTCGGCCGCCCTGCTCGGCACCGAGCGGCGCACGCCGCCCGCTCCTCCCCGGGCCGGGCAGGACACCGCCGGCGCCCTGCTGGACGCCGCGGCGCTACGGACGGTGCAGCGTCGCGCCGCCCTGCTTCCGGCGCCCGCGGCGGCGCGGCCCGAGGCGGCGCCCGAGGATCCCAGGCCCCCGTTGCCGGACGCCGCGCGGCGGCGGCTGGCGCTGCTGCTCGCCGACCGGGCGGCGCCGGGCGGCGGGCGGCGCGGTGGCGCCCCCGACCTCACCGAGCTGCTGCCCCAGTGGCTCGCGGCCGCCAACCGGCACGGATACCGCGCCCCCGCCGCCCTGCTGCCCGCACTGCTGGAAGCCGCCCGCGCCCGTAGCGACCTGCGGCCGGACGCGCTGGCACTGGGCGGCCCCCGGGCCCTGTGGCTGGCCCGGCTCAATCCGCAGTGGAAGTACGCCCTCCGCGGCCACGCCGCGGGAGCCACGGCCCCGGCCGCCACGGGCGAAGCCGGCGGGGGCCGGGAAGAGCGCGTGTGGCAGGAGGGGCTGTTCGCCGAACGTGTCGCCGTGCTGGCCTCGGTACGGCACCGCGATCCGTCCGCCGCGCGGGAGATGCTGGCCGCGACGTGGCCGAAGGAACGGGCCGAGGACCGGCTCCTGCTCCTGGACGTGCTGCGGGAGGAGTGCTCGCCCGCCGACGAGCCGTTCTTCGAGCAGGCCCTTTCCGATCGCAGCCGCAACGTACGCGCCGTGGCGGCCGAACTGCTGTCCACCCTCCCCGGTTCCGCGCTCTCACAGCGGATGGCGGCGCGGGCCCGGGCCTGTGTCGCCCTGGACCGCACCGGGGAGGGCGGTCCGCGCATCGTGGTCGAGGCGCCGCACGAGTGCGACAGCGCGATGCAGCGGGACGGCGTCGTGCGCAAACCCCCGGCCGGGCGGGGTGAACGTTCGTGGTGGCTGACCCAGCTGGTGGAGGCGGCACCGCTGTCCCTCTGGTGCGAGCGGTTCGGGGTCCGGAGCGCCGAGGAGGCCGTCGCCCTGCCGGTGGCAGACGGCTGGCAGCCCGATCTCCACGCCGCCTGGTGCCGGGCGGCGGTGCGGCAGGGGGACGCGGAGTGGTCGCGGGTGCTGCTCGGCGCCGCCGCGTCACCGCCCGCGCCCGCGGGCTCCTCCTGGCTGGACCCCGCGAAACTGCTCTCGGCGCTGCCCGCGGGGGAACGGGCCGTGTGGGTGGCCGACTTCATCGGGGCACACGGCCTGTCGGAGGCCTTCCGGCTGCTGGGGGTGTGCGCGGTGCCGTGGGCCGAACCACTGGGGAGGGCCGTGGTGGACGCGCTGGACTGCGCCCGGGACGCGGGCGGCTACCCGTGGAGCTTCAGCGGGGTCATGGGCCTCGCCGAGCGCTGCCTCGACCCTGAGCAGGCGGACCGGCTGGAAGCGCTGACCGTCCGCCCCGCGGCAGCGGAATCCGTCCCGACCACACCCGGCGCGGACTACTGGACGGAGGCGTTCGAGCGCCTCATAGGCACACTGCGGCTGCGCGCCACGATGCGAGCGGAGCTCGCGGCGGCCGGCTGAGGGCAAGCGCGGCGCAGCCGCGCACCCGAACCGGCCCTGCGGGACCCCGGGAAACGTGGGAGCCACGCCTCCGAACGACGCCGGAAGCACGCCCCAACGACACCGGAGCCGCGGCCCCGACCGACGCCGGAGCCACACCCCACACCACACCGGAAGCGCGGCTCCGACCGACACGAGAGCCGCGCCCCGGAACGACACCGGGAAACGCCCCCCGACCGACACCGGGGCCACACACCCGCACGACACCGGAAACGCAGCTCCGGACGACATCGAAAGCGCGGCCCCGGACGACACCGAAACGCACCCCCGACCGACACCGGAGCCACGCCCCCGACGGGGTCTCAGGCTTCGGCCGGGTGGCGGACGTTGGCGTTGACCCACTCCACGATCGACGTCGTCGTCGCGCCCGGGGTGAAGATCGCCGCGACGCCCTGGGCCTTGAGCGGGGGGATGTCCTCCTCGGGGATGATCCCGCCGCCGAAGACCTTGATGTCCGCCGCGTCGCGCTCGCGCAGCAGCTCCATCACCTTGGCGAAGAGGGTGTTGTGCGCACCGGAGAGGATCGACAGGCCGATCGCGTCGGCGTCCTCCTGGATCGCGGTGTCGACGATCTGCTCGGGCGTCTGGTGGAGTCCGGTGTAGATGACCTCCATGCCGGCGTCCCGCAGCGCACGCGCGATGACCTTGGCCCCGCGATCGTGGCCGTCGAGCCCCGGCTTGGCCACCACCACACGGATCGGACCGGTCACTCCCATCACTGCCTCCATGTACGACTGCCGTCGACCGCCGCGAGGTTCCTCGCGCCCACAGCGCCGAGGACGTGAACGAACGTTATCTCCAGCATCCCGCAACCGGCCGTTTCGCGGTGGAGAGCGAGGGGGAAATCACACGTGGGACACCACGTTCGCTACGCATCGCTGCCGCACCCCGCGTCTCACGGGCCACCAGAGCCACCCGGATACGAGCCGCCGGGCCACGGAGCGGAAGTGAGGGGAGCCGCGACGAGGTCCGCCGGGCCACGGGGCCGTCATGCCGTACGCCGCACGGCGCCGCGTCCGCCCGCCAGGCCGCGCACAGCTGCCCGCGAGGGCACACGGGGCAGGGAGCCGCCTTCCGGGTGCCGTTCGGGAGGTCGGTCGGCCATGAGGGCCTTGCCCTTTCTTTTCAGCTTCCTTCGCCCTTGTGCTCTTGTGCGCCCGTCGGCCGCCCTCGTGCGGTCCACGGTGCTCGAGCTGGCGATCCTCACCGCGCACGTCCTGATCTATCCCACGGGGATCCTGCAGGAACGCCGCCCGCCCACCCCTCCCGTCCCGGACACGGCGGACATGACCGTGGACGTGGACACGCTGGACATGCTGGACGTGCCGTCCGCGCCGGCCCTGCGGTCCGACACGCCGGTGCGGTCCGATCCACCGATCCGGTCCGACACGCCCGGGCCCTCGGACGACATGCCGGGCGACCGGCCACCGGTCCTCCTCCTGCACGGCTTCATCGACAACCGTTCGGTTTTCATACTGCTGCGGCGCTCGCTGCGGCGGCACGGGTGGCGGCAGGTGTGGTCCCTCAACTACTCGCCCCTCACCTGCGACGTCCGCACGGCGGCCGCACTGCTGGCGCGCCACGTGGAGGAGGTCTGCGCCCGGACGGGACGGCAGCAGGTCGACATGGTCGGACACAGCCTGGGCGGCCTGATCGCGCGGTATTACATCCAGCGGATGGGTGGCGACGCCCGGGTGCGCACGCTGGTCACGCTCGGCACGCCCCACGGCGGCACCCGTGTGGCGCCGGCCATGTCCGCCCACCCGCTGGTGCGGCAGATGCGTCCCGATTCGGAAGTCATCGCCGAACTTGCCGCGCCCGCCCCGCATTGCGCGACGCATTTCATCGCTTTCTGGAGTGAGCTCGATCAGATCATGGTCCCCGTCGAGACCGCCGCTATCGACCATCCGGATCTCATTTCGCGCAACGTCCGGGTGAGCGGCGTCGGGCATCTCGCCCTGCCCGTGCACGGCGAGGTGGCGGCCGGCATCCGCGGGGCGCTGACCGCCGAGCAGCCGGCGGCGGGTGCGGCGGGAGCCGCTTCGGTCGCCTGACGTCGGGACTTGCCGTTCCGGCTGCCGGCACCGCTCCAGGGGGCCGGGGTCGGCGCGGATACCACTCCCCCGCGGCCCCGCGCATCCGATTTCCACTCGAACGAATATCGAACGCCGGGTCGACCCATCCGGGTTCAGTCCACCAAAAGGCGGCTAAATGCCCAGCGTCCGGCCGCCTGAAACGTGATGAAGATTGTCGTCGCCGCATACCGCCGGGTACAGTCGCCGCTAATTCTCCTGCTGCCAAGGCGAAATGGAAGTGGTGGTGAACGACCGTCACCCGTCGGCGGGCTCCGGCCCGACCGTTCCCGCTCCCGATGGTTCCTACGGGCACTATGGCCCGTACGGGCAGCAGAGCAGTCAGCAGACCTACGCCGGATACGACGGCCACGCCGGGTACGACACCGGCCAGTGGGCCGCTCCCGGCGCGTCGGACACGTCCGGCCAGTGGGACACCGCCGCCCAGTGGGGCGTCGCCGGGCACACCCAGACGTGGGATTTCAGCGGCCACGACCTCGGGGCCCACGACACCGGCCAGCACGACCTCGGCACCTACGGCGACCAGGCCCCCACCGGTCACGGTCACGACCACCACCACAGCGGCCAGTGGGACACCTCCGGTGCGCACAGCGGCCAGTGGGACACGGGCGCCTGGAGCGCGGCCGGCTCCGCGGCCGGTTCGTACGACACGTCCGGCCAGGGCTACCAGTCGGGCCCGTGGGACACCGGCGCCTACGACCAGGCACAGCACCAGGGCTGGAACTCCACCGGCCAGTACGCGGCCACGGCCTGGAACACCGTCGACCAGTCGGCGCAGCCGGGCGGCCCCTCGGGCCAGTCCGATCCGTCGGGCCAGTGGGACATCAGCACCCAGCAGACCCAGATGTGGGACACCAGCGCCTACGCGTCCATGGACGACCACCGCCCGCAGTCCGCCGCCGAGCCGCGGCACACGGCGACCGTCCCGCACACGCCCACGCTCATGGTCGACCTCTCGGAGGCCGGCCTCTCCGACGCCGGTCTCCCCGACGCCGAGCCGGCGCTCGCCGCTCAGGCCCCCGGCGCCCGGTCCGTCGCCGACGCCGAGACCCGCACCATGTCGGTCGTCGAGGCCGAGGAGGCGGAGCGCGACACCGCGCCCTCGCACCAGCGGGAGACCGCCCCGGCCCCCGGCCGCAGCGCCAGGCGCAAGAGCAACGCGCCCTCCCGCGCCGGCTACCGCCCCCGCCGCAAGGCGCTGCTCACCGTCGCCGTTCCCTCGGTCGCGGTCATGGGCGTCGCCGGCATCGCCGCCGCCTCCGTCGTGAGCGGCGGCGACAAGGAGGCCCCGAAGGCCACGGCCGCCGCCGCCCCGGACACCTCCGTCAAGCTCTCGGCGGCCAACAGCCAGCTGGACACCCAGCTCGCCGGCCTCAGCCGGGGCGCCGACGACTTCGCCACCCGCGCCAACCGCACCCAGGAGCGGATCGACCTCAAGGCCCGCCAGGACGAGGAGCGCAAGCGCAAGGCCGAGGAAGCCGCGCGCAAGGAGCGCGAGCGGCCGAAGTTCTCGCTGCCCGTCACCCAGCACGGGCTGAGCGCGATGTACGGGCAGGCGGGCGTCAACTGGATGTCGGTGCACACCGGCATCGACTTCCCCGTCAGCTACGGCACCCCCGTCATGGCCGCCACCGACGGCACGGTGCGCACCCAGTACAACGTCGCCTACGGCAACATGGCCATAGTGACGGCGCCGGACGGCACCGAGACCTGGTACTGCCACCTCAGCAGCACCAAGGTCAGGTCCGGGTCCGTCAAGGCCGGGGACGTCATCGCGTACTCCGGCAACTCCGGCAACTCCACCGGCCCGCACCTGCACTTCGAGGTACGGCCCGGCGGCTCGGCCGTCGACCCGCTGCCGTGGCTGCGCAGCCACGACCTCGACCCGACGTGATGAGGGCGGGTGGCCCCGCCCGAAGCCGGGGCCGCGTCCGCTTCAGCTGTCCGTAGCCGCGTCCGCGGCTCCCGCCCCGGCTAGAGCTTCTCCACCGGCGCGTACCGCAGCAGCAGTCGCTTGGGCTTCTCGTCCCCGAAGTCGATCGTGGCCTCGGCGTTGTCACCGCCGCCCTTGACGGCGACGACCGTGCCGAGCCCGAACGAGTCGTGCGTGACCCGGTCGCCGATGGCCAGCGCCACGACCGGCCGGTCCTTGGCCCGCCGCGTGGCGAAACCACTCGGCCCCGCCTTGCCGCCGCCGGACCCCCCGGAGCGTGAGGCGAACGACGAGGAGAACCCCGAGGTGATGCCCGAGCCGGCCCCCAGCGAGGAGGCCGAGGGCGTCGCCGGCCCGGTTCGGCGCCAGTCCAGGTACTGGTCGGGGATCTCCTCCAGGAACCGCGACGGCGGGTTGTAGGAGGGCTGCCCCCAGGCGCTGCGCATGCTCGCCCGGGTCAGATACAGCCGCTCGCGCGCACGCGTGATGCCCACGTAGGCGAGCCGGCGCTCCTCCTCCAGCTCCTTGGCCTGGCCGAGGGCCCGCATGTGCGGGAAGACGCCGTCCTCCATGCCGGTGAGGAAGACGACGGGGAACTCCAGGCCCTTGGCGGTGTGGAGGGTCATCAGCGTGATGACGCCGCCGCCCTCGGTGTCCTCGTCGGGGATCTGGTCGGAGTCGGCGACGAGGGCGACCTTCTCCAGGAAGTCGGCCAGCGTCCCGGGCTCCTCCTCCGTGCGCTCCTGCTCGAACTCGAGGGCGACGGCGGCGAGCTCCTGGAGGTTCTCGACGCGGGTCTCGTCCTGCGGGTCGGTGGACGCCTGGAGCTCCGCCAGGTAACCCGTGCGCTCCAGCACCGCCTCCAGCACGGTCGCCGGGCCGGCGCCCGACTCCACGATCGTGCGGAGCTCCTCCATCAGGGCGTTGAAGCGCTTGACGGCGTTCGCCGAGCGGGGCGCCATGCCGTACGCCTCGTCCACGCGGCGCAGCGCCTGCGCGAAGCTGACCTTCTCGCGCAGCGACAACGCGTCGATCATGGCCTCGGCGCGCTCGCCGATGCCGCGCTTGGGCACGTTGAGGATGCGGCGCAGGGGCACGGTGTCCTCGGGGTTGGCGAGCACGCGCAGGTAGGCGAGGACGTCCCGGACCTCCTTGCGCTCGTAGAAGCGGACGCCGCCGATGACCTTGTACGGCAGGCCCACGCGGATGAAGATCTCTTCGAAGACGCGGGACTGGGCGTTGGTCCGGTAGAAGACGGCGACGTCCCCGGCCTTGGCGTCGCCGGAGTCCGTGAGCCGGTCGATCTCGTCGGCGACGAACTGGGCCTCGTCGTGCTCGGTGTCGGCGACGTAGCCGGTGATGGAGGCGCCCGCGCCGGCCTCGGTCCACAGGTTCTTCGGGCGGCGGTTCTGATTGCGCTCGATCACCGCGTTGGCGGCGCTGAGGATGGTCTGCGTGGAGCGGTAGTTCTGCTCCAGCAGGATCGTGGTGGCGTCCGGGTAGTCCTCCTCGAACTGGAGGATGTTGCGGATGGTGGCACCGCGGAAGGCGTAGATCGACTGGTCGGCGTCGCCCACGACGCACAGCTCGGCGACGCCCTCCTCGCCGCAGTTCTCGGGGGTGCCGACCAGCTCGCGCACCAGGGTGTACTGGGCGTGGTTGGTGTCCTGGTACTCGTCGACCAGGACGTGCCGGAAGCGGCGGCGGTAGTGCTCGGCCACGTCCGGGAACGCCTGCAGCAGGTGGACGGTGGTCATGATGATGTCGTCGAAGTCCAGGGCGTTGGCCTCGCGCAGCCGTGCCTGGTACATGACGTACGCCTCGGCGAGCGTCTTCTCGAAGCCGTCGGCGGCCCGGTCGGCGAAGGTCTCCTCGTCGACGAGCTCGTTCTTGAGGTTGGAGATCTTCGCGCTGAACGACTTGGGCGGGAACTTCTTGGGATCGAGGTCCAGGTCCCGGCAGACGAGCGCCATGAGCCGCTTGGAGTCGGCGGCGTCGTAGATCGAGAAGGAGGACGTGAAGCCCAGCTTCTTGCTCTCCCGGCGCAGGATCCGCACGCACGCGCTGTGGAAGGTCATGACCCACATGGCGTGGGCGCGCGGGCCGACGAGCTGCTCGACGCGCTCCTTCATCTCGCCCGCGGCCTTGTTGGTGAACGTGATCGCGAGGATCTGGCCGGGGTGGACGTGGCGGGAGCCCAGCAGATGAGCGATGCGGTGCGTGAGGACGCGGGTCTTGCCGGAGCCGGCGCCGGCGACGATCAGCAGCGGCGAGCCGGTGTGCACGACGGCCGCACGCTGCTGGTCGTTCATGCCGTCCAGCAGCGCCGCGGGGTCCACGACGGGGCGGGCGGCCCCGTCGCGGTAGTACGCCTCGCGCGGGACGGGCGCGTCGAAGGCACCGCCGAAGAGGTCGTCCGGCAGGGACTCGGGGGCCGCGTCCTCCGGGGGCGGCGGCTGCTCCTCGTCGGAGGGGGCCAGGTCCGCCAGGAAGCTGTCGTCAAAGAGGCTGCTCATCGCCTTCCGAGTCTAGGCGGCCCCGCTGACAGCCGGTCCCGGATCCCGCCAACAGTGGCCACTCCCACAGCCGGCGACGGTCACGGGACCGGGGATCACACCCACAGGACGGCGATGAAGACGTTGGCCGCCGTGGCCGCTCCCACGACGCCGAAGGAGGCCGCGTCGACCTTCTCCTCGTCGCGCTTGACGTACACCAGGCCCAGGATCATGATCAGCAGGGCCAGCTTCACACCGATCTTGAAGGTGTTGACCGTGTGGTCCTCGGCCTGGTTGAGGCCGACCAGCGCGACGCCGGTCACCAGCATGGTCAGCGCGCCGTGCAGCATGGCCGGAACCATGCGGGCCTCGCCCTTGCCCATGGCCTTCATCTGGGTCATGAAGCCGCCGAGCAGCGCGGCGATGCCGATGATGTGCAGGCCGACGACGGCGTGAATGAGTACGTCCATGGGGGCGACCCTAGCCGGGGCCATAGCACCTGCTCACGGCCAGGTCCGGCAGGAACACCGCTTCGATCAGTCGCGGGCGGCTTCCTTCCGTACGGGCGGCGGCCGACCGGCCACGAGCGGTCACCAAACAGCGGATTCAGGGCAATAGCGGTCATGGCCGTTTCCACGTGACCTTCAGGTTTAGCGTCCTCCTCCAGACGGCGGTGGCCCGCCTCTCCCCCCTCGCACGGGCCACCGCCGGGCATCTCGTGCCGGACCGGAAGGAAGTGACGGCCGTCGTGGCGTCGCACCGAAAGCCCAAGCAGAACCCGTTCACCGGCAGCACGGCCGCCCGGACCGCGGTGACCCTCGCCCTCGCCGGAGCCGCCACGGCCACGGCCCTCGACGGCACGGGTCACGCCGCCCCGGCGCCCACCCCCACCCAGCTGAAGGCACAGGTCGCGCGGTACTACCAGGAGGCCGAGGTCGCCACCGACCGGTACAACGGCGTGAAGGAGCGCGCCGACCGCGCCCGGGCCGCGCTGGACCGGCTGACGGACGAGGCCGCCCGCAAGACCGAGCGCCTCAACGCCGCCCGCAACGCCCTCGGCTCGTACGCCACCGCCCAGTACCGCTCCGGCGGCGTCCCCGTCGGCGTCCGGCTGCTGCTGTCCGACTCGCCCGACCGCTTCCTGCGCGACGCCTCGCTGGCCGACCGCGCGGGCGACCGGCAGGCCATCGCCGTCGCCCGGGTGCGCGACGAACTGCGGGACGTACGGCGGGTGCGCACGACCGCCGACGCCCGCCTGGCCGAGCTCAAGGGCGAGCAGGCCGCGCTCGCCGCGCACAAGCACATCATCGAGACGCGGCTCGAGGAGGCCAGGCGCCTCCTGGAGAAGCTGCCCTCCGAGGAGCGGGCGGCCGTCGAGGGCGGCGACACGGGCGCCGCCCCCGTCGCGCACGTCGCGGACACGGCACACGCGGCGGTCGACTCCGTGCAGGCCGCGGTCCCGGCCCCCTCCTCACGCGCCGCCCAGGCGGTGGCCTACGCCTACTCGGCGATCGGCAAGCCCTACGTGTGGGGGGCGACCGGGCCGTCCGCCTTCGACTGCTCGGGGCTGACGCAGGCCGCCTGGCAGGCGGCGGGCGTGTCGCTGCCGCGCACGACCTACACCCAGATCAACGCCGGCCGACGGGTGGCCCGCTCCCAGCTCGCCCCCGGCGACCTGGTCTTCTTCTACTCCGGCATCAGCCATGTGGGGCTCTACGTCGGCCACGGCCAGATGATCCACGCCCCGCACCCGGGGGCGCCGGTGCGGGTCGCGCCGATCAGCGAGATGCCGTTCGCGGGGGCGTCCCGGCCCGTGTGAGCCGCGTCAGCGGGTGGTCAGTAGGAGACCTGCTTGGTCAGCCAGCGGAAGACGTCCGGCACCTGCCGCTTCCACACGGCCGTGCCATGGCCGCCCGCACCCGCCGGGATCATGGTGACCTGCACGGTCGTCGGCGCCTTGGCCGCCTGCTTGATGGCCAGTCCGCCCTGGTAGCCGTCGCCCTCGGCGCCGGAGATGAACAGCGCCACGTGCGGCGGGGTCTTGGCGCGCTGGAGCATCTTCCAGGGGTTGTTCTCGTCGCGCAGCTGCGGCGTCTTCGCCGTGAGGGAGGCGGGCTCGCCGGAGGGGTCGTTGTAGCCGGAGAGGCTCACGCCGGCGCGGTAGCGGTCGGGGTGGGCGACGGCCAGCTTGGTGGCGCAGTGGGCGCCGGCGGAGTAGCCGGCGACGGCCCAGCCGTCGGGCTTGTCGGACACGCGGAAGGTGTCGACGACCATCTTCCGGACGTCCACGCTCAGCCAGGTGTCCGCGTTGACCTTGCCCGGGATGTTGGCGCAGCCGGTGTCGACGTCGCCGAGGAGCGTGGTGCGCGGGGCCACGATGATGAAGGGCGCGACCTCGCCCTTCTCCATCATCGGCTTGAGCTGCGTGTTGACGTCGAGGGTGCCGAACCACGCCTTGGCCGAGCCGGGGAAGCCCGGCAGCACCTCGACGACGGGGAACTTCTTGTCCTTGTACGCCGGGTCGTCGTACTGCGGCGGCAGCCAGACGTAGACCTCGCCCTCGACGCCGGATATTCGGCCCTTCAGCTGGGTCTCCCGGACGCCGGGGCCCATGCGCTTGTCGGACGCAGGCTTGAACGGCTGGACGACCTTCGGTTCGTCCTTGACCGACTTGCCGCCGGTACCGTCGGGCCCGAGGTCGGCCGCCACCTTGACGTGGTCGCCGGTGCCCAGCAGGTCGGCCCAGTTGTCGAAGAGCCCGTTGCTGTTGTTGACGATCACGAAGACCAGGACGATCGCGGTGGCCTGCGCGAACAGCAGCATGAAGATCCGGGTGACGTGCCGGACGAGCTTGGGACCGCCGATCCTGCCCCACAGGGTGAGGGGGAGCACGAGGCCGAGCACGACCAGGGCGATCGCGGTCAGGAAGAACGGGGTTCCCGTCAGGCTCATCGGGCGGCGGCTCTCGTTTCGTGGGGCTGTGCTCTCGCCCGTGCTAGATGGCGGGGAGGGCGGTCAGGTTCCCCTCGCGAGGGCGGGCGGCGTGGCAGAGGGTCACCGAAACCGCAGGATTGCTACGATGCGTAGCGCGTCGACTCCGTCACGTACGCACCGGGAGGGGTTCCGTGCCTGCCACCGCATCGGGCCTGAAGTGGCCGACCGCCCACGGCGGCGCGCTGGACACACGCGGGCGCCGCCTTCCGCCACCAGCAGGTCTGGGCGTAGCCGCGCCCGGCCGGCTCAGACCAGGCGTCGCGCCGTCGCCCAGCGCGTCAGCTCGTGCCGGTTGGACAGCTGGAGCTTGCGCAGCACGGCCGAGACGTGCGACTCCACGGTCTTCACCGAGATGAAGAGCTGCTTGGCGATCTCCTTGTAGGCGTAGCCACGCGCGATGAGCCGCAGCACCTCGCGTTCGCGCTGCGTCAGCCGGTCCAGGTCCTCGTCGACCGGCGGCGCGTCCGTCGAGGCGAAGGCGTCGAGGACGAAGCCGGCCAGCCGGGGCGAGAAGACGGCGTCGCCGTCCTTGACCCGGAACACCGCGTCCACCAGGTCGTCGCCGGTGATGTTCTTGGTGACGTAGCCGCGGGCGCCGCCGCGGATGACGCCGATGACGTCCTCGGCGGCGTCGGAGACGGACAGGGCGAGGAAGCGCACGGGGGCGTTCTGATCGGTCATCATGGCGGCGCTGCGGCGCAGCACCTCGACCCCGCCGCCGCCGGGGAGGTGGACGTCCAGGAGGACGACCTCCGGGCGGGTCGCGGTGATCACTGTGAGGGCCTGGTCGACGTCGGCGGCCTCGCCGACGACCTCGACGCCCGTCCGGTCGGTGGCCCCGATCTCGGCCTGCACGCCCGTGCGGAACATGCGGTGGTCGTCCACCAGCACGACCCTGACGTGTCGTTCCGCCGCTTGTCCGGTGGTCTCGGTCGTCATGACGCCTTCTCCGCCCTCTCCATCTCCAGCTCCCATTCCGTCCCGCCGCCGGGGACGGACCGCACGCGGGCGGTGCCGCCGTTGCGCTGCATCCTGCCGATGATCGACTCCCGGACGCCCATCCGGTCGTCCGGCACCGCGTCGAGATCGAACCCGGGGCCCCGGTCGCGCACCGAGATGAAGACCGTACGCCCTTCGACCTCGGCGTACACCTGCACGGCGCCGCCCTGGCCACCGTACTTGGCCGCGTTGACCATGGCCTCGCGGGCGGCCTGGAGCTGGGCGCCCAGCCGGTCGTCCAGGGGGCAGTCGCCGACGACGACGACCTCGATGGGCACGCCGTGGTGGTCCTCGACCTCGGCGACGGCCGCCTTCACGGCCTCCGCCACGGTCTGGGGCTCCTCGGCCTCCTCCTTGCCGCGGCCCTCGGGGTTGTAGAGCCAGGCGCGCAGTTCACGTTCCTGGGCGCGGGCGAGCCGGGCGACCTCGCGGGCGTCGTCGGCGTTGCGCTGGATGAGGGTGAGGGTGTGCAGGACGGAGTCGTGGACGTGGGCGGCGACCTCGGCGCGCTCCTGGGCGCGGATGCGCATGGTCCGCTCGGCCGAGAGGTCCTGCGTCATCCGTACGACCGAGGGACCGGCCAGCAGCGCGATGCCGACGAGGACGGCCAGCGACGCCTGGAGCACGGTTCCGAGGTGTTCGGCCGAGCCCTGGAGCACGACGATGCCCGTGGCGCCGACGCCGACGAGCAGCACGCCGGCCGCGCCGCGCGCGAACGGCAGGACGCGCTTGCTGCGGCTGACCTCCATCCAGTGGGCGCGGCGGGCGTTGTCGGCCTGCCGCCAGACGAGGGCCACGCCGGCGCCGATGAGCACGAGCGGCCAGATGTAGGCGTTGGCGCGGCCGAGCTGGAGGCGTTCGAGGAAGACGGCGCCGCTGACGACGATGGCCAGGAGGGCGAAGACCTGGCCCCGGTCGGGCTTGCGGACGAGGCGCCGGCGCCCGTCCGGCAGGACCTCCGCCGCCGTGGGGCGCGGCACCTCGACGCCGCCGACGCCGAGCGGCACGACGAACCAGAACACCGCGTACAGCAACGCGCCCATGCCCTGCGCCATGAGCAGCGCGAGGAACGCCAGCCGCACCCAGGAGACGGGCACCCCCAGGTGACCGGCGAGCCCCCGGGCCACGCCTCCGAGCATCCGCCCGTCGGCGCTGCGGTAGAGCTTGCGCAGGGGTGGGCTGTCCGGGCGTGGAGCGGTGGTCATGTACAGATCGTCACATGACCGCGGGGGGTGGGGCATCAGGGTCGTCCCTGAAGGCTCCCCGATCCCCAGGTCAGCGGTCCTCGGGCATCCGGAAGCCGTCCCTGACGTCGTCGAAGACCTTCTTGTGCCGGTCCCATTCGGCCTTGGGGGCCGAGAGGTAGATCGCGTACTCCTTCTCGCCCGGCCGGCCGAACCCGAGGTCGGCGGCCCGGAAGTCGCGTGCCCGGCCCTTGAAGGTGAACTCCCAGATCGCGGCGGGGCGCCCCCGGTACGTCGTGCTCTGCATGCGCAGTTGTCTGTAGCCGGGCAGTTTGCCCTCGGCCTGGGACTTGGCCTCGTCGTCCTTCCAGTGCTGGAGGGGGTCGGTGCTCGCGAGGTCGAGGACGGAGACCCGCAGGCCCACCAGTCCGCTCGGGTCGACGTAGACGATCGAGTCGTTCTCCTCGATCTTCTCGCGCCGCCAGCCGTCCGGCACGGGGAAGGAGACGCCGACCTTCTTCTCCTCGACCAGGTGGTACCCCTTGGGGACGGGGGGCGGGGCCGGGGCGTCGCTGCTGCGGGAGGGGGCGGGGGTGGCGCTCGGCGGCGCGGCGTCCGCTTCCTCGTCTGCGCCGCCGTCCTTCGACAGGACGTAGGCGCCGGCGGCGAGCACCAACGCGACGACGGTCGCGGCGGTGGCGATCCAGCCGGCCCGGCGCCGCTTGGCCGGAGTCCGCGGCGTGGCGGCCGTCGCGGTGGCGGTCGGGGACGTGGTGGTGGGTGCGGCCGTGGTGGCGGCGGTGGGCACGGCGGCGGTGGTGCCGGTCGCCGTGCCGGCCCCTGCCCCGGCCGGGGGCCCGGGGGGCGGTCCGGCGGCCGTGACGCCGCCCCGGGAGGCCGCCGGCGGCCGCATGGAGGCCGTGGCGGGCTCGGCGGCGGGCTCCCGCAGGATCTGCTCCACCAGCTCCGCCGGGGGCCGCAGGGCCGGGTCCTTGGCCAGGAGGGTCTCGACGAGCTTCGTCAACGGGCCGGCGTTGCGCGGGGGGACAAGCGGGTCCATGGCGATGGAGTACGCGGTCTCGACGGCGGTGTCCTTGCGGAACGGCGGCCGGCCCTCCAACGCCTGGTAGAGCGTGGCGCCCAGCGCCCACAGGTCGGCGGCGGGGCCGGGCTTGGCGCCCTTGACCCGCTCGGGGGCGATGTAGTCGATCGAGCCGACCATCTCGCCGGTCTTGGTCAGGGTGGACGTGCCGGTGGAGTGGGCGATGCCGAAGTCGGTGAGGACGACCCGCCCGTCGTGGCCGAGCAGGACGTTGCCGGGCTTGACGTCGCGGTGCAGCACCCCGGCGGCGTGCGCGGCGCGCAGCGCCGCGACCATGCCGCGGCCGATGCGCGCGGCCTCGTCGGGGCTGACGGTGCCGCGCTTGAGCAGGTCGCCGAGCGTCGTCGACGGCACGTACTCCATCACGATGCACGGCAGGCCGCCGTCCTCGACCACATCGTGGACGACCACGACGTTGGCGTGGTTGATCCGGGCGGCGCTGCGGGCCTCGCGGCGCGTGCGTTCGTAGAGGGTGGCGAGCTCGTCCTCCTCCAGGCCCAGCGGGACGTGCAGCCGTTTCAGCGCGACCTGACGGGCCAGCAGCTCGTCCTCGGCACGCCAGACGGTGCCCATGCCGCCCCGGCCTATGCGCTCCACCAGGCGGTAGCGCCCGGAAACCAGCCTGCCCAGCTCGGCCCCCGGTCCCACGCCGAACGCCGCCCCGGGCCCTGTCTCAGACACCGCGCGCCCCTCCGGTTACCCATGTGTGTTCGATGCGCCACCCTAACCGGAGGTTCTCAGGGACGATCTCAGGGAACGTCCAGGGTCACCTCGGGTGCCTCCTGCCCGTTCCGCTTGACACCATGTCCGTATGACGGAAGCACCCACCGCCGAGCAGGAGACGAGGCCACCGCTGCGGCGCAGCCGTGAGCACAAGGTGGTCTCGGGGGTGTGCGGCGGACTCGGCCGCTGCTTCGACATGGATCCCGTCATCTTCCGCGTGGTCCTGGGCGTGCTGGGCGTGACCGGCGGCCTGGGGCTGATCGTCTACGGCTTCGCCTGGCTGCTGATCCCGCAGGAGGGCGAGGAGGAGAACGAGGTCCGCAGGCTGCTGTCGGGCCGGGTCGAGGGGCCGGCGCTCACGGCGCTGCTGTTCGCCCTGGTGGGCTGTGGGTTGTTCCTGTCGATGCTCAACAACAGCAGCGTGATGTCCTTCGCGCTCATGCTGGCCCTCGCCATCAGCGGCGCGGCCTACTGGTCGCGCCACCGGCAGACGGCCGACGAGACGGAGGGCGCGCCCACGGCGGAGCAGGCAACTCCCGGTGCCCACAAGCCCCACAAGCCGCACAAGACGGTGGAGGCCCCCCCGGAGACGCAGGCCCCGCCGGCACCGGGCACACCCTCCTGGTGGCGCGACCCCGTCAAGGACCCCGCGGCCGCCGCCACGACGACCGCCGGCACCGGCTACTTGTGGGGCCCCGACGACGGCCCGTACGACACCGCGCCGGCCGGCCGGGCCCGCGCCGTCCCGGTGCGGACCGGCCGTCACCTCGGCGGCTGGACCTTCCTGCTGGCGCTCCTGGCCGCCGCTCTCGGCACCGGCCTGACCTGGCACCACCAGCCACTGGGCACCTCCCTGGAGATCGGCCTGGCCTGTGCGCTGGGCGCCTTCGGCCTGGGCATCACGGCCAGTTCGCTCTACGGGCGCATCGGCGGCGGCACCATCGTCACGGCCGCGCTGACCGGCGCGCTCCTCGCCGGCGCCGCCGCCCTGCCCAAGACCATCACCACCGAGTGGACCCGGGAGACCTGGCGGCCGACCGCCGCGTCCGACGTGCGGGCCCACTACGAGCTGGGCAGCGGCGTGGGCGTGCTCGACCTGTCCGCCGTGCCGCTCGACCGGGACGCGCCACCGGCCACCACGAGCGCGGAGATCGGTGCGGGGCAGCTCAAGGTCGTCCTGCCCCGTGACGCCACGGCGGAGGTGACCATCGAGGTCGGCGTCGGCGACATCCAGCTGCCCGGCGAGCGGCGCGACGACATCGACGTCCAGCCCCGCCAGAACCGGCACGTGACCCTGCGGCCGGACGCCGGACGGCCGGAGCGCGGCACCCTGCGACTGCGGCTCAAGGCCGGTCTCGGCCAGGTGGAGGTGGTCCGTGCCGCGGCATGACTTCGATCCCGGCAAGCTGGTCCTCGGGCTGGTGCTGCTGGGCGGCTGCGCGGCCTATCTGGCCGCGGCCGCCGGCTGGTGGCACTTCCCCTCCTACGCGGTGCTGCCCGCCCTGGCCGCCGGCTTCTGTCTGGCCGGCGTGGCCTCGGCCCTCGCCTACGCCGTGCGTCGGCGCCGCTCCCGCGGCCCGGACCCGGCCCTCGACCGGTCCGGCGACCGGACGCCCGGACCGGGCGGGCTCAGCTGAACAACCGTCCGCGCCGGCCGCGCCGGGCGCGCCCCCGGCCGCCGCGGGCCCACATCGCGTCGACCGACAGCAGGGGCGCGCCCGCGAGTATCAGCGGCAGCCAGGCCATCAGATAGGCCAGGTCGTTGCCGTAGTAGTACGGCGTGGTCGGCCAGCTGACGGTGAGCCAGAGGGTGAGCGAGATGAGCGCGCCGCCGGCGGCGGCGACGCGGGCGAACGCCCCGAACAGCGTGCCCAGGCCGACCGCCAGCTCGCCCAGCGCCAGGGCGTAACCGAAGCTCACGGGGCTCTTCAGCCCCAGGTCGACGAGGCCCGGGATCGCCGCGGTGTCACGCACCGAGCGCATCAGCTCGCCGAGGGACCCCTGCCCCTGGGCGGCCAGGAAGGCGGAGTCGGTGAGCTTGTCGACGCCCGCGTAGACGAACGTGATGCCGAGGAAGAGGCGCAGCGGCAGCAGGGCGTACCGGGAGAGGGCCGCCCGCCGCTCCTCCGCCGTCCCTCCGCGCCCGGTCAGTGTCATGCCGCTCCCCGCCTTTCCCTTGCCGCACACGATCGACGCCGCGGGCGCCTCCGGGGCGCCGCGGCCGTCATCCGACCATACGTGGGGATGCCGGCCGGCGTTCAAGCCTGTGGACGACCGCGGGGCGCAGGGGTCTCATGAGGGTGAGGAAGTTATCCACAGGCTTGGGGCAGCCTTGGGGCAAGCTTGGGGGCGCGCGCCGTCGCACCGGCGGCCGGCCGCTCAGCCGCCGGTGCGGACGCCCAGCGCGCTGCCCGCCAGCCACTGCTCCCAACTGAGGTTCCAGTCGCCGTGGCCGTTGCCGAAGTGGTCCATCGGCTTGGGCTTGGAGCCGCCGGTGACCTGCTGGTCGGCGGGGGTCGGGCCACGGGCCGCGTCAGCCCAGCAGCTCCGGTTCGCTGCGCGTGATCTGCTGGTACAGCGGCTGGTAGTTGATCCACGCGGCCAGGTCGTTGCCCAGCTGGTCACGGGTGTGCTCGGCGCTCGCCGCGTCGATGTGCACCGGCTTCCCGGCCGCCTTCGCCGCCAGCTGCACCTGGCAGGAACGTTCCATCGTGATGAACCACCACGCCGCCGCGTCCACCGAGTCGCCGACGGTCAGCAGTCCGTGATTCCGCAGGATGACGGCCTTGTGCGGCCCGAGGGCGGTCGCGATGCGCCGGCCCTCCTCCTCGTCCACGACGACGCCCGTGTAGTCGTCGAAGAGCGCGTGGTCCTGGTAGAAGGCGCAGACGTCCTGCGTGATCGGCTCCAGCAGCTCGCCGAGGGCGGACAGCGCCCGCCCGTACGTGGAGTGGCTGTGCGCGGCGGCCACGACGTCGGGGCGGGCCCGGTGGATCTGCGAGTGGATCGCGAACGCGGCCTGGTTGACGTGGTAGCGGCCCTCGACGACCTGCCCCCGGTGATTGACGAGGATCAGGTCGGAGACGGTGATGTGCTTGAAGGACATCCCGAAGGGGTTGACCCAGAAGTGGTCGGTGAACTCCGGGTCGCGCGCGGTGATGTGCCCCGCGACGCCCTCCTCGAAGCCGAAGCGCCCGAAGAGGCGGAGCGCGGCCGCGAGCCGCTCCTTGCGGTACCGCCGCTCGCCCTCGACGGAGTCGTGCTTGGGCGGCATGGCGAAGTGCAGCTGGTCGGTGGGTACGGGCTCGGGGGCGGTGGCCTGCGACATGGCGGAGCTCCTCCGGCTTCGGTGGTCCGTGGCTACGACACGGAAGCTACCGCCGGGTACCGAGGGAGACCAGGGGCTGCGCGCGGGACGCCTAGAGCTTGTCGATCTCGGTCAGATCGATGTCGATGTCGAAGGGGGCGGTGAACTTGAGTGCATCCCGGTACGTTCCGGTCGGTACGTATGTACGGGTCTCCTTGTCGAGCTCGAAGGCATGGACGACCGGATAGCCCTCGACACCCGCCATCTCGACCCGCCAGAAGTAAGGGATGCCCGCGAGAGCGTATTTGAACGGTTTGGTCACGGAATCGCGGGACACGGAATCAGGGGAGACCACCTCGACCGCAAGGAGAACATCCCTCACCGGGTAGTAGGTCTGATCGTAACTTCGCACCGACGCGGCACGCAGAACAGAGATGTCCGGTTCCGGAGCGTTGTGCTGATCGATCACAACGGTCATCTCACGGCGGACCTTCAGCCCGGGCGGCACAGTCCGGCGCAAGCCTTCGACCAGCAAATCGATCACGATGCTGTGAAAGTTCCGCTGAGGACTCACGAAAACCAGGCTCCCGTCGATCAACTCCGTGTGCGGCGGGAGGTCGGGCAGCGTCAGCAGGTCGGCCACGGTGTAACCGTCCGGCGGCGGCACCGGCCAGGCGTGCGCGGGCTCAGCGGTCATGGTTCCTCCCATGGACGGGATTCTCGGCCGTACGGTCAGCGTACCCACCGCCAACGCCACCGCCGCCGCTCAAACGAATGAGCGACGGCGGCGGCGTTGGCCTGATGGCCCTGTGGCCCTGTGGCCCTACGAGAGGACCGGTAGGACTACTCCCACTCGATCGTCCCCGGCGGCTTGCTCGTCACGTCGAGCACCACGCGGTTCACGTCACGCACCTCGTTGGTGATGCGCGTGGAGATCCGCGCCAGCACCTCGTACGGCATCCGGGTCCAGTCCGCCGTCATGGCGTCCTCGGACGAGACCGGGCGCAGCACGATCGGGTGGCCGTACGTACGGCCGTCACCCTGGACGCCCACGCTGCGGACGTCGGCCAGCAGGACGACCGGGCACTGCCAGATCTCGCGGTCCAGGCCGGCGGCGGTGAGCTCCTCGCGGGCGATGGCGTCGGCCTCGCGCAGCAGGTCCAGGCGCTCGCGCGTGACCTCGCCGACGATGCGGATGCCCAGGCCCGGGCCCGGGAAGGGCTGGCGCTGGACGATCTCGTCCGGCAGGCCCAGCTCCTGGCCGACCATGCGGACCTCGTCCTTGAACAGCTGGCGCAGCGGCTCGACGAGCTCGAACTCCAGGTCCTCGGGGAGGCCGCCCACGTTGTGGTGGGACTTGATGTTGGCCGTGCCGGTGCCGCCGCCGGACTCGACGATGTCCGGGTAGAGCGTGCCCTGGACGAGGAACGCGACGTCCTCGCCGTCGGCCGCGCCCTCGGCGACGATCTCGGCCTGCGCCTGCTCGAAGACGCGGATGAACTCCCGGCCGATGATCTTCCGCTTGGTCTCCGGGTCGGAGACGCCGGCGAGCGCGGCGAGGAACCGCTCCTGCGCGTCCACGACCTTGAGCTGGACGCCCGTGGCCGCGACGAAGTCCTTCTCGACCTGCTCGGTCTCACCCTTGCGCATCAGGCCGTGGTCGACGTAGACGCAGGTCAGCTGGGAGCCGATGGCCTTCTGCACCAGGGCCGCGGCGACGGCGGAGTCCACGCCGCCGGACAGGCCGCAGATGGCGCGCTTGCTGCCGACCTGCTCGCGGATGGCCTCGACCTGCTCCTCGATCACGTTGCCCGTGGTCCAGGTCGGCTCGATGCCCGCGCCGCGGTAGAGGAAGTGCTCCAGGACCAGCTGGCCGTGCGTGGAGTGCATCACCTCGGGGTGGTACTGCACGCCGTAGAGCTTCTTCTCGTCGTTCTCGAAGGCGGCGACCGGCACGACGTCCGTGGACGCGGTGACGGTGAAGCCCTCGGGCGCGGCGGAGCAGGCGTCGCCGTGCGACATCCACACCGACTGCTCGACCGGGGTGCCCTCGAAGAGGGTAGAGGCGGGCTTGGTGACGGCCAGCGGCGTGCGGCCGTACTCGCGGGCGCCGGAGTTGTCGACCGTGCCGCCGAGCGTGGTGGCCATCAGCTGGAAGCCGTAGCACATGCCGAAGACGGGGACGCCGGCCTCGAAGAGGGCGCGGGCGTCGTCCAGGCGGGGGGCGCCCTCCTCGTACACGGACGAGGGGCCGCCGGAGAGGATGATCGCCTTCGGGTTCTTCGCGAGCATCTCGGCCACCGGCATGGTGCTGGGGACGATCTCGCTGTAGACCCGGGCCTCGCGGACGCGGCGGGCGATGAGCTGGGCGTACTGCGCGCCGAAGTCGACAACGAGCACCGGTTCCGCGGTGTTGTCGTGGACGGCGGCGGGGGGTGCTGCTGACACGGGAGCGGCCTTCCGGCGGTCGAGAGGGGGTCTGTATTTGTCGATTCTACCGGGGCGCGGACGCTTGCCTTTGTCTCACCATCCGAACCCGGACGGGGTCCGCGTTGGCCCCGGGGCCGCGCACGGGCCATACTGTCGGCCATGCGCAAGCACCTGACCTTCGTCTTTACCTATGGCACCGGGCCCGTCCGGCTGCCATGGTCGTGCTGCTTGAGCAACTGACAAGCGACTTCCCAGGCGCCCCGGGCCGACAAGGCCCGGGGCGCCTGTCGTTTTTCCCGGGTCCTGCCGCTCCGGGGGCCGCGCCCTTTTTGGAGAAACACACATGAGCGCCACCGAGAGCCCCGCCGCCACCGCGACCCGCCGGCCCGCCGCCACCGGGGCCCACACCGACGAGGCCGTCGACGTGATCACGGACGCCCGCGGCCGGATCGACGATCTCGACGGCCGGATCATCGGGCTCGTGCAGGAACGGATGGCCGTGTCCGCGGTGATCCAGCGCGAGCGCATCGCCTCCGGCGGCCGCCGCGTCAGCCTCTCCCGCGAGATGGAGGTCCTCGGCCACTACAGCGAGCAGCTCGGCAGGCCCGGCACGGCACTGGCCATGACCCTGCTCGAACTGTGCCGCGGGCGCATCTGAGTTCGGGGCCCGTCACCCGTACGGCGCGTGACCGGCCCCGGGCCGCCTTCGTTGGTCCCGGTGTCCGCACCAGCCAGGAGCGGCCCCCGAGATCCACGCGTGGCTTCCGTCCCTGTTCATCTGGGCGCCCGGCAACGACAGGGCGGATCCACCGGAGTGTGTGACGCGCGAGCACGCGCGTCGTGGGACCTCACTCCGGTGGCGAGGCGACCGGTCAGCAGGGGACAGCAGCCCGGCCGCCACCCAAGGGGCGGTCGGTTCCAGGGACGCCTGGAACCGACCGTATCCGGTCGAAACGGTTGCGCTTGACGCGGCTCATCCCGCACGATGCCAAAGGGAAGGCCAAGCCCCCCGGCCCGTACCGCCATTGGTTCAACCATCTCTCAGCCCGCGGCGCTCCCCCCGGCGCCGCTCCGCGGCACCGAACTCTGCCCTGACCTCGGTGCCGGCAGTCAAGGGCCCCGAGGCCGCCCGCACGCCCCCGCGGAGCCGGCCCGGGGCCCTTCGCCGTGGTCCCGCCGCAACCCCTCCGCGGGCCGGCAGTGAGTCCGCTCACACGGCGCCCGACATTTCTCTGTAAGCCACAACCTTTCCCGTGAGCGACCGGTCATGTACGCGTAATCGTTCGCTTCCGGAAGAGGATCGATGAAGTTTCGCCGCACCCTGGCGACCGCCGCCGTCATGGCCGCAGTCGGGCCCGTCGCCCTGCTCGCCGCCCCCGGCGCCGTCCTGACCTCCCTCGGGCCCCTGTCGCAGCTGGTGGCCTCGCCCGCCCACGCGGCCGAGCACGCGCCCGCGGCGGACGGCAAGCCCGCGGCCTCCGCCGCCCCCTCGGCCGCTCCCTCGCCGATCGGCCGGCCCGGCGAGGAGACCCGGCCGTCCACCGGGCCCGGCAGCGGGACGACGGACGGCAGCCGGCCCGCCCCGTCGGCCAAGCCCTCCGCCGCGCCGTCCACGCCTTCGGCCGAGCCCTCCAAGGCCCCGCAGGTCACGCCGTCGCCCTCGTTCAGCCGCTCCGGCTCCTGCTCGCCGATCTTCGACGAGGACCGCGGCAAGACCGGGCTGCGCGGCCTCCCGAGCAAGATCGTCGCCGGCTCGGGCTGGCACGAGTTCACCTACCGGGTGACCAACGTCTCCAAGGTCACCGTGGTGGAGGCCGACGTCTCCCTGATGCTCGGCACCGCCGACCCCAAGCTCGACGACATCGCCCAGCTGGACGTGACCGTCGAGTGGTACAACCCGGCCACCCGCAGCTGGAAGGCCATCGAGGGCGGCGGCGCCGGGGCCCTCGACAACTACGACTTCGCCACCGTGAAGAACATCAAGCCGGGCGAGTACGCCGACGCGAAGATGCGCATCAAGGCCGGCGACAAGGCCCAGGCCGGAACCGGCTACTTCTTCACCATCGGCCACTCCTTCGGTGCCGACGGCAAGTGCGGCTCCGACGGGATCAGCCAGTTCGACTTCACCGTCCTCACCCCCGGCAGCAAGCCCGGCAAGGTCGGCGACGCCAAGGGCAAGCCGGGGAAGCCGGGCAGCGTCGAGCAGGCCCACAAGGCCGAGCAGGCCGCTGCCGGGAACAAGGCCACCGCCCAGGGCGAGCGCGCCGAGATCCCCGTCACCGGCAAGCTCGCGGAGACCGGTTCGTCCTCCGCCGTGCCCGTGGTCGCGGGCATCGGCGGTGCCGCCGTGGTCGCGGGCGCGGGTGCGCTCTTCCTCGTCAAGCGCCGCAAGGGCAACGCCTCGGCGTAACCCCGCCACCAGCGCCGTGTAAGGCCCGCGTTCCAAGGAGCGCGGGCCTTACACGTGCCCGTGAGCTACGCCTCTGCCGATTTCTTCGGGACCACCGGCACATCCAGCATCGGCAGCCTCAGTGCCCCGAAGGCCCCCTCGGGCACCGCCGGTTGACGGGGCGCGACCGCGGCCACGCGCTCGTACGCGCTCCCCTGCGCCGGGCGGGGATCGGCGTCCCCCTTGTTCGGCCAGAGGGACATCGCCCGTTCCGCCTGCGCCGTGATCGTCAGGGAGGGGTTGACGCCCAGGTTCGCCGAGACGGCCGCGCCGTCGACCACCGAGATGCCGGGATGGCCGTACAGCCGGTGGTACGGGTCGATGACGCCCCGCGAGGGGTCCGGGCCGATGGGGCACCCGCCGAGGAAGTGGGCGGTCAGCGGCATGCCCAGCAGCTCGCCGACGTTGCTGCCCGGAAAGCCGTTGATCTCCCGGGCGATGAGCTCCGCCGCCCGGGCGGCCTGCGGGATCTGCTTCGGATTGGGCGCGCCGTGGCCCTGGCGGGCGGTGAGCAGGCCCTTACCGGGGCCCTTGGGCCTGCGGTACGTGGTCAGGGAGTTGTCCAGCGACTGCATGACGAGGCCGATGATCGTGCGCTCCGACCAGCGGTGGTTGGAGAGGGACATCACCAGTTGCAGCGGGTGCAGCGCGCAGCGGGCCGCGAAGGCCAGCGCGCGCGGCGCCCGCGTCCCCACCGGCACCTGGAGGATGGACAGGACGCCCATGGCGTTGGAGCCCTTGCCGTAGCGCACGGGTTCGATGTGGGTGTCGGCGTCGGGGTGGACGGACGAGGTGATCGCGACGCCCCGCGTGAAGTCGGCCCGGGCCGCGCCGTGGGCCTTGCGGTAGCGGCGGTCGGTGGTCTGGGCCCCCACCAGGGCCTCGGAGTTCGTCCGGGTCAGCACGCCGAGGCGGTCGCAGACGCGCGGCAGCAGGCCCTTGTCCCGCATGGTGTGCAGCAGCGTCTGCGTGCCGTACGTTCCGGCGGCCAGCACCACGCGTTCGGCGCGCAGGACGCGCGGGCGGGCCTTGCGGCGCCGGTCGGTGGGGACGGTGACGACGCGGAAGCCACCGTCCCGGTGCTCGCTCACGGCCACGACCGTGGTCATCGGGCGCAGGACGGCCCCGGCGCGCTCGGCGAGGTGGAGGTAGTTCTCGTTGAGGGTGTTCTTCGCGCCGTGCCGGCAGCCGGTCATGCACTCGCCGCACTCGGTGCAGGCCGTGCGGGCCGGGCCGGCGCCGCCGAAGTAGGGGTCGGGGACCTCCTCCCCGGGCCGGGCCCGTCGTGCGCCGTCCGCGTCGTCGCCGTCGCCGAAGAAGACCCCGACGGGCGCCATGTGGAAGGTGTCGCCCACGCCCATCCGCTCGGCGGCGGCCTTCAGGTGCGCGTCCGAGGCGGTCACGGTCGGGTTGAGCCGCACTCCGAGCATGCGCCGTGCCTGCGCGTAGTGCGGGCGGAGTTCGTCCTCCCAGTCGGTGATGCCGGCCCACTGGGGGTCCTCGAAGAACGCCTTCGGCGGTACGTACAGCGTGTTGGCGTAGTTGAGCGACCCGCCGCCGACGCCCGCGCCCGCGAGGACCATCACGTTGCCGAGGAGGTGGACGCGCTGGATGCCGTAGAGACCGAGGGCGGGTGCCCACAGGTAGTTGCGCAGGTCCCAGGAGTTCTTCGGCAGGCTGTCGCGGGTGAAGCGCCGGCCGGCTTCGAGGACGCCGACGCGGTAGCCCTTCTCCGTGAGGCGGAGGGCGGCGACGGAGCCGCCGAAGCCGGAGCCGACGACGATGACGTCGTAGTCGTACGAGGTGGCGCGCGCGGCGCTGGACACGGTCTGTGACGGGGTCACCCGTACCTCCTGTTCGGACGTGGTCACCGGATCCTTCCCCCGGTCAGCGGAGGCGGACCGCTTTCAGCAGGCGCAGTCCGCGCGTCATCACGCGCGCGTACTGCTCGTCGTCCAGGCCGAACGCCGGTGCGAGCGGCATGATCCGCTGATGGGCGACCGTCTGGGCCTCGGTGTACTTGAGGAGGCCCTCCGAGCCGTGCCGCCGGCCCAGGCCCGAGTCGCCCATGCCGCCCATCGGTGCCCGCGCGCTGCCGTAGGCCGCCGCGTAGCCTTCGTTGACGTTGACGGTGCCGGCGTCCAGCCGGGCCGCGAGGGCCCGCCCCCGGCGCCCGTCCGTGGTCCACACGCTGGCGTTGAGGCCGTACGGGGTGGCGTTGGCCCGCCGCACCGCCTCGTCCTCGTCGTCGAAGCGGTAGACGGACACCACGGGGCCGAACGTCTCCTCCGCGCACACGGCCATGGGCGGCTCCACGCCGTCCAGGATGGTGGGCTCGTGGAAGAAGGGGCCGACGTCGGGCCGGGGGCGGCCGCCCGCCAGGACCGTGGCGCCCTTGGCGACGGCCTCCTCGACGTGGCGGGTGACGGTCTCCAACTGCCGTGCGGATATGAGCGATCCCATGTCGGCGCCGTACGCCAGGGCCGTGCCGAGCCGCATCGCCTTGGTGCGGGCGGTGAAGCGGCGCAGGAAGTCGTCGGCCAGCGAGGAGTGGACGTACAGCCGCTCGATGGAGACGCACAGCTGACCGGCGGAGGAGAAGCAGGCGCGGACGGCGCCGGCCGCCGCCTTCTCCACGTCGGCGTCGCGCAGCACCAGCATGGCGTTCTTGCCGCCCAGTTCGAGCGAGCAGCCCACCAGGCGGGCGGCCGCGCCCCGGGCGACCTCGCGGCCGGTGCGGGTGGAGCCGGTGAAGGAGACGTAGTCGGCGTGGGCCACGACGGCGGGCCCCACGACCGGGCCGTCGCCGAGCACGACCTGCCAGACGCCCTCGGGGAGGCCGGCCTCGACGAGCAGTCGCCGGGCCCACAGGGCGGTGAGCGCCGTCTGGGTGTCGGGCTTCATCACGACCGCGTTGCCCGCGGCGAACGCGGGCAGGGCGTCCCCGACCGACAGCTCGAAGGGGTAGTTCCAGGGCGCGATCTGGCCGACGACCCCGCGGGGCCGGCGCAGCTCGGTGGCCTTGGTCAGGAGGGGCAGGACGCCGGTGTGGCCCTTGGGGCGCAGGAGGGCGGGCGCGGCGTGCCCGTAGTGGCGGGCGGCGACGGCGACGGCCTGGACCTCCTCGTGCGCGTGCAGCCGGGCCTTGCCGGTCTCCAGCTGGATGAGGTCCAGCACCTCCGACTGGCGGGCGAGCACGAGGTCGTGGAAGCGCAGCAGCACGGCCGCCCGCCGGCGCACCGGCGTGGCGGCCCAGGCGCGCTGCGCCTGCCGGGCCCGCGCGAAGGCCCCGGCGACGTCCTCGGGGGTGGAGACCGGCAGTTCGGCCAGGACGTCGCCGGTGAGCGGCGTACGGCTGGTCGTCGTGCCGCCCGTGCTGACGACGCAGCGGGTCAGGCGGTCGACGAGGCCGGGGGTGACCACGTCGGCGGCGCCGCGGGCGCCCGCCGGGACTGCGGGGTTACGGGAGTTGCCATCGGTGACTGTTCCAGTGTCCTGCGGGTCCGTCATGCGGGTGAGCGTATGCCGGGTGGGCCGCTTTGGGTACCCATCGGTAACCCACTGATGTCACGAGCCCCGGACCGCCGGGCGCCCGAGGCGTTCTCCGCGGCCCCGCCCGCCGCGGGCGCCCCTCTGTGACGCTCCCGCCTCACGGGGAGGAGACGGGCTTCGTCCTGACGAACGTCGACACGGCCGCGTCGAAGTACCGCCGCCCCTCCTCGGCCTTCCCGGCCGGCGCCGACACCCACACGTCGTACATCTTCTCCCCCTCGTCCCAGGCGATGTCGTACGTGTGGCGGCTGCCCTGCGGCGCCTTGTTCTCGCTCTCCTCGAAGCCGTCCCAGGTGAACTCCCAGACGGCGGCGCGGTGGCCCTTGTGCTCGGCCCGCTCCACCGTGCCGTCGCGGTAGCCGGGGTAGCGGTCCGGGGCCAGGGCGGCGGAGCTGCGCATCACGCCGATCGGGCCGCCCTCCTGGAGGTCCTGGATGAGGACGCCGATGCGGAACTCCTTGCCAGGCGAGTAGTAGAAGATCCGCGGCGGCTCGAAGGAGCGGGTGAAGCCCTCGGGCACGGCCAGGGCGAAACCGGCCGGGTCCTGGACGGAGCGGTAGCCGGGGGGCGCGGTGACGGAGGCGCTGGCGGGCGGCTCGGGGACGGCCGAGGGCGTGTTCAGGGTGCTGGAGCGCGCCGGGGTCCTGCCGTCGGCCTGCGTGCCCCCGCGGTCCATGAGCAGCGCGGCGGCGCCCGCGCCCATGCCGGCCAGGGCGACGATCGTGATCGCCGCCAGCAGGGCGCTCCGGGCCCGGGTGATCTCATGCGTCTGCCGCCGTCCCGCCGGCAGGTCGGTCCGCGTCGGGGTGTACGCCACCGGGACCGGCGCGCGCCTGGACTCCAGATAGCCGGTCAGCAGGCGTTCCGCCTCGTCGGCGGACATGCGGTGCGCGGGGTCGCGCTCCAGCAGGCCGCGGACGACCGGGAGCAGGGGCCCGGCGGTGCCCGGTGGCCGGATCTCGTCGTACACCACCGCGTGCAGGATGCCGCCCAACGAGTCCCGGTGGAACGGTGATTCACCGTTCATCGCGGTGCACAACAGCACCCCCAGCGACCACAGGTCGGATTCCGGCCCCGCCGGCCCGCCCGACATCCGCTCGGGGGCCGTGTACTCGGGCGAGCCGACGAACGCCCCCGTCTCGGTGATCGTCGTGGCGCCCGAGACCTGGGCGATGCCGAAGTCGGTGAGGACGACGCGCCCGGTGCCGCTCTCCAGCAGGACGTTGGGGGGCTTGATGTCCCGGTGCAGCACCCCGCGCGCGTGGGCGGCGCGCAGCGCGCCCAGCATGGCCACGCCGATGCGGGCCGCCTCCCGCGGGGTGATGGGCCCCTCCGCGGCCAGCAGGCTCGACAGCGAGCGGCCGTCGACGAGCTCCATCACGATCCAGGGGCGGCCGTCCTGCTCGACGATGTCGTGCATGACGATCACGTTCGGGTGCTTGATCAGCGCGACCGCGCGGGCCTCGCGCAGCATCCGGTCACGCTGGGCCTGGGCCTCCTGGGCCGACTGCTGCTCGTCCATGTGGAGCTCTTTGACCGCGACCTCGCGGGCCAACAGCTCGTCCGTGGCACGCCATACGGTGCCCATGCCGCCGCGCCCGATCTTCCGGCCGAGCCGGTACCGCCCGGCAATCAGGCCGCCGTGTGCAGCGTAGGTGCCCATGAGGCCATATTGCCCCACAACCCCCCACCCGACCGGGCCCGTACCGGTCGCTTCACTCGCCGGATCGTACGGCCGGCCGCCGGGGTGTCGCCGGGAGCGGGGGAAAAGCACCGGAATACTTCATGTACAGTTGTTCCCGCAACGCCGACCGGCCGATCCTGAGGGACTGCCGGGAGCCGAGCGCTCGTAGCTTAACGGATAGAGCACTTGACTACGGATCAAGAGGTTGCAGGTTCGAATCCTGCCGAGCGCACACTTTCCGACGGGAGTCGGACGTCATGGACGTCCGGCTCCCGTTCTTCGTCGGCGGCCCCGCCGGAGAACTCCGCCGCCTCCTTCCGCGGGCGGGCTCGCCGGCCCTGACAGAGGCCGGGATCTGACCTACTGGGCCCCTACCGTCACTCCATGACCACCGGCCCCCGCATCAGTGACGACGACCGCCGCGCCCGCCTCGGCCGCCGGCACCTCCTCGCCCCCGCCCTGCGCGCCACGTCCGTCGAGGCCGTGGCCGACGCGCTGGTCGGGCTGCACGCCACCGACCCCGCGACCGTCTTCCTCTCCGCCTGCGCCCGGCTCGCCGAGCCGTCGCCGGCCGAGGTCGAGCGGGGGCTGTACGAGGACGTGACCGTGGTGAAGCTGCTCTCCATGCGGCGCACGATCTTCGCCGTGAGCACCGAGGTCGCCCCGTGCGTCAACTCCTCCACGGCCCGCACGATCGCCCGCCGCGAACGGGCCGCGCTGCTCAAGAGCCTGGGCGGCTCGTGGGACGGGCGACGGCTCGCCGAGGCCGAGCGGGCGGCGCTCGACGCGCTCGCCGCGCGGGGCGAGGCGACGACGGCCGAGCTGACGGCGGACGTCCCCGACCTCCAGGAGACCCTCGTCTCCTCGCCCGGCAAGCCGTACGAGGGGCGACAGAGCGTGGGCAGCCGGGTGTTGCGGCTGCTGGCGTCCGACGGCCACGTGCGGCGCGGCCGGCCCCGGGGGTCGTGGACGAGCAGCCTGTACCCCTGGGCGCCCGCCCCGAGCCTGCCGGAGATGCCGGAGCGGGAGGCGAAGGCCGAGCTGGCGCGCCGCTGGCTCGCCTCGTACGGGCCCTCGTCCGAGGCGGACCTGAAGTGGTGGACGGGCTGGGGGGTGCGCGACACGCGCACCGCGCTCGCGGACGCCGGGGCCGAGGCCGTGCGGCTCGGCCACGGGCCCGGCTTCGCGCTGCCCGGCGACACCGGCCCCGTGGAGCCGGCGGGCGACTGGGCGGCGCTGCTGCCGGGGCTGGACCCGACGGCCATGGGCTGGCGCGAGCGCGACTGGTACCTGTCCCCCGACCACGTCCCCTTCCTCTTCGACCGGGCCGGCAACGTGGGCCCGACCGTCTGGTGGAACGGCCGGATCGTCGGCGGCTGGGCCCAGCGCGCGGACGGCGAGATCGTGTGGCGGGCCCTCGCGGACGTGGGCCGCGAGGCCGTGGCGGCCGTCGAGGCGGAGGCCGGCCGGCTGGCGGACTGGCTGGGCGCGGTCCGCGTCACGCCCCGGTTCCGCACCCCGCTGGAGCGGGAGCTGGTGCGCTGAGCGGCTGGCGGGCACCGCGGGCCACGGGCGCGGCCCGGGCCACGCCCTCTTTGGGCGCACGGCTTGGGCGCACGGCGCCACCCCGACGACGCGGCGAGTGTGCGTTGCCAGGCGGCCCGGGCCGGGCCGGGCTTTGCGGGCCCGCCCCGGCGTCCGCCGCCGTCAGGAGGCCGGGCGGCGGCGCGGCAGGGCCAGGCCGATCAGCGCGGCGACGGCGGTGCAGACCGCCGCGACCAGCAGCCCGCGGCCGTAGCCCGCGGCCAGCGCGTCCCGGACGTCCCCGGGGTGGGCGGCCAGCCGGGCCGCCGTGGTGTGGGAGGCGATCGTGCCCAGCAGGGCGAGGCCGAGCGCGCCGCCGACCTGCCGGGAGGTGTTGACCAGGCCCGAGGCGAGACCGGCCTCGCCGGGCGCGGTGCCGCTGGTGGCGGTGACCGTCGTGGGCATGGTCGCCAGTCCCGTACCGAACGCGGCCAGCACGAAGGGGGCCACGACGTCGGTCGCGTAGCTGCCGTGGCCGCCGACGAGCGAGAGCCAGGCGAAGCCGGCGGTGCTGAGGGCCAGGCCGGTCAGCAGCAGCGGCCGGGCGCCGGTGCGGCCCAGGAGCCGGGTGGCGATCCGGGAGGCCACGATGATCGCGAGGGAGCCCGGCAGGAAGCACAGGCCGGCCCGGACGGCGCTGTAGCCGAGGGCCTGCTGGAGGTAGAGCGAGAGCAGGAACCACATCGAGAACATCGCCGCGCTGATCGCGACGACCACCATGTTGGCGGTCGCGAGGGTCCGGCGGCGGAAGATCGCCAGGGGTACGAGCGGATGGGCGGCCCGGGCCTCGACGGCCACGAACGCCGCGAGCAGCACCACCGCCGCCGCGACCGGCCCCCACACGGCGAGCGAGCCCCAGCCGTGCGTCTCGCTCGCGATGATGCCGTAGACGAGCGAGGTCAGCCCCGCCGTCACCGTCACCGCGCCCGGCAGGTCCAGGCGCCGCAGCCCGCCCTCGCGCACGGCTCCGGCCCGTACGCAGACCAGGGCGGCGGCCAGCAGCACGGCACCCAGGGGGACGTTGACGAACAGGACCCACCGCCAGCCGGCGTACTGCGTGAGCACCCCGCCGACGACCGCGCCCGCCGCGCCGCCCGCCGCCATGACCGCGCTCCACGCACCCATCGCCCGGGTGCGGGCGGCGGGTTCGGTGAAGGTCGTCATGATCAGCGTCAGGGTCGCCGGGGCGAGGACCGCGCCGCCGACGCCCTGGGCGGCGCGGGCGCCGATCAGCCAGGCCCCGTTGGTGGCGAAGCCGCCGGCGAGGGAGGCGAGGGTGAAGACGGTGAGGCCGCCGAGGAAGGCGCGCCGGGTGCCTATCAGGTCGGCCATCCGGCCGCCGAGCAGCAACAGCCCGGCGAAGCCGAGGGTGTAGGCGTTGACGATCCACTGCTGGCCCGCCCCGCTCAGGTGCAGCTCGGCGCGCATGGAGGGCAGCGCCACGTTCACGATCGACACGTCCAGGATGACCATGAACTGCGCCGCGCAGGCGATGGCCAGGACGGCGGCGGCGGACCGGGAGCCCGGGGCGGGCGGTGGGACGGGGACCCGGCCGGGTGCGGTGCGCGCGGGTGACGTACCGGTGGGCATGGGGCGTCCTCACATCCTCACGGAGCGGAATCCGCGGCGGCGACCGCGGGCCAGAATTAGAGCGGCTCTAAAAATATAGCAGCTCTATTTCTCGCCGGGGAGTCGCTATCCTGGGGGCCATGACGTCGTCCCCCACCGGCACCGCCGCGGCCGCCCCCGCCCCGGGTCTGCGCGGCCGCAAGCGCGAGCGCACCCGCCGCGCGATCTCCGACGCGGCCTTCCGGCTCTTCGCCGAGGAGGGCTTCGAGGCGGTCACGCTGACGCGGATCGCGGCGGCGGCGGAGGTGGCCCCCGCCACGGTCTTCACGCACTTCGCGTCCAAAGAGGAGATCTTCTTCAGCCGCCGCGAGCAGTTCCGGGAGGGTGTCACGGCGGCCGTGGCGGACAAGGCGACCGGTGCCGAGGTCCTCGACGGGCTGCGCCGGTTCTACGCCGACGCGTGCGACCTCGTGATCGCTGCGGAGTCCGTCGACAACGCCCGGGTGTTCGCCCGCGTGCTGCTGGAGAGCCCCGCCCTCGGGCGCAGCTACCTGCCGATCGTGCAGGAGCGCAGGCGGTTGCTCGCGGAGCGGCTCGCCGAGCGGCCGGGGTGCCGCGGTGAGCGGGCGGAGCTGGAACTGTTCGCCGGGCTGGTCATGGCGGCCGGCGAGGCGGTGTTCGGCGCCATGCACCGGGCGCTGTCCGAGGGCGAGCCGGCCGACGTCGTCCGGGCGGCGGTGGGGGCCGCTCTGGCGCGGGGCTTCGACCGGCTGGCCCGGGCCTACGAGGGCTCGGACGTGCTGGACGCCGAGCCCGCGTAGCCGGGGCGGATCAGCCGGCGATCCGCCAGGACAGCGTGGTCGTCAGCCGCTTGCGCAGCTCCGGGTCGCGCACCGCGTCCGTGGTGTCGGTCGCCCGCGCCGTCAGCGTGTGCGGACGGCCGTCGGCAGGGACGCCCATCTGGCGCGGCAGCACGTCGGTGTGCCCGCGGGCCTGGACGACCTCGCGGCCGTCGACGTACCAGCGCAGGTCCACGCGGGCCGCGGCGGGCCGCACGACCACCCGCTCCCAGCGCGAGACCTTGCCGTCCGGGCCGCTGTCGCTGCTGAGCACGCGCGCGTGCCGGTAGAAACCGGCGACCATGGCCTCGCGCCCGGGCAGGTTGAACTCGCGGCCCAGCGACCGCATGATCGAGTTCTCGGTCGGGCGGAACAGGCCCTTCGGGTAGTAGCCGCCGCCTTCGAAGGACCCGACCGTGCCGCCGTCCGGCGAGGTCTGGCCGAGCCAGCGGTACCACTTCTGCCGCCGGTCGTTCATCGCGCCCGACTCGAACGTGCTGACGTTGACGTCCCGGGGCTCGTCGCCGGTGTAGGTGCCGTACTCGTCGTACTGGTACTCGTCGGCGAGCTTGCCCAGCGAGTGGCCGGTCTCGTGGACCGCCACCTGGTCGGACTTGTCGTGGTCCGACGAGGCGGTGGCGATGCCGTCGTAACCCACCTTCGACACCACGTCGTTGTAGCCCGCGCCGCCGTACTTGGCGGAGTGGGAGAGGACGACCACCAGGTCGGCGGCGGGGGCCTTGGCGGCGTACGACTCGACCTTGGCCGTGTCGACGCACAGCAGGCGCTCGACGCCGTCGCAGAAGAAGCGGGAGCCCAGGGCGGTGTTCTTCACGACGCCCTGGACCGGGTCGCCGGAGACGCCCGAGTCGCTCGACACGGCGTCGACGGCCCAGACGTTGAACAGCCCCCGGTTGGAGGCGTAGGGCTCGACCGCGGACATCTTCGCCCACTTGGCGCGGACGGCCGCGTGGAAGGCCTCCTGCTCGGTGGCCGTGTAGCCGTCGCCGACGAAGACGACGTCGAGCTTCGCGCCGACGGGACCGTTGTCGACGACGGAGGTGACCGTGCCGTCGCCCTTGACCCAGGGGCGCAGGGCCTGGACGGGGGTGCGCGGGGCGGCCGGGACGGTGGTGTGGTGGGGGTGACCACCGGGTTCGGTGAAGTACTCCACCCTCTGGGTGGATCCTCCGTGCGGGTCCGGCCCGGCGGCGAAGGCGCCGGGGGCGGCCGCGAGGACGGTGGCGAGCACGGTCGTGAGCGTCGCGGCGGCCGCACCCGCCACGAAGGGTATTCGTCTGTGCATGGGGGGTTCCTCCCATAACCGAACCCACCGATTAAGCGGTGGGTTAAGTCGAGTTAAGGTGCGGATCAACGTAGGGGTTCGGGAGGTCGCGGGGCAATGGTTCGCGTGCAGAAAGGTGCGGCAACCGCCGTGCCGGCGAACGGAAATGCGCCGCGCGGGGTCGAAATGCCTTTCGAACTGCGGGAATTCCTCTCGCACACGGTCCGCGGCCCTGTGCGCAGGGTGGCCGTCCTGGGCATAAGTGGCCCCATGGAGCAGCGTGTACCAAGGGCTCCCGGCGCACGCACGCTCGGCGTCGTCCCCGGAGTCCCCCTCAGTACGGTCCGGGCCCGGCCGCCGGCCGGGCGGGGCGGACGGCCCCGTCCCCCGGGGCCTTATGGTCGAGCGGTACGCGGGAGAGGCGGTCCGCAGTGCCCGGCCCGGCCGACGGGCTGAGCCGACTCCGGCGGCCCCGCCCCGCACGGTCCTTGAGGCCCGTACGGACGGGACCGGGACGACGCGGTCGCATCCTCACGTCAACGCACTCAACCCAGGGTTTGAACCACGGCGCGAAGTACAAGGGGCGGAAGTGGCGGAGAACAGCACCCACGACATACGGGCGGACGAGCCCGCCGACATCGGGCGGCGCGTCCTGCGGCTGCGCACCGAAAGAGGGCTCACCCAGAAACAGCTCGCCGAACCCGCCTACACCGCCGCCTACATCTCCACCCTGGAGTCGGGCAGGGTACGGCCCTCCGAGACCGCCCTGCGGTACCTCGCCGGCCGGCTGGGCACCACTGTCGACGAGCTGGCGACCGGCCGTCCGCCGCACCTGGCGACCGTGCTGCGCATGCGGCTGACCGACGCCCGGCGGACCCTGGCCACCGGCGCCGCCGAGGACGCCGCCGCCCTCTTCGGCGCCCTGCGGGACGAGGCCGCCTCCTTCGCCCTGGTGGCCGAGGAGTTCGGCGCCCTGCTGGGGCTCGGCGACTGTGCGCTGGAGACCGGAGACCTCACCGACGCCCGCGACCTCTTCGCCGAGGCCGAGGCGCTGCTGGCCCACGAGCCGCTGCCGCGCCGCGTGCCGGCCCTGCGCGGACGCGCGACCGCCCATCTGCTGGCGGGCGAACTGCGCTACGCCTGCTACCTGCTGGAGACGGCGGTCGACGAGCTGAACGCCGCCGGGCTGCACGACCCCGACGCCCTGCTGCTGCTCTACACCGCCTCCATCGCCCCGTACATGGACATGGGGGCGCACGCCCGGGCCGCGCACGCTGCCGAGCTGGCGCTGGCGCTCGCACCCCAGGTGGACAATCCGGCACTCGTGGCGGGCATGCACCGCGGCGTGGCCCGCACGCTGATCGCCGAGGGGCGCATCGCCGACGCCGACGCCTCCCTCGCCAAGGCCCAGGAGCTCTACCAGCAGCTGCACATCCGCACCGAGCTCGCCCACTGCCACTGGATGCGCGGCTACGTCCACGCGCAGGACGGCAATCTGAAGAAGGCCGAGAGCGAGCTGCGCACGGCCCGCGACATGCTGGCCTCCAAACGCGCCACGCTGTTCACCGTGCAGGTGGAGGTCGAGCTGGCGGACGTGCTGCGGCGCCGGGGCAAGGCGGCCGAGGCAGAGGAGCTGCTGCGCCCGCTGCTGGCCCCCACCGCGCTGGGCGCCGAACGCGGCGCCGTCCACGCGGGCGGGGCGCACCGGCTGCTGGGGCTCATCGCCGAGGACCGCGGCGACACGGAGGCCGCGGAGGAGCACTACTGCGCCGCCCTGTCCCTGCTGGAGCGCACCGGGGCCGCCGGCGACCTGGCCGACCTGTGCCGGCTGCTGGGCGACCTGCTGCGGCGCACGGGCCGCACGGAGGCCGCCCTGGACGCCTACCGCACGGGGCTGGGCCACCGCGCCGCGCCCGGGACCACGACGCTGGGCCCGGCGCCGGCCGCGCCGCCGCCCTGGCCCCGGCCGTGAGGGTCAGCGGCCGGTGGCGTAGGGGCGCAGGAGGGTGTTCCAGCCGCGCCGCAGGGCGTCGTACTCCTCCTCGCACAGCTCCGCCCGCTCCTCGGTGAGGCCCTGGCGGCCGACCATGTCGCGGGACGCGTCGGGAGCCGAGCCGTAGAGGTAGCAGCGGTAGTTGACGCTGCGGACGGAGTCGGGGGCGTGCTCGTCGGAGGGGTCGAAGTCGTCGGGGCCGCTCTCGCGCGCGTACTGGTCGTAGTTGTCGGCGGCGGCCAGCAGCGCCGCGCGGCCCTTCTTCCCCTGCCGCAGCAGGCGGTAGGCCGCGAACTGGTCCGCGACGTCCTCCTCGCGGCCGGTGAAGGGCAGGTCCAGCTTGTCCAGGAGGGCGTGGGCGGCCTCGTGGTAGAGCGTCTCGGTGATCACGCCCGCGGTGCGCTCGTCGGGGTCGCCCGCGCCGGAGGAGGGGTCGGCCGCGAACATCCGGCGGACCTCGCCGACGAAGCCGTAGCAGAGGGCGATCCGGCCCGTCTGCGGGTGGTACTCGGGGGTGTCGTCCTTGTCGCAGGAGCGGCCGACGATCTCGACGCCCTTCGGCAGCCGCACGGAGGCGTTGACGTCCTGGGCGACCTGCTCGGCGAGCCTGCGGTCCGTCAGGAAGGCCCGCGCGGCCCGCTCGCCGGCGCCGCCGCCCTCGGGGGCCTCGTAGGAGACGGACAGACCGCCGCGTGTGGGGGACGCGGCGGCCTGCGATCCGGGGCCGCACCCGGTGGCGAGGACGGTGGCCGCGAGGACACCGGCCGCGACGAGGGCGCGGGCGCGCCACGCGCGGGCGGTAATCCGGGGGCCGGTCCCCGCATGGTGCAGCATGGACAGCACTCTGCCGGTCGGGACACTCGTTCGGAAATCCGTCGTGGGTCCCGGCCGACCCCCGCCGGTCGGCGGGGGTGGGCCCTGCCAGGGGTGGAGTGACAGACTCCGCTTTGCCCCGCCGGTGCGGCACGCTGGAGGGGTCAGGGAGGCCGCCGGGGGCTCCGGTGACCAAGGGAAGAGGGAGCGGGCGGTGATCCGTGTAGCGGTGGTGGACGACGAGCAGCTCGTCAGGTCCGGGCTGCGCATGATCCTGGGCACGGCCCCCGACATCGAGGTGGTCGCGGACTGCGGGGGCGGCGCCGCCGTGGCCACCGTGACCGGCCACGCGCCCGACGTCGTCCTCTTGGACGTGCGCATGCCCGACGTCGACGGCCTGACGGTGCTGCGGGCGCTGCGGGCCCTCGCGCACCCGCCCGCCGTCGCCATGCTCACCACCTTCGACACCGACGAGTACCTCGCCGCCGCGCTGCGCGACGGCGCCGCCGGCTTCCTGCTCAAGGACACCGACCCCGAACAGCTCGTACGGGCCGTGCGCACCCTCGCGGCGGGCGGCAGCGTCCTCGACCCGGGCGTCACCCGCGCGGTCATCGGGGGTTACCTGGCCGCCGAGGCGGAGAACACGGCCGCGCGGGCCGTCCAGGCGCTGACCCCGCGCGAGCGCGAGGTGCTGGCCCACCTCGGCGAGGGCCTGGCCAACCCGCAGATCGCCGAACGCATGGGGCTCGCGCCCAGCACGGTCAAGGACCACGTCCGGGCGGTGCTCGGCAAGCTGGGCGGGCTCAACCGCGTGCAGGCCGCGGTCGTCGCCGACCGGGCGGGCCTGGTGACGGCGCGCCGCTGCGGCGGCACCCGATGACCTTCCGGCGCGCCTCGCCGCCCCCGCGGATGCCGGGCTGGGCGGCGGTGGTCGCGCCCGCGCTGCTGGCGGCCGGGGACGCCCTGCTGGTCAACGGCGTCGAGCCGGGACTCCAGCTGTGGGTGTCGCTGCTGGCCGCGGTGGCGCTGCTGTGGCGGCTCCGGTTCCCCGTCACGGCGTTCCTGGCGGGGCTGCCGGGCATGTACCTCTCGTACATCTGGCTCGCGCCCATGATCGCGCTGTACACGGTGGCGGCCCGGCGGCCGCGGCGGTGGCTGCTCGCCTGTACGGGCCTGCTGATGGCGGCCGCCCAGTTCGTGCCGTACCCGCTCTCGGACCTGTCGCTGTCGCACCGGCGCGAGACGGCCGTCAACCTGGTCGACGCCTTCGTCGTGGCGGCCACCCCCATCGCGCTGGGCCTGCTCACCCGCACCCGCCGCGAACTGGCCGAGCGGCTCGACGAGCTGACCCGCAGCCGGGCCCGCGAGGACCGGCTGCTGGCCGACCGGGTGCTGGCCACCGAGCGGGCCCGGCTGGCCCGCGAGATGCACGACGTCGTCGCCCACCAGGTCAGCCTGATCAGCCTGCAGGCGGGTGCGGTGCAGATCAGCACCGACGACACCCGGGCGAGGGCCGGCGCCCGGACGATCCGCGAGCTGTCCGTGCGGACCCTCGACGAGCTGCGTCACATGGTCGGCATCCTGCGCGCCGCGGGGGCCGACACCGAGGAGCTCACGCCGCAGCCCCGCCTCGCGGACCTGCCCCGGCTCATCGAGCTCAGCGCGCTCGACGTGAGCTACGAGAACCGCTGCGAGCCGGACGCCGAGCGCTCGGAGGCCGTGGAGCGGGCCGCCTTCCGCACGGTGCAGGAGGCGCTGACCAACGTGCGCAAGCACGCGCCCGGTTCGAAGGTGCGGGTGCGGGTCGGCGAGGAGCCGGCGGGGCTGGTGGTGGAGGTCCGCAACGGTCCGGCGGACGCGGCCGTGCCGGCGCCGGAGCTGCCCGGCGGGGGGCACGGCCTGGTGGGGCTGAGGGAACGGGCGCAGAGCCTGGGCGGGACGCTGGAGGCGCACGCGACGCGGGAGGGCGGGTTCGTCGTACGGGCCCGCTTCCCCCGGGAGACGCCGCGGGAGAACGGCGGGGAGCCGGCCTAGGCCGACAGCGGGTCGGTGCTCTCCGCGGTCGCGCTGTCGAGGTCGGGGTAGACGTCGAAGAGCCTGCGCACCCCCAGGGCGCCCAGCACCCTGTTGACGTGCGAGCCCTCCACGGCGCCGCGCTCGGGCAGGATCAGCCGCAGCCGCCCCTGGCACGAGCGCATCAGGCGGCGGGCGGCGATCAGCACCCCCACGCCGCTGGAGTCGCAGAAGCGGACTTCCCCGAGGTCGAGCACCAGACTGCGCCGCCCGTCCGCGACAGCGTCGTGCACGTGCTGCCGGACCGACGGCGAGGTCACCAGATCCATCTCGCCGCAGACCTGGAGCACGGCCCAGTCCCCCTGTTCGTGCTCCAACACCTTCAACGTCACGCGCTCGAGCCCCTTCACTCGGACTGCTATGGAATGGACCCTTCCGCGGTGCGGGCTGCCTGGCGCTTCCCCCGTCGGGCGTGATGTGAAACGCCGCAGTCAAGGACGCGGCATAAGCCGACCGCTGATGACCCTATGCCCAGCCCGGACCCCTAATCCCCATAGATCCGGTCACACCCGCATAACACATCGGCACATTCGCTCAGCCATGACCATGACCGGTCAGGACCGATCGGACGTCTTGGCCGGATATCCACCCGAAGTGACCAGACCTCTACCATGCGGGGCCGTCTCGGAGGTCCACCTTTCCGGCTTTCTCCTCATTCGCTCGTGCGCCGTCGGACCCGGCCGATACATTCGGCGGTGGGGCGGCGGACAGACGTACGACAGCGCGTGCGACAGGGGGCAGGCCGGGATGACTCACGACGCGCCGGCGCGGTGGGACCGCAAGATGCGGCAGCGGCTCGCGCACGGCGAGGCCGCCGCGCTCGGCGAGCTGTACGACCGCTTCGGCTCGCTCGTGCACGGCCTCGCCCACCGCGTCCTCGGCGACGAGGGCGGCGCCGACGGCGTCACGCGCGAGGTCTTCGCCCACGTGTGGGAGCACCCCGAGGAGTTCGACCCCCGGCACGGCCCGCTGCGCTCGTGGATCGCCGGGCTCGCCCACCGGTACGCCGTCGGCCGGCTGCGGCGGGCGGCGGACGACGGGGAGCGCTCGCCCGAGGAGATCGAGGAGCAGGTCCGCGCGGCGAGCGCCGCGGCCCGCGCGGACTACATCGTCACGTCCATGCCGGCGCCCCTGCGGGCGGCGCTCGACCTCGCCTACTTCCGGCGCCTGGACTACCGCCAGGCCGCCGCGCGGCTGGGGGTCACGGAGGACGAGGCGCGCCGCCGGCTGCGGCTCGGCTTACAACTGCTGTCGACCGCGCACGACGGCCCGCGGGCCGTCTCCCCGCCGGGCGGCTGCGGGGCGCACCGGTGAGCGCGCCGCGCCCCGGGGCCCGGCCGCCCCACCCCGTGCTCAAGTCCCTGCTCGGGGCCTGGGCGCTGGCCGCGTGCTCGGCCGAGGAGACCGCGGCCGTCGAGGAGCACCTGACCGACTGCGCCGCCTGCGCGGACGAGGCCGTGCGGCTGCGGGACGCCGTCGCGCTGCTGCACCCCGAGGACAGCCTGGACCTCGACCCCACGCTGCGCTCCCGCGTCCTCGCGGGCGCCCTGGGCCGCCGGCCCGCCCGGGTGCCGGTGCCCGACTGGGCCGCGCCCTACGAGGCGGAGACCGCCCGGCTGGACGCGCTGCTGCGCGACTTCGGCGACTCGGAGTGGCGGGCGCCGGTGCGGCTGTCGTGGTTCGACGGCAGGCAGCCGGTGGAGCGCGAGGTGACGGTGGCGGGGGTGATCGGCCATCTGACGGAGGTGGACGGTCGCCTGGCGGGCGCCCTGGACCTGCCGCCGCCGTCGCCGCCACCGGCGGACGGGGTGCCGGGCGAGGTCCGCTCCGCCTGGCGCGACCAGGGCCGGGCGCTGGTGCGGGCCGTGTCCTTCGCGGGCGGCGAGGTGGCCGGCGTGCCCGTGGCGTACGGGCCCCTCAGCCTGCCGCTGCGCGACTCCTTCCTGGACCGGGCCTTCGAGTGCTGGGTGCACGCGGAGGACATCGCGGTGGCGGTCGACTATCCGTACGAGCCGCCGGCGTCGTCCCATCTGCACCACATGATCGACCTGGCGGCGAGGCTGCTGCCGACGGTCATCGCGACCCGACGCCGGGCGGGCCTGGCACCCCCGGCCCGCGGCCTGGTCCCGGTGGGCGCCCCGGGCCGTGCCCTGCACCTGGAGATCGAGGGCCGCGGCGGCGGGCACTGGTACATCCCCCTGGACTCCCCGGCGGCCCTGGGCACGCCGGAGGGCGAGGTGGCGCATGTGGCCCTGGACGGCGTGGAGTTCTGCCGCCTGGCCGCGGGCCACGTCTCCCCGGGCGAAGCGGCGGCGGGCTCGCTGGGCGACGAGGAGGCCGTCCAGGACGTCCTGTACGCGACGGCGTCACTGTCCCGCCCGTAGGCGCCCCTCCGGGGGCGAGGGGGCGCGAGCCCCCTCGTGGGAACCCCCTACGCGAAGACCACCGTGCGCTTGCCGTTCAGCAGCACCCGGTGCTCGCTGTGCCACTTCACCGCTCGCGCCAGCGCCTGGCACTCCACGTCGCGGCCCACCGCCACCAGCTGCTCGGGGGTGAGGTCGTGGCCCACCCGCTCGACCTCCTGCTCGATGATCGGGCCCTCGTCGAGGTCCGCGGTCACGTAGTGCGCCGTGGCACCGATCAGCTTCACGCCGCGCTCGTGCGCCTGGTGGTACGGCTTCGCGCCCTTGAAGCTCGGCAGGAAGGAGTGGTGGATGTTGATGATCCGCCCTGACAGCGCCTTGCAGAGGTCGTCGGAGAGGACCTGCATGTAGCGGGCGAGCACGACCAGCTCGACGTTCTCCGCCTGCACCAGCTCCAGCAGCCGCGCCTCCGCCTCCGGCTTGGTCTCCTTCGTCACCGGAATGTGATGGAAGGGGACGCCGTAGGAGCCCACCAGCTCGGCGAAGTCCGTGTGGTTGGAGACGACCGCCGCGATCTCCACCGGGAGCGCACCGATCCGCGAGCGGAAGAGCAGGTCGTTGAGGCAGTGCCCGAACTTGGACACCATCAGCACGATCCGCATCTTGTCGTCGGCCAGATGGATCTGCCAGTCCATGTGGAAGGAGTCCCCGACCGCCGCGAAGCTGGCCCGCAGCTTCTCCAGCGTCACCGGCGCCTCGGCGCCGAAGTGCACGCGCATGAAGAACAGGCCCGTGTCGCGGTCACCGAACTGCTGGCTGTCCTCGATGTTGCAGCCGGTCATGAAGAGGTAGCTGGACACCGCGTGCACGATGCCCTGCTTGTCCGGGCAGGAGAGAGTGAGGACGTACTGCTGTGGCTGTTCGGTGGTCATAGCCCAATAGCGTCGCATACCCGCGGACCCGTCCGGACCGCACGGCCACCCCTCAGAACGCGGTCAGCCGCGCCAGCACGGCGAGCGGGCGGGGCCGCGCCTCGGGGTCGTCGCCGTCGTTCAGCGCCAGCCTTACGTGTGCCTCCCGGGCGGCCCGTACGGCCTCCGCCCATCCGTGGTGCTCGAGGTACGCGGAGACGGGCGCGTCCGCCCCGACCTGGTGCATGATCCGCAGGACCCGCAGCACGGCGACGTCGACGAGCGCGGCCTCCCCGGAGTCCCGGAAGACCGTGCCGACGTATTTCTCGGCCGACCAGTTGTCCAGCCAGGTGTCCTCGACCAGGCGGTAGACGGCGTCGGTCACATCGCCGTACCCCTCGTGCCCGGCGAGCCAGCACTCCGTCTGGAAGACCGGGTCCGAAAGCATGTGCAGCGCGGAGCGTACGTTCGCACGCCAGCGCCACCACGGCATGTCATTGAACGGCATGCCGTCCATGGTGGTCGAGCGGCGGCCGCGACGGGAAGACTTCTCCGAACCTTGCACAGCGATCGATCGTACGTTCCCCCCGGCGGGGGCCGCGCCCGGCCCCACCGTGCCTCACGGCGTCACAGCTGCGTCCACTCGTGCGTCGTCAGCCCGTATTGCTTCGCGATCGGGTTCCACAGGTCCGCCGCCTTCTTCTTCGCGGTCGTGGCGTCCGCGCTGGCCCGGTCCCCGAGGACGCTGTCCTTGCTGGGGCGGGCGTGCCCTCCGGCGCAGCCCTTCTTGCCGTCCGTCTGGCGCGCCCACGCCGCGTAGTGGCTGTCCGCCGCTGCCGACGACTTCCACGCCTTCGCCAGCTGGGCCTTGAGCTCCGCGTTGTCGCCCGGCAGCTTGTCGACCGCCGTCTGGTCCAGGCGGCCCACGAGGGCGTTGCGCTGGCCCGCGGCGTCGCGGAGGTCGGCGGCGGACTTGTCCAGGTCCTTGCAGTTCCGGGTGGAGTCGACGGCCTTGATGACGGCGTCCCGGCTGTTGTTGCTGTCCTTCAGCAGCGCGTCCAGCGCCTTGGCCTGCGCCTCGGCCGGGTCGGCGGGCTTCGCCGAGCCGTCCGGTGTGGGCTGGGCGGGGTCCTTGCCCTTGTCCTTCGCCCCCTCGCTCGGCGCCGGGCTGGCCACGGCGGTGTTCTCCTTGCCGCTCTTGTCGTCGTCCCCGCCGCTGAGCAGGGCGCCGGCCCCGAGTCCGGCCACGGCGCAGCCCGCGACCACAGCGGTGATCACCAGCGCGGGCGGCTTCTTCCTCGGGCGGCGCGACGCCGCCGGTGCCGCGGCCCGGGAAGCGGGCGGGGGTGGCGGCGGGGCGGCCGCCATCGGCGACGGGGCCGCGGGCCGGGCCGGCGGCACGGGGGGCAGGTGCTGTGTCGGCGCGGCGGCGCGGAACAGCGTGTCGAACTCGGCGGGCGGCGGCCGCTCGCCCTCCCGGGCCATCACGGTGAAGGGCGTCGCGGCGCCCGGGCCGCTCCCGGCGCCCGCACCGGGCCCGCCCACCGGCGGCAGGAAGGCGGTCGCCTCGGCGTCACCCGGACCGGCGGGGACCGCGCCACCGCCCACCGGCGGCAGGAACGCCGTCGCCTCCGCGTCACCCGGGCGGGCGGGGCCCGCGCCGCCACCCACGGGCGGCAGGAACGCCGTCGCGTCGGCGTCACCCGGGCGCGAGGGGCCCGCGCCACCGCTCACCGGCGGCAGGAAGGCGGTCGCCTCCGCGTCGCTCGTGCGCTGCGGTGCCGGACGGTACTCGTCCGCGTTGACCACGGGCGGAAGGTACTGCGTCGCCGGTGCGTCCGCCGGCGGCGGGGACAGCAACTGCGTGGCCTCGGAGGCCGAATCCGCTATGCCGGGTATGGGAGGTATGCCGCCGCCCGTGCCCCCGACGCCCGCGCCGGGCGGGGCCGGCGGCGCCGCGTACGGCCGGGGCGGCAGCGGGGTGCCCGGCATGGGCGCCCCGCCCACGGGCGGCAGGTACTGGGTGGCCTCCGAGTCGCCCGGCGGGTTCTCCGGCGGCAGCGGAGCGCGCCCGGCGGCGGGCTGCCAGGGGGCACCCCACTCCGGCGCGGGCCGCGCCGGCGGCTCGGGCGGGGCCGCAGGCACCCGCGGCTCGTTTCCCTGTCCGCTCTGCGTCACCGGGACTCCTCATGCTGTAACGGGACTTACGTGACCGGCGGCTCACGCTACCGGGTCGCCCCGGCCCTCGGCCAAGCACCGCCGCATCACCCCGCCCGCAGCACGGATCGTCCCGGGCCGCCCCGGACCCCGGACCGGACGTTCCGGACCCCGGGGCGGCCTCCTCACGCCGCCTGCATCTCCATCCGCGCGCCGAACTCCCGCACCACCGGCTCGTCCCGGTACGGCTCCAGCCGCTGCTGGAAGTCGTCGAGGTACTCCGACCCCCGGTTGGAGCGCAGGGTGCCCAGGAGTTCCAGGGCCCGCGTGCCCGTCACACAGGCCTCCTCCACCTCACGCTGCTGGACGTGCGCGGTGGCCAGCAGCAGCAGGTCGATCGCCCGCCGGCGCACCCTGCCCCGGGGGTGGGCCGCCAGCGCGTCCTCGGCGTGCCGCCGCGCGGGTTCCGCCTGGCCGAGGTCGCGGTGACAGTGCGCCAGTTCGTCCGAGAGGTAGGCCCGGTCGAAGTGGCGGATCCACGGCGGGTCGTCGCCGGAGTCCGTGCCGTTGTCCGCGGCTTCGAGCCGCGTGACGGCCCGGGAGGCCACCACCTGGCAGGAGCGTGCGTCACCGAGCAGCGCGTGGCCGCGCGCCTCGGCCGCGTAGAACATCGCCTCCGCCCGGGGCGTCACATGGCCCCGCGCCCCCTCCTGCGCCGCCTTGGCCAGTTGTGCGATCTCCCGGGGGTTGCCCAGGGACGCGGCGAGGTGGCTCATGCTGGCGGCCAGGACGTAGCCGCCGTAGCCACGGTCGCCGGCGGCCTGGGCCAGGCGCAGCGCCTGGATGTAGTAGCGCTGGGCCAGGCCCGGCTGGCCGGTGTCGACGGCCATGTAGCCCGCCAGTTCGGTCAGCCGGGCGACGGCGGCGAAGAGGTCCCTGCCGACGGCCTCCCGGTACGAGCCGGCCAGCAGCCCGGAGACGACGCTGTTGAGGTAGTGCACCACCACGGGGCGCACGTGGCCGCTGCCGTAGCGGTGGTCGAGTTCGACCAGCGCCTCCGTGGTGGCCCGCACGGCCTCGACGTCGGACGGGCCGACGCGGGCGCCCGCGTTCCGGGCGACCTGGGGGTCGGCGGCGGTGATCAGCCAGTCGCGGCTGGGCTCGACGAGGGCCGAGGAGGCCACCGACGTGCCGCTGAGGAAGTCGCGGCGGCCGACGTCGCTGCGCCACAGTTCGCAGACCTGCTCGATGGCGCCCAGGACGGTCGGGGAGAACTGGAGTCCCACGCCCGAGGCGAGGTTCTTGCCGTTGGCCATGCCGATCTCGTCGATCGTCACCGAGCGGCCCAGCTTGCGGCCGAGGGCCTCGGCGATGACGGCCGGCGCCCGGCCCCTCGGCTGCTGACCGCGCAGCCAGCGGGCTACGGAAGTCTTGTCGTACCGCAGGTCCAGACCGTGCTCGGCGCCGCACATATTGACTCGGCGGGCCAACCCGGCGTTGGAACAGCCGGCTTCCTGGATGAGCGCTTGCAGCCGTTCGTTCGGCTGCCGCGCGACGAGTGGCCGTGCGGCCATGGCTTACCCCCTGAGACTGCTATGCGTTCGCGATGAGAACCGCGAGATGCGGAAGTGCTGAGCCAGCTGTGAACGCCTTCTCCCGTGATCTTTGCCCCCCTGATATGCGGAGAATGCAGGACTTGCCGGTATTGACATCAATAGCGGCAATGACCTAAGTCAGCGTCCGCCGCCCAGGTGGCTACCCCTTCGCGGCGGCGAACCCCCGCCTGCGCCCCCGTCCATGCATCCGTGCGCCCCGTGTGCTGTCACCGGCCGTTGCGACGAGCGTGCGCCAGAGCCGTAACCCCTGGTGACAAGGGGAGTTGTGATGAACGTGGAAGAGACCATCGGAGTTGGAGCCCCGCACATCCCCCAACAGCGCGCCGAGCACGTGCTCGACGCCGCGGCGAGGTACGCGGAGGACCGTCACTGGGACGTATTCGCCGGCACCTGGCTGGAAGCCGTGGAGGGAAGGGAGCGCTGCTCGTGCGGTGACCTCGACTGCCCTGCCCCGGGCGCCCATCCGGCCCGGCCCGACTGGGCCGCCCAGGCCACGGGCAGCGCGTCCACCGCGCGCCGGATGTGGGCCAAGCAGCCCCGGGCGTCGATCCTGCTGCCGACCGGCCGCACGTTCGACGCGCTCGACGTCTCCGAGTCGGCCGGGTTCCTGGCGCTGGCGCGCATGGAGCGCATGGAGATCCAGCTGGGGCCCATCACGTGCACGCCGTTCCGCAGGATGCTGTTCTTCGTGCTGCCCGGCGGGGCGCTCAAGGTCGCCGACGAGGTGCGCAAGCTGGGCTGGGCGCCCTCCTCGCTCGACCTCGTCGCCCGGGGCGAGGGTGACTACGTGGTCGCTCCCCCGACCCGCATCGGCAGCCGCGGCCGGGTGCAGTGGGCGCGCCAGCCCACCGCCGCCAACCGCTGGCTGCCGGACGCGCAGGAGCTGGTCAGCGCCCTGTCCTACGCCTGCGGCCGCGAGGCGGCACTGACCCGGAGCCGGTGACTGCGCCGCTCTGTCCCCGCCCCTCGAAGCCCTAGGGTGGCCCGGGGGGCGGGGGTGTGTTCCGTCCCCAACACGTCATCGAGCACGACCAACGGGGATCGGGGCAAGCAGTGGGACAGGACGACATATCCGCGGCGGCGGCCGTACGCATCGAGGGTCTGTGGAAGCGGTTCGGCGAGCAGGTCGCGGTCGCCGGCATCGACCTGGAACTGCCCGCGGGCCGGTTCGTCGGGCTGGTGGGCCCCAACGGCGCCGGCAAGACCACGACCCTCTCGATGATCACCGGGCTGCTGCGGCCCGACTCCGGTCGGGTCGAGATCGCCGGCCACGACGTATGGCAGGATCCGGCCGCCGTCAAGGCGCGCATCGGTGTACTCCCCGAGGGCTTGCGGATGTTCGAGCGCCTCTCGGGGCGCGAACTGCTCGCGTACACGGGCCGGCTGCGCGGGCTGCCCGGCGACGAGGTGGACCAGCGCGCCACCCAGCTCCTGGACGTCCTCGACCTCGCGGGCGCCCAGCACAAGCTCGTCATCGACTACTCCACCGGCATGCGCAAGAAGATCGGCCTCGCCGCCGCACTGCTCCACAACCCCGAAGTCCTCTTCCTCGACGAACCGTTCGAAGGCGTGGATCCCGTCTCGGCCCAGACCATCCGCACCGTGCTGGAGCGCTACACCGCCTCGGGCGCCACGGTCGTCTTCTCCAGCCACGTCATGGAACTGGTCGAGTCGCTGTGCTCCTGGGTCGCGGTGATGGCCGGGGGCCGCATCCGCGCCCAGGGGCCGCTCGCCGAGGTGCGCGGGGACGCCGCCTCCCTCCAGGAGGCGTTCCTCGCCCTGGTCGGCGCCCGGGGCCGGGCCCAGGACGACAGCCTCGACTGGCTCGGCGGCGCCCGATGAGCGCCCCGGCACCCACCCTCCTCGCCACCTTCGTCCGCCTCAAGCTCTCGCTCCTGCGGAACGGCCTGCGCCAGTCCTCGGGCCGCAGGGCGGTCTTCGTCACCGCGATCGTCCTCACCGGCCTCTTCGCGGCGCTCCAGTTCCTCGGCCTGTGGGCGCTGCGCGGCGAGGAGCACGCCGCGGCCCTCACCGTGCCGCTCGCGGCGCTGACGGCGCTCGGCTGGGCGTTCGTCCCCCTGTTCTTCCCCGGCGGGGACGAGACGCTCGACGCGTCCAAGCTCGTGATGCTGCCGTTGCGCACGACGCCCCTGGTGGTCGCCCTGCTCGCGGCCTCCCTGGTCGGCATCGGCCCGGCCTTCACCCTGGTCCTCTTCCTCGGCTCGGTCGTCGCGACGGCGCACGGCGCCGCGGCATGGGCCGTCGGCCTCCCCGCCTCGGTGATGGCGCTGCTGCTGTGCCTGGCACTGGCCCGGGCGGTCGCGACCGCGAACGTCCGGCTGCTGACCAGCCGCAAGGGCAAGGAGATGGCCCTCCTCAGCGGCGTGATCATCGCCGTCGGCATGCAGCTCGTGAACCTCGGCATGTCCAAGGTCAACGCCGTCGGCGGCCTCGCCCGGCTGGAGCCGGCCGCGGACGTGCTGCGCTGGGTGCCGCCGGGCTCGGCCCTGGACGCCGTGCGGGCGGCCGGGGAGGGCGCCTACGGGCAGGCGGCGGCCGAACTGGCCCTGACGGCCGCCGTGCTCGCCGCGGTGCTGTGGTGGTGGCAGCGCGGCCTGACCAAGGTCATGACCTCGGGGGACGCCTCGACGCTCCCCGCCGCCTCGCCCGCCGGCAAGGGCGGCTCCCGGGCCGGCGCCACCGGCGGCCTGCCCGGCTGGCTGCCTCCGGGGCGACCCGGCGCGGTCGTCTTCCGCTCGCTGCGCTACATCGGCCGCGACCCCAAGACGCGGATGGCGTGGACGTCCGCGCTGCTGGTCGGCCTCGTGGTGCCCGCCGTCAACGCGGCGCAGGGCAACGCCAGCGTCTACTGGTCGTTCTTCGCGGCCACCATGCTCGGCATGCAGACGTACAACCAGTTCGGCCAGGACGGTTCGGCGTTCTGGATGGTCCTCCAGACGATCGCCTCGCCCCGCGACGCCTATCTGGAGCTGCGCTCGCGCACGGTGGCCCTGGCGGTCATCGCGGTGCCGTACGTGACGCTGGTGGCGCTCGTCTCGGCCGCGATCGCCGGTGACTGGCGGGCCCTGCCGACCGTGTGGGGGCTCTGCCTGGCGCTGGTCGGCGCGCTGTTCGCGACGGGCGCGCTGGCGTCCACGCACTACCCCTACTCCGTCCCGCAGGAGGGGGCGTTCAAGAACGTCGCGCCCGGCCAGGGCGGCATCGCCTGGATGAGCCTGTTCCTCGGCGCCCTGGTGAGCGCGGCCCTGTGCGCGCCGGTCGTGGGACTGGCGGTGTGGCTGCACTCGCTGGGCTCCGCCGCGGCGCTGTGGGCCCTCGTGCCGGTCGGCGCCGCCTACGGCCTGTCGGTCACCTGGGCGGGGCTGCGCGTCGCCGCCCCGCGGACCGCCGCCCGGCTGCCGGAGATCCTGGCGGCGGTGAACAAGGGCTGACTCCCGCTCAGACCGTCTCCGCGGCCCGCTCCACATAGGCGTCGGGCCGCACGAGGAGGCTCGTCCCGCTCGCGTCGGCGCGGGTGACGGTGGTGACGGGCATGCCGCCGCCGTCCGCAGGGGCCTTCGCACCGCGCGGCAGGACGCGGACGTACGTGCCGCCGCGCAGGGCCTCGTACAGCCGCGTGGGGCCCTTGCCGTCGCCGGTCTCGGCCAGCGGCAGGTCGGGGGCCCGGTGGCCGGTCAGCGGATGGGAGCCGCGCGGGGCGGGGTAGGAGATGCCGATGCCGGAGACGAAGAGCGCGCCGCGGCGGACGACCCCGGGCGCGGCGAACGCCCCGGCGATGGCGGCGTTGCGCAGGCCCCGCTTCACGCGCGAGCCCGCGAGGGCCGCGCGCACCAGGCCGCCGCTCAGCCGCAGGACGCCCCGGCCCACGGGGTGGCGCTCCGCGTCGTAGCTGTCCAGCAGGTCGTCCGACGCCTGGCCGTGGACGACGGCGGCCAGCTTCCAGCCGAGGTTGGCGGCGTCCTGCAGGCCGGTGTTCATCCCCATGCCGCCGGCCGGGGAGTGGACGTGCGCGGCGTCGCCCGCCAGGAAGACCCGTCCGTCCCGGTAGCGGGGCACCTGGCGCTCGTCGCTGTGGAAGCGGGAGGTCCAGCGGGCGTCGCGCATGCCGAAGTCGGTGCCGTAGCAGGCGCGGACGAGGGCCCGCAGGCCCTCCATGTCGACCGGTGCGTCGGACGGCAGGTCACAGCCCCGCTCCCAGGCGATGACGCGGTACCAGCCGTCGCCGAAGGAGGCGAGGAACACGAAGCCCTCGTCCCCGGTCCGCACGGTGGGCGTCTGGGCGGGCGCGGAGTCCAGCCGCACGTCGGCGAGCATGACGGACCGCACGACGCTGTGGCCGGGGAAGGGCATGCCGAGCGCCTCGCGCACGGCGCTGTGCACGCCGTCGGCGCCCACGGCGTACCGGGCGCGCAGGGTGTACGACGCCCCGTCGGTGCCGGGGCCCGGGCCGACGTCGACGCTCACGCCGTGGGCGTCCTGCCGCAGCCCGGTCACCCGGGCGCCGCGGCGGATCTCCACGCCGTGCCGCACGGCCCGGTCCTGGAGGACCCGTTCGGTCTCGTACTGCGGCGTCATCAGGACGCCGGCGAAGCGGGTGGGCAGACCGGTCAGATCGATCCGGGCGGGGCCGAAGAGGCGCAGGCCCGGGAGGAAGGTGCCCGTCTCCATGAGCTTCTCGGCGACTGAGCGGATGTCGAGCACCTCAAGGGTGCGGGCGTGGACGGCGAAGGCGCGGGTGAGGTTGGACTCCTGGTCGCGCCGCTCCAGCAGGACGACCCGCACGCCGGCGGCGGCGAGGTCGCCCGCGAGCAGCAGGCCGGTGGGGCCGGCTCCGACGACCAGGACGTCGGCGTCGGCCTCAGGACCGGTAGGGGGTGACATGGCGGCTCCCGGTGGGTGCGTCCGCGTGGCTGCGCGGGGGTGTCGCGCACTGGTCTGCGTAGTTCCAGTGGACACCCGGCGCCCACCTATGTCAACGCCTGTTGAATTAATTCGGCCACCCCTCGGACACCCCCTAGGCCGGCACCGCCGCCTTCAGGAAGGGCTCGGCGGCCCGGCGCCAGCCGTCCGGCTGGTCGTAGTGGGCGAGGTGCCCGGCGTCGGGGATCTCGGCGTAGCGGCCGCGGGGCAGGACGCGGACCATCTCCTGGGCCTCGGCCCGGCCCAGCGCGCCGTCCAAGCCGCGCACGACCAAGGTGGGGCACTCGACCAGGGCCAGCTCCTCCCAGTGCGCGTCATGGGCGTAGGCCTCGCGGGCCTGGAGCATCTGCCGGCGGAAGAACAGCGGGCGCCAGCCGTCGGCGCGCTCGGCCATCACCTCGGCGTAGAAGTCGCCGCGGGCGGGGGCGGGCCGCTCCAGCGTGGGATCGTCCTCGCCGAACCACTTGCGGACGTCCGCCAGCGTGGTGAACGGCACGGGCCAGGACTTGAACCACTCGCTCCACTCGCGCTGGGTGGCCGCGCCCAGGGCGGAGGCCCGCATGTCGCAGATCACCAGCGCGCGGACCAGGTCGGGCCGGCGGGCCGCCAGCTGCCAGGCGGTGAGGGCGCCCATGGCGTGGCCGATGAGGGTGACGGGGGCGAGGCCGAGCTGCTCGACGGCGGCCTCGGCGTCGGCGACATATGCCTCGCGGACGTAGGGACCGCTGACGGGCTTGTCACTGCGGCCGTGGCCGCGCTGGTCGAGGGCCACCGTGCGGTAGCGGCCGGAGAGCCAGCGGGCCGTGTCCGCCCAGTGCACGGCCCGGCCCAGCAGGCCGTGCAGCAGCAGCACTCCGCCCCGCCCCCCGCCGCCGGCCCGCCCGGCGCCGCCCGCCCCGGACCGGCCACCGCACCGGCCACCGGCGCCGCCCGTCCTGGACGGCTCGGCGAACTCCCAGGCGGCGAGCCGCACTCCGCCGCTTCCGGTCACCTCGATACGCCGCACCATGAGCCCTGGCACCCCCTCATCTCCCCCGAGCAGCTCTACCTACGGAAGCCTATGGAACTTCCATTCGAATGAACCGCTGTCGCGCGCAACACCCCTCGTTCGAGTGACCAACCGGCAGGGTTGGTCGTTCGCGCCCAGGGGAGAAATCGACCTGGGCGCGGACCGCTCGGGGAAGAAGGTCCGCGAGGCGCACCCTGGGAGCTCGGGGCTCCGGGTCGCCACGGGGGAGAACGGGGAGGCGGGGCCCCGGCCGCCCGTGAGGGCGCCGGGGCCCTTCGACGTCGTGCGAGGGCCCCGCGGCCCCGGGCCCGCTGACCCGACATCCCCGGCCCCCTCCCCCGCTCGACGGCGCGCATATGCGGTCCGGTCCTCAGCGCCAGCGTGGCACGGCCGGGCTCCGGGCGCGCCGTTTCCGCGGGGGCTCGGCAGGTTTACGTAAGGCGGGATACGTACCCGGCGCCGCCGGGCCGCGGGCCTCCGTCGAGGCCGGTCAGCGCTTGGCCACGAAGACGTGGGCGGCGATGTCCGAGACCAGCTCGGCGGCCTCGCCACTGCTGCCCACCATCACCCCGCCGGGCGACTCGGTCACGCTGACGACGGCGCCCGGCTGGACCCCGGCACGGCGCAGCGTGTACATCAGCTGGGCGTCCGTCTGAATCGGCTCGCCGATCCGGCGCACGACCACCGTCTTGCCCTCGGTGCCCGGCTCCAGGTCCATCAGGCTGACCATGCCGTCGTTGAGGAAGGGGTCGGCCTCGGCCTTCTCGCCCAGCTCCTCCAGGCCCGGGATCGGGTTGCCGTACGGCGACTCGGTGGGGTGGCGCAGGAGCTCCAGGACGCGGCGCTCCACGGCCTCGCTCATCACGTGCTCCCAGCGGCAGGCCTCGGCGTGCACCTGCTCCCACTCCAGACCGATCACGTCGACCAGCAGGCACTCGGCCAGACGGTGCTTGCGCATCACGCGCGTGGCCAGCTGGCGGCCCTCCTCGGTCAGCTCCAGGTGACGGTCGCCGGCCACCGTGACCAGGCCGTCGCGCTCCATGCGGGCCACCGTCTGGCTCACCGTCGGCCCGCTCTGGTCGAGCCGCTCGGCGATGCGGGCGCGCATGGGGACCACACCTTCCTCTTCCAGCTCAAGGATGGTGCGGAGATACATCTCCGTGGTGTCGATCAGTCCGGACATGCGGTGCCCCTCGATAAGTCGTGCGCTGGCCCTGGACTCAATTCTGACGCATGGCACCGACAACCGGGCCGCGTACGCCCGCGCCGCCACTCCCCGTATTGACACGGCCGCCGTCCACACCGCAACGTGATCCGCGCCACGAGAGGGGCGGCGAGGCCGCGCGCCCCCGCCGGACCGAGCCGAGGAGACCCGCAGCGATGAGCGAGAACAAGCTGGCCGGCCAGTTCTTCGACGCCGCGATCGAGCTGCTGCGCCGGGTCCGCGACGAGGAGGCCGGGAACATCGCGGCCGCCGGTGCCGCGATGGCCGACGCGGTGGCGGCCGGCGGCCGGCTCTTCGTCTTCGGCGCCGGTCACTCCTCGCTCCCCGCCCAGGACGTGGTCTACCGCGCCGGGGGCCTGGCGCTGGTGAACCTCCTGGTGGTGCCCGGCGTCATCGGCGTCGACGTCATGCCGGCCACGCTGGGCAGCGCGCTGGAGCGCGTGGACGGCCTGGCCGGGGCCGTGCTGGACACCAGTCCCGTCCAGGCCGGCGACGTCCTGGTCGTGGTCTCGCTGTCCGGCCGCAACTCCCTGCCCGTGGAGATGGCCCTGAACGCCCGGGCGCTCGGGCTCAAGGTCGTCGGCGTCACGTCGCTGGCGTACGCGCGCGAGACGAAGTCACGGCACGCGTCGGGGACGTTCCTGCGCGACCACTGCGACATCGTGATCGACAGCAAGATCGCGGTCGGGGACGCGGAGCTGGCGGCCGAGGGGATCGCGGCGCCGTTCGCGCCCGCGTCGACGGTCGTCACCAGCGCCGTCATGCAGGCCGTCGTCGCGGCCGCGGCCGGCGAGCTCGCGTCCCGGGGCGTCGAGCCCCCGATGCTCCGGTCCGGGAACGTGGACGGGGGCCACGAGTGGAACGGGCGGGTGCTGGAGGAGTACGGGGACCGGATCTTCTTCCGGCACTGAGGCCCGTCCGGCCGGGAGGCTATCCCCCCACCGCCGCCGCCAGGTCGATCGCCGCCGCGACCCGGGACGCGATGTCCTCCGCGTAGGCGGCGTCCGCCCGGTCGAAGGGCCGCCGCGACGCCCCGCGCAGGAAGGTGACCGCGCCCATCGTGCGCCCCCGGCTCCGCAGGGCCGTCGCGAGGCCGTGCCGGGTGCCGTCCGGCCACTTGTGGTCGGCGGCCCACGAGACCGAGCGGTCCGTGGCCGCCCGCACCGAGCCGCAGCGCTCGACCGCCTGGAGGGCCGGATGGCCCTCCCGGTACGCCACCGGCAGGCCCCCGCCGACCGGCAGCGCGCCCGGGCCCGGTACCCCCGCGGGGGTCGTGGCCGCGCGGACCAGCCGGACCGGGCCCTCCGGCGCCGCCTCCGGCTCCGGCAGCAGGTCGATCAGGGCGTGGTCGGCGAAGCCCGCGAGGGCGAAGTCCATGTAGAGGACCGCCGCCTCCATGGGGTCCTCGCACTCCGCGACCGCCCGCCCCGCGCGGTGCAGCTGACTGCCCCGGAAGCGCAGCCGCGCGCTCTCCTGCTCGGCCAGGCGCGTCTTCGTCACGTCCAGGAACAGCCAGGCCACGCCCAGCGGCACGGGCTCCTCGGCCAGCGGACTGGCCAGCCGCAGGAAGCCGCTGCGCCAGCAGCGCCGCTCGGGCGGCAGCGTGCCGCCGCGCGGGTCGCGCACGGTCACCCACAGCTCGCTGGGTTCCGGGGGCGTCCCCGCGGCCAGCACGTGCTGGATCGCCCCTTCCAGTTCCTCCACGCCCTGTTCGAGGAGGTCGCCCAGGGGGCGTCCCAGCAGGGCCGTGCGGCTGGTGCGCAGGGCACGCGCGGCGTGGGCGTTGGCCAGCGCCGGGCGCAGGTCCGCGTCGACCAGCACCACGCCCCACGCCGAGGCCTCCCCGAACAGCGCCTCGCTCAGCGCGACCGACCGCTCCAGGTCGATCTGCGTGTGCACCTCGCTGAACGCGCAGTACACCCCGGCCGGTCTGCCGTCCGCGCCCGGCACCGCGGAGGACTGGACGCGCACGAGCACCCTGCCGCCGTCCTTGGTGAGCAGCGCGAACTCGTCCACCTGCCGGCCCGGTGCCGTCATCGCGCCCAGCAGCCGGGCGGTGACCTCCTGGGCGTCGGCCTCGCGCACCGCCCATCCCGTGAGGCCGTGCCGGCCGACCGCCTCGGCGGCGGACCAGCCCAGTATCCGCTCGGCCTCGCGGTTCCAGTGGGTGACCGTGCCGTCCGCGTCGAAGGCGCACAGCGCGGCGTCCATGCCGTCGAGGAGGGCCGCGAGGAGGTCGTGGTCGTCGGTGTCCGGGGCCGCTCCCTGGCGGGCGGGGCCGGACTGGTGTGGAGCCGTCACGAGATACCCCCTGCCGGCCGCGTCTGCGTGTCCTGCACGACCGGCATTCAACTCGACGCCGGCGGGGACCACACCGTCTTCGGCGAAATCGATGCCCACGGATATTCGCTTGCCGGTCCCGAGGGGCGGTTCCTAGGCTGTGGAGCACACGAGAAGGGAGGTGGTTCGGGACATGATTTCTTTCCGGACGCGTGAGGTGACTGCGGGCTAGCGCCCGTCGTCGCGCACAGCGCAGCGCCGGGGTCACCACCCGGGCCGTTTCGGCCCCGGGGCGATCGCCGGCCCAATCCCAGGCAGTCACCCGATCCGTGGGCCGCCGAGTCGTCCGCTCGGCACCGCCGCGCCGCCATCCGGCGGCGTGGCGGTAGCAGCCCACGGATCGTCTGCTTTCCGGCCCGTTCCGCCGTGGCGGGCCCTCACGGGCCCCTGGTGGCTACGGGCACAGGCGCTCCACGCGCCACTCCTCGCCCTCCCCGTCGCGCACGTACCGCAGCCGGTCGTGGAGCCGGTTCGCGCGCCCCTGCCAGAACTCCACCATGTCGGGCACCACGCGGAAGCCGCCCCAGTGCGGCGGCACGGGCACGGGCTCGCCGAGCGGGTGGCGGGCCGCCATCCGGTCGTACGCCGCGTCCAGTTCCGCGCGCGAGGCCACCACCGTGGACTGCTCGCTCGCCCAGGCCCCGATCTGGGAGCCGTGCGGGCGGGAGCGGAAGTACACGGCCGTCTCCTCGGGGTCCACGCGGGAGGCCCTGCCGGTGACGACGATCTGGCGGGCGAGCGGGTACCAGGGGAAGAGCAGGGAGACGTGCGGGTTCTCCGCGATCTCCCGGGCCTTGCGGGAACCGTAGTTGGTGTAGAAGACGAAGCCGCGCGTGTCGTAGCCCTTCAGCAGGACGGACCGCGAACTGGGGCGGCCGGCGGCGTCCGCCGTGGAGACGACCATGGCGTTGGGTTCGTGCAGCTCTCCGGCGACGGCTGCCGCGAACCACAGCGCGAACTGCTCGAACGGGCCTTCCGCCAGGTCGTTCTCGGCGAGGCCCTCGGACTTGTAGTGGGCGCGCATGGCGGCGGGGTCGTGGTGGTGCTCCCCGGGGAACGCGCGATCGTCGGAATCGGACACGGCCACATCTTGCAGGAGGGGGCGGCCGCAGGAGAAGTGCGGCCGGGGAGGGCCGGCCGGGCGAACATCCGATCAACTCTTCTTCCCATCGATCGGGTGTTCGTAACCCTTACGCCGCGGAAAGCGCGTGTGCCGGACATCACCTTCCCCCGCACGAGGCCAACCCCCCAGAATCGCCAGGTGGAGAACTGTGGGACCCGCAGGTGACCGGCTATCGTGTCCCGCCCCGGCAAGCGGACCCCGGCCCCCGCGGGGCCGGACGACGCACCGGGTGAAGTACCGCCGCCCGGGGCATGACCGGGTTGACCGGAACGGACCGCGAGCCGCGTCCACGGCCGTGTAACCGCACCGGCGCCACCGCACCACCCGTCAGCCAGGAGCCGTCAGCCATCAGCCGGGCGGGCCGAGAACCCCGGCCCGGCCGACGGCAGTCGCTTGTCGAACCCACCCTGAGGAGCCGCCTGATGTCCGACTTCGTACCCGGACTCGAGGGAGTCGTCGCGTTCGAGACGGAGATCGCCGAACCCGACAAGGAAGGCGGCGCCCTCCGCTACCGCGGCGTCGACATCGAGGACTTGGTCGGCAACGTGTCCTTCGGGAACGTGTGGGGACTGCTGGTCGACGGCGCCTTCAACCCCGGCCTGCCGCCGGCCGAGCCGTTCCCCATCCCCGTGCACTCCGGTGACATCCGCGTCGACGTGCAGTCGGCGCTGGCGATGCTCGCGCCGGTCTGGGGACTGAAACCGCTCCTGGACATCGACGAGGCCACGGCCCGTGACAACCTGGCGCGGGCGGCGGTCATGGCGCTGTCGTACGTGGCCCAGTCGGCGCGCGGCCAGGGGCTGCCGATGGTGCCGCAGCGGGAGATCGACAAGGCGGAGACCGTCGTCGAGCGCTTCATGAAGCGCTGGCGCGGCGAGCCGGACCCCAAGCACGTCAAGGCCGTCGACGCCTACTGGACCTCGGCCGCCGAACACGGCATGAACGCCTCCACGTTCACCGCCCGCGTCATCGCGTCGACCGGCGCGGACGTGGCGGCGGCCCTGTCGGGCGCCGTGGGCGCCATGTCCGGCCCGCTGCACGGCGGCGCGCCCTCCCGCGTCCTCGGCATGATCGAGGAGATCGAGCGCACCGGCGACGCCGCGGCCTACGTCAGGCACGCCCTCGACCGCGGCGAGCGCCTCATGGGCTTCGGCCACCGCGTCTACCGCGCCGAGGACCCCCGGGCCCGCGTCCTGCGCCGCACGGCGAAGGAGCTGGCCGCGCCGCGTTTCGAGGTCGCGGAGGCGCTGGAGAAGGCGGCGCTGGAGGAGCTGCACAACCGCCGCCCGGACCGGGTCCTGGCCACGAACGTGGAGTTCTGGGCCGCCATCGTGCTGGACTTCGCCGAGGTGCCGGCGCACATGTTCACGTCGATGTTCACGTGTGCCCGGACGGCGGGCTGGAGCGCCCACATCCTGGAGCAGAAGCGCACCGGCCGCCTGGTCCGTCCCTCGGCCCGCTACGTCGGACCGGGCCCGCGCGACCCCCGCGAGGTCACGGGCTACCCGGACATCGCGCGCTGACCTTCCCCATGCACGGCCTGCGGCGCGTTCCCCTCCGGCGGGGGCGCGTCGCGGCGGTTCGCGGCCGGTTCAGCCGGCGGTGGGCCAGTCCCAGCCCAGCTGCAGGAACATGCCGAGCCGGTCGCTGACCGCGCGGATCTCGGCGATCCTCCCCGCCCGCACGGTGAAGATCCATATCTGCTCGACCTCGAACGAGCGCCCCGTCGGCTCGGGCATCCGCGGGTGGTGGCCGGTGTGGGTGCCGGCGGCCACGACGCGGGCCACGACCGTGTCGCCCTCGGCGACGAGCTGCCGCGGCACCACCGTGAACTCGCCGAAGGCGTCGAGCTGCTGGCGGAAGCCGTCGAAGGCCGCGCCGGGTTCGTCGGCCTCACCGTGAATGATTTTGTTGTGGTCGACGACGTCGGCCGCCAGGTACCGGCCGAAGTCGGCGACCCGCCGCTCGTTGACCGCTTGGAAGAAGTCCCCCACGACCTGCTTGCCGCTCTCCATGCCCGCCTCCGCGCTCTCAGTATTCTTACGACGTAAGAATCCGTCGGGGGATACGATGCACTTACGTTGTAAGAAAAGTCAAGGGCGGTGGATCCGGCATGGTCGCGAAGAAGCGGACACGGGGCGAGCGCGCGGGCCTGACCAGGCACCGCATCCTCGACGCCGCCCTGGAGCTCGTCGACCGCGAGGGACGCACGGCGCTGACGATGCGCCGGCTGGGCACCGAACTGGGCGTGGAGGCCATGACCCTCTACCACCACGTGCCCAACAAGGACGCGCTGCTGGACGGCCTCGTGGAGCGCGTCTTCGCCGAGGCGCTGCCCCTCGCCGACGAGGACGCCGACTGGCGCACCCTGCTGCGGACCTACGCCTTCTCCCTGCGCGAGGCCCTGCTGCGCCACCCCGGTGTGCTGCCCCTCGTCGCGGGACGCCCCGCGGTGACGCCCGCGACGCTGGACGCCGTGGAGCGCGGACTGGGGGCGCTGACCTCGGCGGGCTTCCCCCTCGGGCCGGCCGTCGACGCCCTCAACTCCCTGTCGCTCTTCGTCATCGGCCACACCGCCGCCGAGGCCGCCGGCCCCCCGGCCGACGCCCCCGGCTCGGCGGCGTGGCTGACCGGACTGGACGCCGAACGCCATCCCCTCGTCGTCGAGGCCGCCGCCACGGGAGCCGGCACGGACGACGCCCGCAGGTTCCGCTTCGCGGTCGAGGCGCTGCTGGCGGGCTTCGCGGCCACGGACCCGGCGTCCGTCTGACGACGGCGCGCCCGGCCGGCGGCCCGCGCCGGGCAGCCGGCCGCCGCGTCACCGTGACCGGCGACCGGCACCCTCAACGACCGTCGCGCACCGGCACGTCCAGGACCCCGTCCAGGATCCGCACCCACTGCTCCACCACGCGGCGCCGCCGCGCCCCGTCGTCCGTCAGCAGCGTCGCCAGCCCCAGTCCGCGCGCCATGTCCAGCAGGCCCTGGACGGTCTCGCGCACCCCCGGCGCCGTCTCGTCCGCCCGCAGCAGCTCGACGGCCATCCGGTGCGTCTCCCGGCCCACCCGCGCCTCCAGGTCCACCACGCGCCGGCGCAGCTGCGCGTGGTCGTGGGACGCGGCCACCCACAGTTGCAGCGCCGCCCGGAACAACGGCCCGGTGTACAGCTCCACGAGCTCGGTGACGATCACGTGCCGGCGCGCCGGCCCCGGCAGCGGCGACGTCGCCGCCATCAGGGTGCGCAGCGCCGCCTGCCGCTCCTCGGCGACGTGCTCCACGGCGGCGGTGAACAGGTCGTCCCGGGTGCGGAAATGGTGCTGCGCGGCACCCCGGGACACGCCCGCGCGGGCGGCCACCACGGACACCGTGGAGCCCGCCCACCCGTGCTCCGCCAGGCACGCGATGGCGGCCTCCAGCAGCCGCCGCCGCGTGGCCCGGCTGCGGTCCTGCTTGGGCACGGTCACCGCGTCCACGACGTCTCCTGCATCTCAGTAGGACTTGGGAAGGCCGAGGGTGTGGTGCGACACGTAGTTGAGGATCATCTCCCTGCTGACGGGGGCGACCCTCGCCACCCGCGCCGCCGTGATCAGCGAGGCCAGCCCGTACTCCGTGGTGAGGCCGTTGCCGCCGAGGGTGTGGACCGCGTGGTCGACGGCGTGGACGGCGGCCTCACCGGCCGCGTACTTGGCCATGTTGGCCGCCTCGCCCGCGCCGGCGTCGTCCCCCGCGTCGTAGAGGTGGGCGGCCCGGTACGTCATCAGCCGGGCCAGCTCGATCTCGATGTGCGACCGGGCGAGCGGATGGGCGACGGCCTGGTGGGCGCCGATCGGCTCGTCCCACACCCGGCGGGTACGGGCGTAGTCCACGGCCCGGTCCAGCGCGTAGCGGCCCATGCCGAGCGCGAACGCCGCCGTCATGACGCGCTCGGGGTTGAGACCCGCGAACAGCTGCAGCAGACCGGCGTCCTCGTCGCCGACGAGCGCGCCGGAGGGCAGCCGAACGTCGTCCAGCACCAGCTCGAACTGTTTCTCCGGGGCGGAGACCTCCATGGGGATGCGCCGGTACGAGAAGCCGGGCGCGTCGCGGCCGACGACGAACAGGCAGGGCTTGAGCCGGCCGGTGCGGGAGTCCTCCGTCCGGCCGACCACGAGGGTCGCGTCGGCGGTGTCCACACCCGAGATGAACACCTTCCGGCCGGTGAGCAGCCAGTCGTCGCCGTCGCGCCGGGCGGTGGTGGTGAGTCGGTGGGAGTTCGACCCCGCGTCGGGCTCGGTGATGCCGAACGCCATCTTCAGCGTGCCCGCCGCCAGGCCCGGCAGCCACGTGCGCTTCTGCTCGTCCGTGCCGAAGCGCGCGATCACGGTCCCGCAGATGGCGGGCGAGACGACCAGGAGGAGCAGCGGGCAGCCGGCGGCGCCCAGCTCCTCCAGGACGATGGCCAGTTCGGTGATCCCGCCGCCGCCTCCGCCGTACTCCGCGGGGAGGTTGACGCCGAGGTAGCCGAGCTTGCCGGCCTCGGCCCACAGCTCGTCGGTCTGGGCGCCCTCGCGGACCACCGACGCGAAGTACGCGCGGCCGTAGCGTCGCCCCAGGGCCGCGACGGCGGTGCGCAGCGCGCGGTGTTCGGGGGGTTCGGTCAGGGTGCTCACGGCGTTCATGCGGACTCCTCCTCGGTCTCGGTGACCACGGCGAGCAGTTCCCCGGTCTCGACCTGCCGGCCCGGCGCCGCGTGCAGCGCGGTGAGCGTGCCGGAGGCGGGCGCGACGACGCGGTGCTCCATCTTCATGGCCTCCAGCCACAGCAGCGGCGCCCCGGCGGTGACGACGGCGCCCACGGCGACGCCCTCCGCAAGCCGCACGACCGTGCCGGGCATGGGGGCGAGCAGGGAGCCGGGGTCCGTGTCGCGGGCGGTGGCGTCGGGGAAGCGGGGCAGGGCGGTGAGGGCGTGCGGTCCCACGTGGACGCGGGTCCCGTAGACGGCGACCGGGTGGGTCCGTCGCACGCCCCCGGTCTCCAGGACCACCCGGTCCGGGGCAGCGCTCAGCACGCGGACGCCGGGGAAGCCCTCGGGGACGAGCCCCTGCCGGGTGCACCGGTAGCGGACCTCGTGCTCGGTGCCGCCGGGCTCCGTCCGGTAGCGCTTGCTCTGCGGCTGGGAGGGCACGTTGCGCCAGGCGCCCGGGTGCCGGGAGGCGTCGGCGAGGGCGGCCACGAGGGCCGCCAGGCGTTCGCCCTCGCGCGGGACGGTCAGCTCGGGCAGGTGCCGGGCGTAGAAGCCGGTGTCCGTGCGGGCGTCCGTGAACTCCGGGTGGCGCAGGGTGCGGACGAGCAGGTCGCGGTTGGTCACCGGGCCGTGGACGCGGGCGTTCTCCAGCGCGTGGGCGAGCTTGCGGACCGCTTCGGCCCGGCTGGGGGCCCAGGCGACGACCTTGGCGAGGAGGGCGTCGTAGTGCGGGCTGACGGTGTCGCCGGCGGCGTAGCCGGTGTCCACGCGCAAGGTGCTGCCCTCCCCCGGGAAGCCGAGCGCCCGCACCACTCCCGTCTGCGGCGCGAAGTCCCGGGCCGGGTCCTCCGCGTAGAGCCGCGCCTCCACCGCGTGCCCCCTCGCCGGGGGCGGCCCGGGCGGCAGCGGCGCGCCCTCGGCGAGGCGGATCTGCAGGGCCACCAGGTCGACGCCGTACACGCGTTCCGTCACCGGGTGCTCGACCTGCAGGCGCGTGTTCATCTCCAGGAAGCAGGGCCGCCGCCCGTCCGCCGGGACCAGGAACTCGACCGTTCCCGCGCCCACGTACCCGATCGCCCGGGCGGCGTCGGTCGCGGCGCGGCACAGCGTCTTGCGCACGTCCTCCGCCAGGCCCGGGGCCGGGGCCTCCTCGATCACCTTCTGGTGGCGGCGTTGCAGCGAGCAGTCCCGCGTGCCCAGCTCCCACACCGTCCCGTGGGTGTCCGCGAGGAGCTGCACCTCCACGTGGCGGGCGCCTTCGAGGAACGGTTCGGCGAAGACCTCGCCGTCGCCGAACGCGGCCTCGGCCTCGGCGCGGGCGGACGCCAGCTCGGCCGCCAGCAGGCGTGGTTCGCGCACGATCCGCATGCCGCGGCCGCCCCCACCCGCGGCGGCCTTGAGGATGAGCGGCATGTCGGCGGCGCCCGCCGCAGCCGGGTCCACGGCCGCGAGCAGCGGCACTCCGGCGGCCGCCATGAGCGCCTTGGCGCGCGTCTTCGAGGCCATCGCCTCGATCGCCTCGGGCGGCGGCCCGATCCACACCAGTCCGGCCGCCCGGACCCGCCGGGCGAAGGCGGCGTTCTCCGACAGGAACCCGTAGCCGGGGTGGACGGCGTCCGCGCCGGCCGCCAGGGCCGCCGCCACCACCGCCTCGCCCCGCAGGTACGTGTCCCGGGGCGCCGTCCCCGGCAGCCGCACCGCGGCGTCGGCCTCGCGGACGTGCAGCGTCCCGGCGTCGGCGTCGGAGTACACGGCGACGGTGGCGACGCCCAGTTCGCGGCACGTGCGGAAGACGCGGCAGGCGATCTCACCGCGGTTGGCGACGAGCACAGAGGTAACCATCAGCCCTCACATCCGGAAGACGCCGAACCCGCCCCTGGTGCCCTCCACCGGCGCGGTGTGGACGGCGGACAGGCACATCCCGAGCACCGTCCGCGTGTCGCGCGGGTCGATGACCCCGTCGTCGTACAGCCGCCCGGACAGGAACGCCGGCAGCGACTCCGCCTCGATCTGCTGCTCGACCATCGCGCGCAGCCCGGCGTCGGCCTCCTCGTCGTAGGGCCGGCCCTTCGCGGCCGCCGACGCCCGCGCGACGATCGACAGGACGCCGGCGAGCTGCTGAGGGCCCATGACGGCGGACTTCGCGCTCGGCCAGGCGAAGAGGAAGCGCGGGTCGAAGGCCCGCCCGCACATGCCGTAGTGCCCGGCACCGTAGGAGGCGCCCATGAGCACGGACAGGTGCGGGACCCGCGAGTTCGCCACCGCGTTGATCATCATGGCGCCGTGCTTGACGATGCCGCCCTGTTCGTAGTCGCGGCCGACCATGTAGCCGGTGGTGTGGTGCAGGAACAGCAGGGGGATGTCGCGCTGGTTGGCGAGCTGGATGAACTGGGCGGCCTTCTGGGACTCGGCGCTGAACAACACCCCCCGGGCGTTGGCGAGGACGCCCACGGGATAGCCGTGCAGGCGCGCCCAGCCGGTGACCAGGCTCGGCCCGTACAACGGCTTGAACTCGTCGAAGTCCGAACCGTCGACGACGCGGGCGAGCACCTCGCGCGGGTCGAAGGGCACTTTGAGGTCGCCGGGCACGACGCCGAGGAGTTCCTCCGGGTCGTACAGCGGGTCCGCGAAAGGGCCCGGCGCGGGGTGCGCCTTGCGCCAGTTGAGCCGGGCGACGACGCGCCGGGCCTGGCGCAGCGCGTCCGGCTCGTCGACGGCGAAGTGGTCCGCGAGGCCCGACACGCGCGCGTGCATGGCGGCGCCGCCCAGCGACTCGTCGTCGCTCTCCTCCCCGGTGGCCATCTTCACCAGCGGCGGGCCGCCGAGGAAGACCTTGGCCCGCTCCTTGACCATGACGACGTGGTCGGACATGCCGGGGACGTACGCGCCGCCCGCCGTCGAGTTGCCGAAGACGACGGCCACCGTGGGGATCCCTGCGGCCGACAGCCGGGTGAGGTCCCTGAAGAGCCCGCCGCCGGGGATGAAGACCTCCTTCTGGCCGGGCAGGTCGGCGCCGCCGGACTCGACGAGCGAGACGACGGGCAGGCGGTTGGCGAAGGCGATCTCGTTGGCGCGCAGGGCCTTCTTCAGCGTCCAGGGATTGCTGGCGCCGCCCCGCACCGTCGGGTCGTTGGCGGTCACCACGCACTCAACGCCCTCGACGACGCCGACGCCGGTCACGAGGGAGGCGCCGACGGGGTACTCGCTGCCCCACGCGGCCAGCGGGGACAGTTCCAGGAACGGGGTGTCGGGGTCCAGGAGCAGTTCGACACGCTCGCGGGCCGTCAGCTTGCCGCGCGCCCGGTGCCGGGCGGTGTACCTCTCCCCGCCTCCGGCCACCGCCTTGGCGTGCTCGGCCTCGATCGCGGCCAGCTTGTCGAGCATCGCGGCCCGGTTGGCGGCGTACCCGGGGCCGGCCGTGTCGAGCGCGGACGCCAGGACGGTCACAGCAGGACCTCCGGTATCTCCAGGTGGCGGGCGCGCAGCCATTCGCCGACGGCCTTGGCCTGGGGGTCGAAGCGGGACTGGGAGGCGACGCCCTCGCCGAGCAGCCCGTCGACGACGAAGTTCAGCGCCCGCAGGTTCGGCAGCACGTGCCGTTCGACGCGGTAGCCGACCGTCTCGGGCAGCAACTGCCGGAACCGGTCGACGGTCAGGGCGTGCGCGAGCCACCGCCAGGCGTCGTCGTCGCGCACCCACACCCCCACGTTGGCGTCGCCGCCCTTGTCGCCGCTGCGCGCCCCGGCGACCAGCCCGAGCGGGGCACTGCGCACCGGCCCGGCCGGCAGCGGCTCCGGCAGCACGGGCCGGGGCGGCGGCGCGGCCGTCCCCCGCACCGGGGGCGCCGGGAGCACCGGCACCCGGTTGCCGCACGGCAGCACCGCCACGTGCCGCACGGCGTCCGCGTCGACGTACGCCGCCTCGAACACCCCGTACTGCGTGCCCTTCCCGGGCGCCGCCGTCACGTGGAAGCCGGGGTAGCTGGCCAGGGCCAGTTCCACGCAGGCGGCGTTGACGGCGCGCCCCACCTCCGGGTCGCGGTCGCGCACCACCAGCCTCAGCAGCGCGCTCGCCTCCTCCTGGACGGGCGCGTCGGCCCGGTCGGTGCGGGCGAGGGTCCACCGCACCTCGGCCGGCCGGTGGGTGGCGAGGACGCCGTCGAGCTGGGCGCGCACGAGCCGGGCCTTGGCCTCGACGTCGAGGCCGGTCAGCACGAAGACGACCTCGTGCCGCCAGCCCCCGGGCCGGGTGAGCCCGACCTTGAGGGTCGCCGGCGGTGCCTCGCCGCGTACTCCGCTGATCCGCACCCGGTCGGGGCCGTCGGGCGTGAGCCGCACCGAGTCCAGCCGGGCCGTCACGTCCGGCCCGAGGTAGCGGGCGCCCGCCGTCTCGTACAGCAGCTGCGCGGTGACGGTGGAGACGGTGACGGCGCCGCCGGTGCCGGGGTGCTTGGTGATGACGGCCGAGCCGTCGGGGTGGATCTCGGCGATCGGGAAGCCGGGGTGGCGCACGTCGTGCTCGCCGAAGAAGGCGTAGTTGCCGCCCGTGGCCTGGGTGCCGCACTCCAGGACGTGCCCGGCGACGACCGCTCCCGCCAGCGGGTCCAGGTCGTCCGCCCGCCAGCCGAAGTGCGCGGCGGCGGGCCCGGAGACGAGCGCCGCGTCGGTGACGCGGCCCGTGACGACCACGTCCGCGCCCGCCCGCAGGCACTCGGCGATGCCGGCGCCGCCGAGGTAGGCGTTGGCGGTGAGGGTGCCGGGCGCCCAGGTGCCCTCGCCGATCAGGTCGTCGCCGGTGACGTGGGCGACGCGGGCGCGGATCCCCAGGCGGTCGGCGAGTTCGGTGATGCGCTCGGCGAGCCCGGCCGGGTTCAGCCCCCCGGCGTTGGTGACGATCTTCACGCCGCGGTCGGTCGCCAGGCCCAGCCCCTCCTCCAACTGGCCCAGGAACGTGCGGGCGTAGCCGCGACCGGGGTCCTTCAGCCGGTCCCGGCCGAGGATCAGCATGGTCAGCTCGGCCAGGTAGTCACCCGTCAGGACGTCGAGAGGGCCGCCGGTGAGCATCTCGCGCAGCGCGTCGAAGCGGTCGCCGTAGAAGCCTGAGGCGTTGCCGATTCGGAGTAAGGGCACGGGCATGCCACCGGAGGGTGACAGCGCCCGGAGAAACAAGCAAGCGTGCTTGCATTATTTTCGGCCGGGCGGCGCCGGGTCGTTCCTCTCCCGCAGCGCCTGGGCCAGCACTTCGGCGAGGTGCCGGGCGCGCACGCCGGCGAGCTGGCCGATCTGGGTGCGGCAGGAGAAGCCGTCGGCGAGGATCTCGGCGCCCTCCGGCGCCTGCCGCAGGGACGGCAGCAGCTGCTCCTCGGCGCACGCCCGGGACACCTCCTCGTGGCCCCGCGTGAAGCCGAAGTCGCCGGCCAGGCCGCAGCAGCCGCCGCTGAGCGGCCCGGTCAGCCCGGCCTTCTCCCGCAGGCGCCGCTCGGCGGCGTCGCCGAGCACCGCGTGCTGGTGGCAGTGCGTCTGCCCGGCGACGGGCCGGCCGACGCGCGGCGGCGTCCAGTGGGGCGCGTACTCCTCGACGGTCCGCGCGAAGGTGCGGACGGCGGCGGCGAGTCGGGCGGCGCGCGGGTCGTCGGGCAGCAGCTCCGGCAGGTCGGTGCGCAGGGCGGCCGTACAGCTCGGCTCCAGGCCGACGACGGGCAGGCCTGCCGCGAGGGCGGGGGCCATGACGTCGAGGGTGCGGCGCAGGACGGCGCGGGCGCGGGTGAGCTGCCCGGTCGAGACCCAGGTGAGCCCGCAGCAGACGGGCCGGGGCGGCACGATCACGCGCAGTCCCGCGTCCTCCAGGACGGCGACGGCGGCCCGGCCGGTCTCCGGGGAGAGATGGGTGGTGAGCGTGTCGGGCCACAGCACGACGGGCACACCGTCCCCGGCCGGCCGCCCGGGCCCGCGGGCCCGCCACCAGCGGGTGAACGGCTCGCCGGGCAGCTCGGGGATCGTCCGGTCCGCGGCCAGGCCGCCCAGCCGCTTGGCGAGCGCGGCGAGGGGGGTGCGGGCGGCGGCGTTGAGCACGGGCGCGGCCCGCACCGCCGCCGCGGCCCGCAGCCACAGCGGCAGCCATCCCAGCGCGTAGTGGGCGGCGGGCCGCACCCGGCCGGCGTAGTGGTGGTGCAGGAACTCCGCCTTGTAGGTGGCCATGTCGACCCCCACCGGGCAGTCGCTGCGGCACCCCTTGCAGGCCAGGCACAGGTCCAGGGCCTCGCGCACCTCCTGCGAGCGCCATCCGCCGGTCACGACCTCACCGGCGAGCATCTCGTGCAGCAGCCGGGCCCGGCCGCGCGTGGAGTGCCGTTCCTCGCCGGTGACCCGGTACGACGGGCACATCACGCCCGTGTCCACCGTCGTCTGACGGCACTTGGCGACGCCGACGCAGCGCCGCACCGCCGCGCCGAAGTCCCCGCCGTCGTCGCGGTAGCCGAACTCCACGTCGACCGGCTTCCCGGGCAGGACGGCGAAGCGCAGGTTCGCGTCGAGGGGGTAGGGGCGGACGACCATCCCGGGGTTCAGACCGCCGAGCGGGTCCCACAGGTCCTTGAAGCGTTCGAAGAGCGCGACGGCCTGCGGCCCGTACATGCGCGGAAGCAGCTCCGCCCGCGCCTGTCCGTCACCGTGCTCGCCGGACAGCGAACCGCCGTGCGCGACCACCAGGTCGGCCATGTCGCCGGAGAACCGCCGGTAGCGGCGCACGCCTTCGGACGTCAGCAGGTCGACGTCGAGGCGTACGTGCACACAGCCGTCGCCGAAGTGCCCGTAGGGCGCACCCCGCAGTCCGTAGCGGCCCAGCAGGGCCCGGAAGTCGCGCAGGTACGCCCCGAGGCGCTCCGGCGGGACCGCGCAGTCCTCCCAGCCGGGCCACGCCTCGCCGCCGTCGGGCAGCCGCGTGGCGAAGCCGGCCGCGTCCTCCCGTACGCGCCACAGGGCGCGCTGGGCGCCGGGCTCGGTGAGCACCAGGTGGCCGGTGGGGCCGCCGTCGCGGGCCGCGCGGACGAGTGCCGCGGCCCGGTCCGCCGCCTCGGCCGGCGTGGCGCCGCCGACCTCGGCGAACAGCCAGGCGCCGCCCTCGGGGAGCCCGGCGACGCGGCCCACCAGGTCGGTGGCCATGCCCTCGACCGTCAACGGCCCGTGCGGCAGCAGCGACGGGGCGGCGTCGGCCGCCGCGCCCTCGTCGGGGTAGCCGAGCACGACCAGCGCCCGGGCGGGGGGCGCCTCGACGAGGCGGACGGTCGCCTCGGTGACCACCCCGAGGGTGCCCTCGCCGCCGGTGAACGCCCGGGCCACGTCCGTGCCCCGTTCGGGGAGGAGGGCGTCCAGGGCGTAGCCGGAGATGCGGCGCGGCAGGCGGGGGAAGCGGGTGCGCAGGAGGGCGAGGTTCTCCGCGGTGAGGGCGCGCAGCCCGTCGGCGAGGCGCGGCGGCAGGCCCTCGGTGCCCCGGGACAGACGTGCGTGCTCGCCGCCGTACGTGAGGACCTCGAGCGCGCACACGTTGTCGGCCGTGGTCCCCCAGGCCACGGAGTGGGAGCCGCAGGCGTTGTTCCCGATCATCCCGCCGAGCGTGCACCGCCCGTGCGTGGAGGGGTCCGGCCCGAACGTCAGCCCGTGCGCGGCGGCCGCCGCGCGCAGCCCGTCCAGCACCAGTCCCGGCTGGACGACGGCCGTGTGCGCTTCCGGGTCGACGCGCACGAGGGTGTTCATGTGCCGGGTGAAGTCGAGGACGACGCCCTCCCCCGTGGCCTGCCCGGCCACCGAGGTGCCGCCGCCGCGGGGCACCACCGGCACCCCGTGCGCGCGGCAGACGGCGAGGGCCGCCGCGACGTCGTCGGCGTCGCGCGGGGCGACGACGCCGAGGGGGACGCGGCGGTAGTTCGAGGCGTCCATGGTCACCAGGGCACGGCTCCCGGCGTCGAAGGCGACCTCGCCGCGGACCACCGGGCGCAGGGCGCGCGCCAGGGCCCGGCTCAGGTCCCCGTCCCGTCGTTCGTGATCGGCCATGGGCCCATCGTCCACCGCGACGGGGGGAAGAGGTGGACGTCGACGTCTCACAGAGTGAAATCCGCTGGCCGGATACCGGCGGTCAGGCACTAGGCTGCGGCCGTGGCTGAGATCCGGATCCCCGCTGACATCAAGCCCGCCGACGGTCGTTTCGGCGCTGGCCCGTCCAAGGTGCGTACGGAAGCGCTCGACGCGCTGGCCGCCACCGGCACCTCCCTGCTGGGCACCTCACACCGGCAGGCACCGGTGAAGAACCTGGTCGGCAGGGTGCGCGAGGGAGTGCGGGAGCTCTTCTCCCTGCCCGACGGATATGAGGTGGTCCTCGGCAACGGCGGCTCCACCGCCTTCTGGGACATCGCCACCCACGGCCTGATCGCGTCGAAGTCCCAGCACCTGTCCTTCGGCGAGTTCTCCTCGAAGTTCGCCACGGCCGCGAAGCTCGCGCCCTGGCTGGCCGAGCCCACCGTGATCGCCTCCGAGCCCGGCACCCACCCCGAGCCGCGGGCCGAAGCGGGCGTCGACGTCTACGCCCTCACCCACAACGAGACCTCCACCGGTGTCGCCGCCCCGCTGCGCCGCGTCCCCGGAGCCGACGAGGACGCGCTGGTGCTGGTCGACGCCACCTCCGGTGCCGGCGGACTGCCCGTCGACATCGCCGAGACCGACGTCTACTACTTCGCCCCGCAGAAGTCCTTCGCCGCCGACGGCGGCCTGTGGCTGGCCGCCTTCTCCCCCGCCGCCCTGGAACGCGCCGCCCGCGTCCACGCCTCCGGCCGTCACGTCCCCGCGTTCTTCTCCCTGCCGACCGCCATCGACAACTCCCTGAAGAACCAGACCTACAACACCCCCGCCCTGAGCACCCTCTTCCTCCTCAACGAACAGCTGGAGTGGCTGAACGGGCAGGGCGGCCTCGACTGGGCGGTCCGCCGCACCGCCACCTCCGCGCGGGCGCTCTACGGCTGGGCCGAGGCGTCCAAGCACGCCGAGCCGTTCGTCACGGACCCCGCCAAGCGTTCCCAGGTCATCGGCACCATCGACTTCACCGACGACGTCGACGCGGCCGCGATCGCCAAGGCGCTGCGCGCCAACGGCATCGTCGACACCGAGCCCTACCGGAAGCTGGGCCGCAACCAGCTGCGGGTGGCGATGTTCCCGGCGATCGACCCGGCGGACGTGGAGGCGCTGACGGCCTGCGTGGACTACGTCATCGAGCGCCTGTAGGAAACAGGGACGTGCAGGAGACGGGACCTGTGGGAAGCGGGGAGGAGGGACGGAAGCCTAACCGGTCTTCTTCCCCCGCAGCAGTCGGCGCAGCGCGACGATCAGGGCGGTGACCACCGCGATCAGGCCGGCTCCCACGGCGAGGTCGGGGTCACGGTCGTGGCCGCCCCCGCCGTCGTCCCCGCTGGCGGCCTGGTCCCCGCCCCTGCCGGACCGGCCGGCGCCCTTGTCCCCCTCGGGGGCGCTGTCGGGCAGGAGTTCACCGGTCAGCTTGACGGGCGTCACGCGGCTGCGGGCGCCCTCGCTCCCGTACATCAGGTACCGCCCGTCGAGGGTGAACGTCACCGACTCGCCCTGTCGCTGGAGGGGCACGGTCGGCCGCCCGAGCTCCTTGACGGGACGGCCGTCCTTCCAGAGGTACTCGCGGGCCTCGAAGTAGCTGCGGACGACAAGCCGTGTGCCGTCGGGGGAGAACGCGGCGTCCGTGGCCCAGGTGTTGATGTCGGCCACCCGCCGGAAGGTGTTCACGCCGGAGGCGGAGAGGGTCTCGGGCGCCTCGTACAGCGCGCCCTTGCCGGATTTCTTCTTGCTGACGATGTACACCCGCCCGGTCTTGGGGTGCACCATCAGCGACTCGGCGTCACGGGGGCCGTCGTCGTAGCGCACGGTGTAGCGGGTGGGGGTGACGGTGATCTCGCCCTTGAGTTCCTTGGGTTCGGCGAAGCGGTAGATCCACACCTCGGGCCACGTGCCGCCGAGGTTGTCACCGGTGTCGCCGAGGTAGAGGTTCCCGTCGGGCCCGAGGGAGATCGCCTCGACGTCCCGCGGGTCGACGCCTTCGAGGGTGACCCTGGCGACGGTGCGCCCGGTGCGGCTGTCGACGGCGAAGACGTACGCGCCGTCGCCGCTGTCGTTGTGCGTCCAGTAGATCCCGGGGTGCGCGCGGCTGGCGGCGAGCCCGCTGGACTCCTTGACGCGGGCGTCCTCGATGGTGAACGCGGAGGGGGTGTCGGCGGCGGTGCCCTCGTCGGCGACGGCGGGCACGGCGACGGACATCGCGATCAGGGCGGCGGCGATTCCGGAGCCGGCAAGACCAGGAAGACACGGGCGCATGGCCCAAGCCTGCCATCTCCCCCGGGGATTCGGGTGCAACGGCCACTCGTGTGCGCCGAAGCACAGGCGACGGGCCGGGGTGGTTCCTCCGGCTTGCGGCCCGGGGCGTTGCCTCCGGCCCGCAGCCGGGGACGGCGACGCACGGATCCGTCGCCGGGTCGTTCGACGCGGCCCGCCGGTGCGCGGCCGAACGGTCACCGGGCGCGGGGAGAGACACCCGGCTCCCCCGGCCCCCGGCACCGAGGCGCGCCCGTCGGCGCGCATGGCGGCGGGGGCCTCGGCCGGTGCGGTGAGGGGAGACCGGCACCGGCCCGGCCGGGGTGCGGCTATCGGCCGGCCCCCGGGCACCCCTTGGCGGGCCACTGGTGGGTGGCGCTGATCTGGCAGATCCGGGTGGCCACGGCGTCCGCGTCGAGTTCCCACAGCCGTACGGTCCGGTCCGCGCTCGTGGTGGCCAGGGTGTGGCCGTCAGGAGCGAACGCCACGGAGGTGACGTCACCCTCGTGGCCCGTCAGCGTCGCCTCCGTCCGGCGCCCGGTGGTGTCCCAGAGCCGCACGGTCCGGTCGGCGCCGCCGCTGGCCAGGGTCCGGCCGTCCGGGCTGAACGCCAGGGCCCGCACCTCGCCGGTGTGGCCGGTGAGCGTGGTGACGGGCCTGTGGGTGGCGGCGTCCCACAGCCGGATGTCCCCGTCGGCCCCGGCCGTGGCGAGCAGCCGGCCGTCGTGACTGAAGGCGACCGCCCAGGTGGTGGCGTTCTGCCCGCGCAGGACCGTGGTGGTCCGGCGCGCGGGGACGTCCCACAGCCGCACGGATCCGTTGTAGTTGCCGCTGGCCAGGGTCCGGCCGTCCGGGCTGAACGCCACCGTGGCCGCGCTGTCGGTGTCACCGATGATGGTGTCCACGAGCCGGCGGGAGCGCGTGTCCCACAGCCGGGTGGTGTGGTCGGCCCCCGCCGCCGCCAGGAGCTGCCCGTCGGGGCTGAACGCCACGCCGAGGACGGCCTGGCCGTGCCCCGTGAAGACGGCGTCCTCCGCGAAGGTCGAGAGATTCCACTGCCGTACGGTCCGGTCGGCGGAGCCGCTGGCCAGTGTCCGGCCGTCCGGTGCGAACGCCAGCTGCGTGACGGCGGCGGAATGACCGGTCAGCGTCACGATGGGCTGGTCGTCGGCGAGGTTCCACAGCGTCACCAGACCGTCGGTGTCGCCGACCGCCAGCGTCCGGCCGTCGGGCGAGACGACGGCCGACGTCGGGGGCGTCGTCCCGTTGGGGAAGGTGGCGACGGCCTGCCCGGAGGAGACGTCCCAGATCCTGGTCCCGTCCGCCCGTCCCGCCTGCCCGCCGGCGGTGGGCGGGAGGGAGCCGCGGGAGGAGAGCAGGGCGGTGGCGAGGTGACGGCCGTCCGGCGAGAAGGCCAGGGCCTGGACGGGTTGTCCGATGCGCAGCGTGGTGGTGGACTCCCCCGTGGCCGGGTCCCACAGGCGCACCGTGCCGTCGTAGGAGGCGGTGGCCAGCCGGCGGTCCGTGGGGGAGAAGGCGAGGTCCATCACCTGGTCGGTGTGACCGGTGAGAACGGCCAGCGGGCGGTTCGTCGCGGTCTCCCACAGCATCGTGGTCCGGTCCGCGCTCGCGGTGGCCAGGATCCGGTCGTCCGCGGAGAAGGCCACGGCCATGACGGAGTCGGAGTGGCCCGTGAGGGTGCCCGTCTCCTTGCGCGTGGCGGTGTCCCACAGCTTGACCGTGTGGTCGTTGCAGACGGTGGCCAGCGTCCGGCCGTCGGCCGAGAAGGCGGCTCCCATGACCTGTTGGGTGTGGCCGCTGAGGGTGGCCGTGAGCTGGTGCGTGACGGTGTCCCACAGCTTGACGTCCCTGTCGTGGCCGGCCGTGACCAGGGTCCCGCCGTCGCGGCTGAAGACGACGGTCAGGACGGCGCCCCGGTGCCCCGCAAGCGTGGCGATCACCGTGTTCGTCGGCAGGTGCCACAGCTTCGCGCTGCCGTCCTCCCCTCCGCTGGCGAGGACCTTGCCGTCGGGCGAGAAGGCCAGGGCGTCGACGCCCCGGGTGTGCCCGCGCAAGGTGGTGATCAGGCGCTTCGAGGTGACGTTCCACAGCTTGACCGTGTGGTCGTCGCTCGCGGTCGCCAGCGTCCGGCCGTCGGGCGAGTAGGCGACGGCGTTGACGGGCTTGTCGTGGCCGGTGAACTCGTTCGCCCGGTAACGCGCGTAGGCGCTGATGATGCTCCCGCGCGCCTGGCCGGTGTGCGCCTGCCGGTAGGCGCTGAGCGCGGAGAGCGTCGCCGCCTCGGGCGCGTCGCGGTTGAGCAGGTCGGCCCGGGCGGACAGTTCGCGGGACGCCGCCATGCGGCGCTGTTCCTCGGCCGACCGCTTCTCCACGAAGGCGGACGTGCCCGCCACGAGCGTGAGCACGAGCAGGGTGGCGAGCCCGGAAACCAGCAGCCGCAGCCGCTTCACACGGTCACGGTCCCTGCGTTCCTCGGTGGCCTCAAGCTCGGCGCTCGCTTCGAGAAACCGCCGGACGACGGCCGGCAGGGCGATGGCGGGGCCGGGGTCGCCCTGCCGGTCCCGGGCCGCGGACAGACGGTTCCCCCGGTACAGCATGCTGGGGTCGCGCCCGCTCTGGTCCCACAACGCGGCGGCCTCGGCGAGGAGCTGGTGGGCGTGGAGGTCGGCCCGGTCCTCGTCGATCCACTGGCGCAGCCGGGGCCAGGCGTGCAGCAGGACCTCGTGGGCCAGCCCCACGTGGTCGGTGTCCGCCGTCAGCATGCGCGCCTGGATGAACACCCCCAGGACGGCCTCGACGGCCTCCCGTGTGGTGCCGCCCTCCAGGAGGTTCGAACGGGCGGCCCGGCGGCTGGCCTCGTGGTCCTCGCCGATGCGGACGAGCTGGAGCAGCACGCGGCGGGCGATGGGACGCAGTTCCGCGGGCAGCGAGACGTAGGCCTGTTCCGCGGTGGCGGCGACGGCCTCGCAGATGCCCCCGGTCCGCTGGTAGCCCGCGACCGTCAGGGCCGTGCCCTCACGGTGCTGCCAGGTGCCCAGGAGCGCGTGCGAGAGGAAGGGCAGCACGCTGGTCCGGGAGGGGTTTCCGGCCGCCTCGCCCGTCGGTGCCCGGCCGAGGTCGCGGCACAGCACCTCGACGAGCCCGGGCCCGACCGTCAGCCCGGCCGCCCGGGCCGGACCCACGATGACCTCGCGCAACGCGGCGTCGCTCAGGGGACCCAGTGCGACGTGACCGTCCTGGAGCGAGGAGGCCAGTCCGGGGAAGGCCAGACAGCGGTCGTAGAAGTCGGCCCGCATGCCCAGGACGACCACGGCGGTGGGCAGCCCGTCGTCCTCCGGCGCCGGGGGCTCGGTCAGGGCGGTCAGCGTCTCGATGAACGACGACCGCTCGGCGGCGTCCTGGCAGAGGGTGAAGACCTCCTCGAACTGGTCGACTATGACGACGACCGCGGCCGTGCGCGGGGCGGCGGCGGGAGTTTCCGCCGGCCCGGTGTGCTCCGTCTCCGGTTCCGGGGCTCGGGCGAACCGCTCGGTCACTTCCGCCCGCACCATCGCCGCGAGTTCCCCGGGCCCCCGCTGGAGGGACTTCTCAAGTGCCCGCCGGCTCGCCCCGGTCGTCGCGGCCAGCTGTTCCAGGAGTGCCGCCACGGGTTGTTCCCCGGGCGTGAAGAGGCTCACCGGCCAGTTCCGCGATCCGTCGACGGGCAGAACCCCCCGGCGCAGCGCCGTGATCAGTCCGGCTCGCAGGAGGGACGACTTTCCCGCGCCGGAGGGAGCGGTGAGCACGAGGGGGCCCGGACGGTGGAGATGCTGGGCGAGTCGGGACGCCAGGTGCGCGACGGTCTCCTCCCGCCCGAAATACCAGCGGGCGTCTTCCTGCTCGAACGGCGAGAGCCCTTGGTACGGGCACGCCTCATCGTCCTCCCGCCGCCGGGGCCTTTCACCGCCGGCGGTCGGATGGAGAACGATGCGTTCGAGTGCGCCGCCGGTTTCCAGCGCCTGATCGCAGGCGCGCGCGAGTTCCAGAGTCAGCGGCTTCTCACCGTTTTCGACCTTGCTCAGATATCCCTTGCTGTAGAACGCCGAGCGGGCGAGCTTGACCAGTGATACACCGCGTTCGCGACGTAACCGCCGTAGCTGCTCCCCGGCCGGGTCCGTGCCCGAGGGTGGCGCCCCGACGGTTGCGCCGTCGACGTCGCGGCGTCTGTCTTCCACTGATCGGTCCCCTCACGCTTTCCCGGGTGCCGGTCCACACCCCCGAAGATCCTTTCAGCGGGGGCCGGAAAGGATCAATCGCACTTCAGGTCGCAGTCCGGGGCTCGAAGACGGCCCCGGCAGGAAGCCGCGGGCTGCGGGCGCCCGCCGGCGGGCACTCGGCGAGACCGGCCACCGCGACGGACGTCCACGCAGGTCAGGGCCGGTTTCCCAGTCGCCCGCGCGGAGAGGAAACCGGGAAACGTCTCGACCGGCGGCCCCGGCTCGGGCTGGACTGTCCCTCGTCAGCCCCGGTCGGCGGACAGGGTCCCCCCAGGCCCGGCGCGACGGCCACCAGGTGCGTACGCGCTGCCCACCGACGGGGGCTGTCACGGGGGGACGGGGGTGCTGTACGGGGGGAGGCCCCGCCGATCGCGTGTCGGCGGGGCCCGCAGTACGGGGGACCGGGATGCACGGGCAGACGGCGAAGCTCGACCGGGACGACGCCTGGTACGTCGTCTTCACGGCCGCCGACGAGGCCCTGGACATCCCGGCGGTGAAGAAGGCCGCTCGTCTGGCACTGAGCACGGACGCGAACATCAAGCCCATGCTGGAGGGAAACAAGTCCTTCACCCTGGGCTACCAGTCGCGCTGGCTGCCGTTCCTGGGAGCCGTCGGCACGGTCGTACTGGCCGTGGCCATGGTCTTCGCGGCGTTCTCCGAGTTCCTGCGCTTCGCGCGGTCGTTGGCACCGCTGGCCGTGCTCACGGGAAACGGTCGCATCTTCAGGACGACGGCGGTGTGGGCACTCGGCGTGCCGGTCGCCGTGGCGGGGGTCCTCGGCCTGGCGATGTACGTCGTCCTGGGCCAGGCAGTGACCGGAGGACCGTACGGCGCTGAGCTCTCCGGGCGGCTGTGCCTGGTGCTGTTGCTTGCGGCCGTCGCCGTGGCGGTGGTGATCGCGTGGGTGGCCGGCAGGGCGGCCGAACGCGCAGAACGTCCTGGTACGCGGGCGAGCCGCCGCGCTGTGACGCGGGGGCGCAGCCGGAAGGCCTTTCGGTGAGCCGACGGGCCGCCGCCCCAGCCCCCGACGCGTGCTCAAGCAAGCGAGCCGGACCGTTGGCGCAGTCGCACGACGTGCGACTGCGCCGCCGCGCGACCAGAGGGCGCGCCCGGCGCCGGGTCGCACTTGTCGAATATCGATATGCCGCCTAGCCTGAGGCATATCGACAATCGATAGGGGAGAATGGGATGAACACGCGACTCACAAGGACCCTGGCCTCGGTGACCTTCGTGCTGGCGGTGCTCTGTGGGCTCGCATTCGTCGGCACAGCGGTCACCCACATGCTCGACGACGGGGCGGTCTGCGTGCAGACGGACTTCTGGCGCAACGCCTCCATCGGGGAAGGCCTGCCGATCGGCAAGGGCGTGAAGGCGTCCAGCAGCGCCACGCGCCTGTGCCAGGACGGCCCCTCCACGGGTCAGCGCGCCGCCGACCTCGGGGGCGAACTGCCCTGGCTGCTGTTCGGCTCCCTCGCGCTGCTGCTCTTCTCCCGGCTGCTCAAGGCCGTCCTGCGGCAGGGCCCGTTCACCGACACGGTGTCGCGGCGGCTGTCCGTTCTCGGCTGGTTCGTCGCCTTGGGCGCCCCTCTGGCCGGCCTCGTCGTCGGCTGGTCGCAGTCCTGGCTCGTCGGGAGCATGGCGCCGGTCGTGGGTTCCGGGCCGACGGTCTCCGGACCGATGGTGCTCATCCTCGCCGGCCTCGCCGCAGTGATCTGGGGGAAGATCATGCGTGACGGCGTGCGCATGCGAGAGGACCTCGAAGGGACCATCTGATGCCCGAAGAGGAACTCCACTCGATCCGGATCCACCTCGACCGGATCCTCGCCGAGCGCGGCATGACGCTCACCGAGCTGTCCGCACACGTGGGCATCACCGTCGTCAACCTGTCCGTCCTCAAGAACGGGCGGGCCAAGGCCATCCGCTTCTCGACCCTGTCGAGGATCTGCGATGTCCTCCGCTGCCAGCCGGGCGACCTGATCACCCACGACCCCGCCGACTGATGCGCAGCAGGCGCTGGTCCTCGTCGTCAGCGATCTCCCGAACCCGTACTCGTTCTGCCACCGGCCCAGCCCGGCGACACCGCGCCCCAGGCCGGCGACCGGACGGCGCGTCACGTCTCGACAGGGCCGAGGTCCTCCTCCGGCACGGCGACAGCTGACCGGCGGGAGGACGGCGGCAGCAGCCCACGCCGCGGCGCAGCGGACACTCCGCGCTCAGGACAGGGCGTCCTCAACCGAGGTCAGCCAGTACGTGACGCGCAGCGAGTCGTCGATGTGCACCCCCTTGGCCTGGAGGGCGGCTTCGGTCATCTTGTCGCTGCCCTGGAAGCCGATCTCCAGACTCTGGGCCGTGCAGCCCTCGCCACCCCGACCGTCCCCGGCGGACAGGATCACGCCCGCGTAGCCCTTCTTGCCGGGGCGGAGCGAGGTGACCGCTTGCGGCTTGGTGTGCTCCATGACCGGCGGGACGGACTGGGCGCCCTCGAACTTGACGACGGGGTAGCCCGCCAGGTCGCACATCGTGGAACCCGTGTTGGTGATCGTGAGCAGCATGTGGTTGAGGGGGCGGGAGACCGGGGTGGCCACGACCTCGGTGTTGTCGGCGGTGCAGGGCACGCGGTTCGCCGGGGCGTCCGGGTCGGCGCCGGCGGCCGGCGCCGACGCGCGACCCCCTCCCTTGCCGGTGCCCGACCCACCCGTCCCCTTCGTGGCCTTCGTGGCGGGGGCCTTGGCGGTGGCCGTCCCGCCGGGCGTGGCGGCTGGCTTGTCCTGGGCCGGCGTCTGCGGGGACTGGGTGGGCTCCGAGGCGACGGGCTCCGAGGCGGCGCCCTCCTCGCGGACGCCCCCTCCCTTCTCACACGCCGTCAGGGCGAGCGCGAGGGAGGCGACGGCGAGCAGACGGGGCCGGCGGACGGAGGCGCGCATGGCGGATCTCTTTCTTCACGGGCGGGCAGCGGAGCGCCGCTCGACCGGACCCGGGAGCGGCGTGCTTGGATGACGAAAGCTTGTGCGACACCGTGTCCCGGGCGCCAGCTCCGCTGGCCGGTTAGGGACGCTGGAACGTTGACACCGGCTCTGACCTGGGGGAATGGGTGTTCTCTGGAACGAGGACATGGGACGGAGGAGTGGCGTGGGGGCAAGCGATCTCGCGGAGTCGCTGCGATCGCTGAAGGAGCGGTCCGGCCTGAGTTACGGAGTGCTGGCCAAGCGGCTGCACGTCAGTACGTCGACCTTGCACCGGTACTGCAACGGGTCCGCCGTGCCGACGGAGTTCGCTCCGGTCGAGCGGTTGGCGCGCCTGTGCAAGGCCACTCCGGAAGAGCTGATCCAGGTCCACCGGCAGTGGATCCTCGCGGACGCGGCGCGGGGCCGTAAGCCGCGGGCGGACGGAGCACCAGCCGATGCCGCCCAGCCGGAACCCACGGCTCCGGCAGAGGAGGAGGCGACGACACCGGTATCCGGCGTGGCGGACGCACCCCTCATTCCCACCGGCACGGGGTCGGGCGGGCCGACTCCCCCGGCCTCGTCGAAGGGCCGCCCACAGCGGGAACGGCGGTCCCGGAAGGTCGCCCTGGCCGCCCTGGCCGTCACCTGTGTGATGGGCTCCACCGTGCTCGCCGTCAGCCTCGCCGACGGCGGCGACGACGGCACAAGGACCCGGCCCGCTGGAGCCTCCTCTCCCCGGGGCGCCGAGGTGAGCGGGCCCGGCAAGCCCGGAGAGCCCGGGACGAGCCCGGTCGCCACGCCGTCCTCCTCCCCGGAGGAGGAAGAGGAGAAGGGGGGCGGCGAACCCACCGCCTCCGCCGGGCCGGACGGCACCACGTCCCCTTCATCCGCCGGCAAGCAGGACGCCGGTGGCGACAAGGGCGGCGACGACCAGGGCGACGCTCCGCTGACCGTCCACACCCGGCCCTACGCCTACGAAAGCCCCTGTTCCCAGAGCTTCCTGGTCAACCGGAGCCCCGGCCAGATGCCGAAACCTCCCATCGAGCAGGACGCTCCCGCCTGGGTGTCCGAGCTCGGAGCCGTCAGCGCCGAGAACCAGTTCGTCAAGGTCACCTTGCAGGGGACCGGCACGAACACGGTCGTGCTCGAAGAACTGCACGTCCGGGTGGACGGCACGAACGCGCCGCTCGCCTGGAACGCCTACGCCACAGGCGTCGGATGCGGCGGTGACGTGGCGACGCGGTCCTTCGGCGTCGACCTCGACGCCGGGGCACCCGCCCTCACCCCGATCGCCGGCCAGCGCGCGTTCCCGTACAAGGTCAGCCGGACCGACCCCGAGGTCTTCTACGTCAAGGCCGACGCCAGGCGGCACGATGTGCGATGGCATCTGGAAGTGCAGTGGTCCAGCGGCAGCCGGCGCGGGGTGCTCAGGATCGACGACCAGGGCAGACCCTTCCGCACCAGCGGTTCCACGGGCAGGCCCTCCTATCAGCAGCCGCCGGGGGCCGCCCGGTGGTCGCCCGCCCCCCAGGGCTGACCGCCGGCGTTCCACCAAGGCGTTCCACGGCCTGGCATGTGCGCAGGTCAGGCCGTGTGTGGCCGTCCCGGCGTGCCGGAATGCCGGATGAGTCTTGAAGCGGGCACGGGCACCGCCGCAGGCTGATCAGGCCTCGGGGAACACCGGGGCGACAAGCGGCCACTGACTCTCATCAGGAGCATCCCCATGCGCTTCGCACGTCTCATCGCTTCCGCCGCCCTGTCCGGCGCCGCCGTTCTGGCGACGGCGGCCGTTCCCGCCCAGGCCGCCCCGCAGGCGGACCGCGGCCCGGTCCAGGCGCTCTGCTCCACCTCGTCCGCCGACTTCACCGTGCGGAACGTGAGCCGCCCGATCAACCACCAGCTGCTGACCGTCACCAACACCGGCTCCGAGTCCTGCACCCTCGTCAAGGCCCCGCTCCTGGGCTTCGACAACGACACGTACGTCGGCGCCCAGGCGATCGAGGAGTCGGCGCCGCAGTCGGTCGTGACGCTCGCGCCGGGCCAGTCCGCCTACGCGGGCATCCGGCTGTCGTCCGCCGACGGCTCCGGGGAGAACGGGCGTGACGTCCGGACCGTGCACGTCTTCCTCGACAGCGGTGACGGCTCCGAGGGCGGACCCGACTCGATCGCCCTCCCGAAGGGCACGTGGATCGACGACAGCGCGGCCGTCACCTACTGGCAGTCCAACGCCTCGGACGCCTTGGTGTGGTGACCACGGCGCTGCCCTAAGGCTTGTCCGGCGGACCGTGTGAGCGGACGCTGCGGGCCGTACTGCCCGCACCACCGCCGCGGTTTCGCCGCTGCACGGCACGAAGCGGCGGGCTACGGCCTGAGGCCCGGCCGCTGCGCGACCGAAAGGCCGGCCCGGCGCTCGGGACGGTGGCCGTCTCCGCTGACGAGCGCAGCGACAGCGCGAGCCGGCCCTGGAGGCGATCCGGGCGAACCGGTCCTGGAGGTGATCAGGGTGCCTCTACGACCAGCACGTGCCACAAGGCCTACCCCCACCCTCGATTCAGTCGCTCAGGCGGTTCGCCGCTCGCGCCCCCAGGCAGCCAGCGGCTCGAGCGCGGCGTTGAGGCGCGTGCCGTCCTCGGTGAGCGAGTACTCGACGCGGGGCGGCACCTCGTCGTAGGAGAAGCGGTGCACGACGCCGTCTGACTCCATCTCCCGTAGATGAGAGGCCAGCACCTTCTCGGTGACCCCCGGAAGCAGTCGGCGCAGCTCGCCGAAGCGGCGGTGGGGGTGCTCGTGAAGTGCCCAGAGAATCAGCACCTTCCATTTGCCGCCGATCACCTCCATCGCGGTGTCGATCCCGCAGACGTGTCCGCCTGGTGCCCCCGGCCGGTTCAGCGTCGTCATGCCCACCCCTTCTGACGTGCTCGCTCACCCCGCGGTAACCACCCACTCAGAAGTGCGTACTTGATCACCCCGGGGTCTGCGACGAGCCTAATCGGCATGGCACAGAACTCCGTTGAAAAGACCCCCGTCACACTGCTGGGGCTCGGCGCGATGGGCAGCGCGCTGGCCCGTACCTGGCTTGCCGCCGGTCACCCGCTCACCGTCTGGAACCGCACGCCGGCCCGCGCCGACGCGCTCGCCGCAGAGGGCGCGAACGTCGCGGACAGCGCCGCTGAGGCGGTCGCGGCGAACAAGCTCGTCGTCACCTGTCTGCTGGACGACGCCTCGGTCGGCGAGGCGCTGGCCGGCACCGACCTGGCCGGCAGGGACTTGGTCAATCTGACCACCAGCACCCCTGCCCAGGCCCGGGACCGCGCCGCCTGGGCCGGCGACCGCGGCGCCCGCTACCTGGACGGCGGGATCATGGCTGTCCCTCCCATGATCGGCGTCCCGGAGGCCGGCGGTTACGTCTTCTACAGCGGCTCGCGGGAACTGTTCGAACGGCACCAAGACACGTTGGCCGCCCCGGCCGGCACCACCTACGTAGGCGAGGACGCGGGCTTCGCAGCCCTCCACGACGTGGCCCTGCTCAGCGCCATGTACGGGATGTTCGCCGGGACCGCGCACGCCTTCGCCCTGATCCGCAAGGAAGACATCGACCCCGCGGCGCTCGCTCCGCTGCTCGCCGACTGGCTCATCGCGATGGCCCCGGCAGTTCACCAGACCGCCGACCACCTGCGGACCGGTGACTACACCAAGGATGTCGTCTCCAACCTCGCCATGCAGGTGGCCGGCACGCCGACCTTCCTGAGCACCGCCGAGCAGCAGGGCGTCAGCTCCGAACTGCTCAGTCCCTACTTCGAGCTGATGCGCCGCCGCCTGGCCGAGGGCGGCGGCGAGGAGGACCTGACAGGTCTGATCGACCTGCTGGTGCACTGACGGGCTGCTCGCCGCTCTCACGCACCACCACCCTGTGCAACGGTCTGCCGGGTGATCCAGCGGCTGTGTCCGCTGCCCGCTCTCGACGCGACGCCCCTGGTCCTGGGCTCTGGAGCAAGGGGCACGTGCGGTGCTGCTCAGCCGCGGCCGGCGGCGCGGCGGCCTCCGACCAACAGCAGGATGTTCGCGAGCAGGAAGAGCGGCCAGGGCGTGGTGATGAGGACGACGGCGTCCACCACCCCCCAGATCCCCAGCGTCCACGCGATGAACGGCGGTGGCGTGATGCCACGGCGGTCCAACCACAGGACGATCAGGCCGACCACGAGGAGCGGCGGGCCGAAACTCTCCAGAGACAGCCAGAGCGCGCTGCCGGCCGGGCTCATGTCGGAGAAGTCCTCACCCCACAGCGCCCCGCTGAACCACTCCCCGGCGTGGCGTGCGGCTCCCTCCATCGTCAGGGCGAGGAGCGTGTGTGCGGCCCCCAAGAACACGAGGAGCCAGCCGGCACCTTTGATCATTTGAATCCCCCTCTGTCGCGTGCTGCGGCGGGCCGTTGCGGCCGGCCGCGGTCGAGCCGAGCAGGTTCGGTGTGGGTGTGGGCGCCCTTCGGGATGCGCATCAGCCATTCCTTCCGAGCCGGCACACCGTGCCGGTGGGGCCGGACCCGCCGATGGCGGGCGCCGGCCATCACCGCGCGCCGGGCGGACGGCTGCGCTGGAGAACGACGAACCCGACAGGTACGGGAACCCCCGACAGTCATGGGAGCCCGAGGGTTATGGGAACCCGATGGTTATGGAACTCCCGGTTTCGATACTGTCGGTTTCGTATGATGCTCGCATGTCTGCGCGAAAGCAAGCCCGCAACCAGGGGGGCCGCCCCCGAGACAGCCGCGTCGACGACGCCATCGCCACCGCCGTCCGAGAGCTGCTGACCGAGGTGGGGTACATGCGGCTGACGATGGCCGAGGTGGCCGCGCGAGCGAGCGTGGGCAAGGCGGCGATCTACCGGCGGCACGCCACCAAGCAGGAAATGATCTTTGACGTGCTTCTACCGGATCAGTTTCTGGCCGTGGCACCCGACCGCGGGTCGCTCCGCGCCGATCTGGCCGCCGTGCTCGCCGAGGTCGCGGACAGCATGGCCATGCCGCCGCAGGGGACGATCCCGGGCCTGCTGGCGGACATCCACGCCGATCCCGCACTACGGGACCGGTTCGACCGGAAATACCTCGGAGCCCAGCGCCAGACCCTCACGGAGATCCTGGATCACGCGACCGCACGCGGCGAGCTCACCACCCGCCCCGACCCAGCCGCCCTCAACGCCCTGCTGGTCGGCCCCGTCTTCGCCTGGCTGTTCCTGCTGAGCGAATCCCCCGACCGACTCCCCGCCCTGACCTCCACACTTCTCGACGCCGTACTCACCCTCATCAGCCCCGGACCTCCCCGCCCCTAGACGCCGCCGCAGTCAGATCGCGAGGTAGGGGCAGGTGGGGGCAGGGGGAGCGAGCGGAGGCGTCGGCGCGGCGCACGAAGCGCGGCTTGGGGCGCGGAGGCAGGTTGCTGGCGCGGCGCACGAAGTGTGACTGCGCCGCTGCGCGGCTTGGGCGCGAAGGCGGCGGGCTACGCCCTGGAGGCCCGGCCGCTGCGCGACCAAAGGCTTTCCCCGCACCGGGACGGTGACGGTGTCTGCTGAGGAGCGCAGCGACGGCTCGCGCTTCGCTGCTCCCCACCCCACCGGCCGCACCTCAAAAGTCCTGTCCCCCGGGAGGAACGCGGCAGCAGCCCGCGCCGCAGCGCAGCGGAGGCATCTTTGCCCCCAGCCCCCCACCGGCCCAACCGACCGACACCGAACCGCAGCCCCACCCTCCCCTCCCGCCGCCAGCGCCTTGCGCCACAGGCGCGAGGCGAAACCCGCACCCGGCACACCACAATTCACTGCCCCACCGGCCCAAGCCGCCCCCCACATCCCGTAGGGGCCCACCCGTCCTTCAGGACTTCGGCTGGGTGAAGCGGATGCGGTTGCCGAACGGGTCGCGCAGACCACAGTCCGTTCCGTACGGGCGGTCGGTGGGCTCCTCGGTGAACTCCACGCCCCGCGCCAGCAGCGTTTCGTAGGTCTTGCGGCAGTCGTCCGTCGTGAAGATCAGCCAGCCGCCCATCGCGCCCTTCGTCACCAGCTCGCGCACCTGCTGCGCCGTCTCCTCGGACATCGCCGGAGCACCCGGCTTCTCCAGCAGGATCTGACGCTCCGGGTGACCGGGCACGCTGACGGTCAGCCAGCGCATGAAACCCATGTCGACGTCGGCGGTGACCTCCAGACCCAGCTTCCCGACATAGAAGTCGAGGGCCTCGTCCTGGTCGAGGACGTATATCTGCGATTGCGTGATGGCGTTGAACATGTGCACCACACTAGTGAGCCGGCCAGCCGGAAACTTATCCAAAACTGCTCAGCTGGAGGGCCGCGTCCACGCCATCGTGAAGCACGTCGGCACGCGCGCAGACACCGCTTCCTTGCGGTACGTCCTCGGCGACCGGCCGACGATGTCGCGGAACGTCCGGCTGAAGGTTCCCGGACTGCCGAAGCCGACCTCGAAGCAGACGTCCGTCACGCTGCGATCGGTCTCGCGCAGCAGGAACATCGCCCGCTCGACACGGCGGCGCTGTAGGTAGCGGTGCGGCGTCTCGCCGAACGTGGCCCGGAAGGTGCGCGTGAAGTGCGCCTCCGACACGTGGGCGATCCTCGCCAGGGCCGGGACGTCCAGCGGCTGCGCGTAGGCGCGGTCCATCGCATCCCGCGCCCGGAGCATGCGGCGGTTGGTCTCTTCCATGGCACGGCTCATGGCGTCATCACACCACGGAGCTTCGTCGTCCATGACGGGTGCGGTGACCCGGATCCTGCCGCGGGGGCTTCACTCGGCATCTGTCGGCTGGCGCTGAGCGACGAACGTCCCCTTGGCAGGCAGGGTGATCAGCAAGCCCCGCTCCCTTAGTTCCTGAATCGCGCGGCGAGCAGTGCCGATCGCCACGCCGTACTCCTCAGCCAGGTCGCGCTCACCGGGCAGACGGGCGCCCTGGACCAGCGGCGTCTTCGTCGACACCTTCAGTAACGGCCTCGGCACCGTCGTCGCGTCCACCGACGGCCTCGTACGGCTCGAACATCCCGACGGCGTCAGCTGGGACGTCTTCGCCGGCAACCTCCGGCCGCCCACCCCACCTGAGCTGCGCCTGTATGAGGCGGCCCGCCGGGCGTGGCCTAGCGCAGGATCCCCTCCAGGAAGTCGCTGCTGAGCCTCGCCACCGTCCCCACGTCCAGCTGGTAGTGGACGTAGCGGCCCCGGCGGCGCGTCGTGATCAGGTCCGCCCTCCTCAGCACCGCGAGGTGGCGGGAGACCTCCGGCGCGGTGACGCCCAGCAGGTCCGCCAGCTCTCCCGTGGTGTACGGGGCGCGGGCCACATTGCGGCAGAGCTGGATGCGCAAGGGGTGGGCCAGCGCCTCCAGGCGGCGCTTCAGTGCGTCGGCCGAGGCCGGGGGCGGCAGTTCCGGTGAGCCGACCGGGTAGTGGACCACCGGGCGCCAGCCGGGGCGGTGCAGGATCATCAGGTGCGGCCAGCCGAAGTGTGACGGTACGAACGACAGGCCCGGGCCCACCGCCGGGTCCGTCGCCGTCGCCTCCCCCTCCGCCAGCTTGTCGGCGCGGATGCGCGTGCCGCCGTCCTCCAGGTGCAGCGCGGGAGAGACAGCCGTCAGGGCCTCGCGCAGGCCCCGGCGCCGTAGCAGTTCGCTCTTGTGCCGGGTGTCGGCGGCCAGGGCGGGCCGCACCCGCTGCCAGACCTCCGCGAAGAACGCCTCGTCGCAGTCCTCCAGCAGGCGGCGCACCCACCCCCGCACCGCGACGGGGTCCTTCAGCAGGCGCCCGGCGAAGCCCAGTTGGCGGGGGCCGCGCGCCGCGGCCCGCTCCAGCGCCCTGCTGCGGGCCGCGGCGTCGGTGAGCGGCGACGGCGCTCCCTTGTCGTACGCGGCCAGGCTGGCGAACTCCAGGGCTGTCGCGACGAACTGTTCGTCGTCCAGCCCGTCCAGCATGTCCAGTTCCCCGGCGAGCGTCGTCCCCGCCCTGCCGTCGCCCCCGCGCAGTCCCGCGTACGGCATGAAGAGGTCGGAGAACGTGTTGCGCCACAGGAAGTCGGCCTCGCGCAGCCGGTCGGCCAGGTCCGGCCGCAGCGCGGCGTTCGTGGCCGTCGTCCAGCCGGCGAGCCGCGGGTGGTGGCCCGGCTCGGACAAGGCGTGCAGCACCAGGCACAGTTCGGCCAGGGGCGACGTCTCGAAGACGATCCGCTCGGCGGGCAGCCCCGCGATGTCGATGCTCACGCTCATGGCGTCATGATGCCCACCGCCTTCGGTGACCCCGCCGCCGATTGACGGTTCGCGCCAATCGGCACCAGCGTCGCGCGCCCGGCAGTCGCAGCCCGACGCTGCCGTCAGCCGGCTTCACGGGTCGCCGGGTGTCAGGTGATGTCCAGGACGGCCTTGCCGTGGAGTCGGCGGTCGAGCAGGGCGGCGATGGCGTCAGCGGCCTCGCCCCAGGTGCCGCGCCAGGAGATGTGCGGGGTGAGGCCGCCGGTGGCGACCTGGTGGGCGAGCCACGTCAGGTCGCGGGCGAGTCCGGTGCAGGCGAGCAGGAAGAACGTGGTCAGGGAGCGGTCGTGCCGCCCCTGGTCACCGTAGAGCGCGCCGTAGGGGAAGGTTTCGCCTTCGTGGGCGGAGTGCCCGACCGCGACCAGGTTGCCTCCTTCGGCCAGCCTGCCGTAGGCGTCGACGAGTTGCCGTCCTCCCACCAGGTCCACGACCCCGTCCACAGGTTCCGCGACACGGAGCGGTTCGGCCACGACGTCGTGGGCGCCCAGGTCGCGCAGGCCGTCGCCGTGCCGTTCCGGCGCGCCGGTGGAGGCGATGACGTGGGCCCCGCCGCGTCGGGCGAGCTGCACCGCGTAGCGCCCCGTGCCACCGGTGGCACCCGTGATCAGGACGCGCCTTCCCAGGAGGGGGCCGAGGCGGTGCAGGGCGCGGAGCGCGGTGGCACCGGCGACGGGAATCGTACTGACGGCTCCGAGGTCGGCACCGGCCGGCACCACCCCCATCATGTCGGTGTCCACGGCCCGGAGTTCGGCCCACCCTCCGGCTGGTCCCAGGGTCACGACGCGGGTACCGGCCGCCGGGCCGGAACCGTCGGCTGCCGCGCGCTCGACCACCCCCGCCGCGTCCCATCCCAGGACGGTGCCGTCAGCGGCCTCCTGGAGGCCGAACCGCACCTCGCCGTAGTTGAGGGATGTCGCCTCCACCCGCACCAGGGCTTGGTGCGGGGCGGGGTCGGGGTCGGGGACCTGGGCGAGGCGGAGGCCGGCACGGGCGGAACGGTCGACGAGCAGAGCACGCATGGCGGAGCACCCTTCGCGAGATGACGGGAAACACAGTTATGCCACTCAGTGGCACATGCCTGCAAGTGGCATTCACCTCTCGGGTACGCTTTCGGTCATGGGGAATCCGCGTCCATCACCCGAACCCGGGGGCCGACTTCCGCTGCGCGAACGCAAGAAGCAGCGCACACGCGAAGCCCTGGTCGACACCGCCCTGGAGCTCTTCACCGAGCGAGGCTTCCAGGGCGTGACACTCGACGAGCTCTGCGATGCGGTGGACACGTCCAAACGCACGTTCTTCCGGCACTTCAGCAGCAAGGAAGACGTCGCCATGACACCGCTGCTCGACTTGTGGCGGGCCTTTCTGGACGACTTGGAAACCCGCGAGCCCCACGGCGGCCCGCTCCTGGAGCTGCTGCAAGAGGCCCTGCTCGCCGCGCTGGCCCGCATGCCCGTCGATCAATGGCCTCCACGCGTCCTGATCAGCCGTCAGCTGGCCGAGCGGACCCCGGCCATGGAAGCGCACGGCCTGCGCTTCTGCCGCGACACCACCCGCACCGCGCTCGACACCCTCCACCGGCGGCTCGGCCTCGCCACCGCGAACGACCCACGCCCACGCCTGGCCATCGACATGCTCGTCGCCGCCTTCCACTGCGCGCTCGACACCTGGGCGGCCCTGCCGGACACCCCCGCCCGCAGCACTCTGGCCACCCACCTGCGCGCCGCCTGCTCAGCCCTCCCGGAGAGCCTCACCCTGCCGACCGCCACAGCACCCCCACCCCGTTCCTGACCCGGGCTTCCGACCAGCCAGCCTCCACGCCACCACGCCTACGAGTTCGGCACCCCTCCGGTCCGAACCCCGGCAGGCCCCACCACGCCCCCGATCGGGTGACCCCTTGCCTCCAGTGCGCTCCAGGGCGTTGGCTAGGGCGCCATGGACTACACGCAGCTCGGCCGCACGGGGCTGAAGGTCAGCCGGATCGTCCTCGGGACCATGAACTTCGGGCCCGGCACCGACGAGGGCGACAGTCACGCCATCATGGACGCCGCGCTCGACGCCGGGATCAACTTCTTCGACACCGCCAACGTCTACGGCTGGGGCGAGAACAAGGGCCGCACCGAGGAGATCATCGGCAGCTGGTTCGCCAAGGGGGGCGGCCGGCGGGACAAGGTGGTCGTCGGGACCAAGGTGTTCGGGGCGATGAACCCGGGCGGCGAGCCGTGGCCGAACGAGGACCGTCTGTCCGCCCTCAACATCCGGCGGTCCGTCGAGGGCAGCCTCAAGCGGCTGCGGACGGACCACATCGACCTCTACCAGTTCCACCACGTCGACCGTTCGACGCCCTGGGACGAAATCTGGCAGGCCATCGACGTCCTCGTCCAGCAGGGAAAGATCGTCTACGCGGGCTCGTCCAACCACGCCGGCTGGCACATCGCCCGCGCCAACGAGGCCGCCCGGCGCCGCGGCACGCTCGGGCTCGTCAGCGAGCAGTGCCTGTACAACCTCGCCGAGCGGCGCGCCGAGATGGAGGTCATCCCGGCCGCCGAGGCGTACGGGCTCGGCGTCATCCCCTGGTCGCCGCTGGCCGGCGGGCTGCTCGGCGGGGCGATCCGCAAGGCCGCGGCGGGCGGCCGGTCGGCGGAGGCGCTCGCCAACACCACGGTCCGTGAGCAGGTCCAGGCGTACGAGGACCTGGTCGCCAAGTACGAGCTGGAACCCGGCGAGGTGGCCCTGGCGTGGCTGCTGACGCGCCCCGGGGTGACCGGACCGATCGTCGGACCGCGGACGTCCGCGCAGCTGGACTCGGCCGTGCGGGCCGGCCGGTTGAAGCTGCCGGAGGAGCTGCTGAAGGCCCTGGACGAGGTCTTCCCCGGCCCCGGGCCCGCGCCCGAGGCCTTCGCCTGGTGAACCCGGTGGCCGGGCGCGCGAGCACAACCTGCGCGACGTCTCATGGGTCCCCCGTCCCGTCCCCACCCGGACCCCGCTCCGTACGGGCGTGCCTCGCCAGCACCTCCACGAACGCGGAGGCCAGCGCGTCCGGGCGCGTCCGGGCGTACGCCACCAGCGGGCGGGTCACCGGCGGCGACGGGCGCAACAGCCGGCCGTCGAAGCGGGGCGGGACGACGTTCGCCGGGACGAGGGCCGGTCCCAGGCCGGTCGCGGCCAACGGGGCCGCGGCCGCCGTCTGCTCGGTGCGCACGGCGACGCGCGGGGTGAAACCCGCCGCGGCGCACGCCCCGTCGAGCACCTCGGCGAGGCCGTTGCCGGGGGCGTAGTGCACCCAGCCGCGGTCGGCGAGGGCGCTCAGCTCCACCCGGTCCGCACCGCCCCCGGCCAGGGGGTCGTCGGCCGGTACGACCACGACGAACTCCTCGACGCCCAGGACCCGGACGGGGCCGTCCCACTCCCCGGGCGGCGGGCCGACGGCGAGGTCCGCCTGCCCGGCGGCCATGGCGGCGCGCAGCTCGCCGGTGTGCCGGAACTCCACCAGCCGGACGCGGACACCGGGGTGTTCCCGGCGCCAGACCCGCAGCACCGGCGGGAGCACGCCGAGGCTGACCGAATAGACGGTGGCGAGCTGGAGTTCGCCCTCCTCCAGGCCCGACGCCCGGCGGGCCGCCGACCGGGCGCGCTCCACGTCGGCGAGGGCGGCACGGGCGTGCGGCAGCATGGCCCGGCCGGCGGGGGTGAGGCGGACGCCGCGCGGCAGACGGTCGAGGAGCGGGCCGCCGAGGGAGCGCTCCAGGGCCCGGATCTGGTGGGAGAGGGCCGGCTGGGTGACGTGCAGGAGCTCGGCGGCGCGGGTGAAGGAGCCGCCGTCCACGACCGTGACCAGGTACTCGAGCTGCCGCAGCGTTGCCATGCCCGGAGTCTACGAGCGCCCGACCACCGGGGGATCATGGCCTGACCAGGGGTGATGAGCAGAACTTATGGCAGCGGTGACCAGCATGCCTTGGACTGGTCCCCCGGCGGTGGCGGAGAGTCGTCCCGTGCCGCCGCCGACTCCCCCTGGTGGCGGCGGCGCACCCTCCCCCTCCCGGACAAGGACTGCCCCATGCGCCTGCGCACCTCCGTCATGACCACCGCCGCGGCCCTGGCCGCCACCGGTCTGCTCGTCACCGCCACCCCGGTCACCCCGGCCTCCGCCGCTCCGCCGCGGACGGCCACCGCCGCCGAGCGGGACCCGTGGCACCTGGTCGACCGCTCCCCCGACCTCGTACGGCCGAAGTCGCTGACCGTCGACGCCTCGCTCCCCACGCACCGGGCGCGCACGGCCGTGCGCGTCACCCAGCGGCTGTACACCTTCTGGAACACGGGGCGGGCCCGCTATCTCGCGGGCACGGTCGACCCGCGGTTCCGGGACAACACGCTCCCCGCCGGCCGCCCCCAGGGGCCCGCCGGGCTGGCGTTCGCCTCGAAGAACTTCCGGGCCGCCGTGCCCGACCTGACGTGCGAACTCTCCGACGTGCTGATCAGCGGCGACAAGATCACGGCGCGGCTGGTCTTCCGGGGTCACTTCACCGGAACGTTCCAGGGGCGCGCGGGCCGCGGCCAGAAGGTGGAGTTCGCCGCGATCGACATCCAGCACCTCGGTGACGACGGTCTCATCGTCGAGGACTGGCACATCGAGGACAACCAGACCCTGCTCGCCCAGCTGGGAGCCTGAGGGCCGGGACCGGTGGGAGAGCGCCTGGGGCGCCTGGGGCGCCGGGAGTCACCGCGCGCGGCGGCGTCACTTCACCGCTGCCACCAGGGCGACGACGACGAGCATCACGGCGAGGGCACCGGTCATGATCCGGTTTCTGGTCTTCGGGTCCACCCCACGAGCGTAACCGGACCGGTCAGCCGACCCGCCGGGTGCCCAGGGGCCACGACGTCAGGGTCTCGTAGCGGGGGCGCTCGCCGGGGACGCCGGACGCGGGAAGGTGGCTGCGGACCAGGTCCACGCGCTCGACCCACCACCGGCGGCCCCGGAACTCCGCCAGTTCCTCGGTGTAGGGCCGCAGGTTCACATGGCCGGCGGTCCGGGCGAGGGTGACGTGGGGGTGGAAGGGCTTGGTGTCGTCCACGTGGACGCCCGCCCGTCCGGCGCCGGCGCGGGTGGAGCGGGCGAGGCCGCGCAGGGTCTCCAGGGAGCCCGTGGCCCCGATCCACAGGATCCGGTCGCCGAAGCGGCCGCCCGCCGCGAACCGCAGCTCGTGCACCGGGTGCCGGTGGGCGGCGCGGGCGAGGCGCTCGCCCAGCTCGGGCAGCAGCGCCTCGTCGACCTCGCCGAGGAAGGCGAGCGTGAAGTGCCACAGGGCGGGTTCGGTCCAGCGCAGCCGGCCGTGCCGGTCGGGCAGGGCGGCGCGCAGTCGCGCCACCTCGGCCGCCAGCTCGTCGACCGCGGCCTGGGGAGGGACCACCGCTGCGAACAGTCGCATGGAGCCAGTGTGACCCGGTTCGGGGTCTCCTTCCCGGGCGGCGCCCCGGAACGGAAGGAGACCCCGTCCGGCGTCGGACGGCTGTGGCGGCCGCCCTCCGAAGAAGACCCCGCCGAGGCCAGACGGCCGTAGGGGCCACCTCCGAAGGCGCCGCCCGCGTCACGCCGCCGTGGTCACCGCCTCCTGCCGGGCCGACGGCTCGCGCGCCACGAACGCCACGTGCCGGTGCCCTCGCCGCAGATCGACCTTCAGGCGCAGGTCACCGGCGCGGGCCAGCGCCAGGCCGATGCCGGCCGCGGCCAGCAGGGACACCACCCCGCCGGCGAGGAAGCCGACGCGGGGGCCGTAGACGTCGGTGACCCAGCCCACGAGGGGAGCGCCGAGCGGGGCGCCGCCCATGAAGACCATCATGAACAGGCTCATCACCCGCCCTCGCAGAGCGGGGTCGGAGGCCAGCTGGATGCCCGAGTTGGCGGTGACGTTGATCGTCAGGCCGCACATCCCGATCGGCACCAGCAGCGCCGCGAAGACCCAGAAGGAGGGCGCGAGCGCGGCCATGACCTCCAGCAGGCCGAAGGCCGCCGCGGCCCCGATCAGCAGCCGCAGCCGGGAGGTGCCCCGGCGGGCGGCGAGGAGCGCACCGGCCAGCGAACCGGCGGCCATCACGGTGTTGAGCAGGCCGTAGGCGCTGGCGTCGGCGTGGAAGACGTCGTTGACGAAGGCCGTGAGCCAGATGGGGAAGTTGAAGCCGAAGGTGCCGATGAAGCCGACCAGCACGATCGGCCAGATCAGTTCCGGGCGCCCGGCCACGTGTTGCAGGCCCTCCCTCAGCTGGCCCTTGCCGCGCGGGGCGCGGTCGACCTTGTGCAGTTCGCCGTTGCGCATCAGCAGCAGCGCGGCGATCGGCGCGAGGAAGGACAGCCCGTTGAGCAGGAACGCCCAGCCGCTGCCCAGGGCGCTGATCAGCACACCGGCGACGGCGGGCCCGACCAGGCGGGCGGACTGGAAGTTCGCGGAGTTGAGGCTGACGGCGTTGCGCAGGTCGGCGGGGCCGACCATCTCGACGACGAACGCCTGCCGGGCGGGGTTGTCGAGGACGGTGACGACGCCGAGCGCGAGCGCGGTCAGGTACACGTGCCAGACCTGGACGTGCCCGCTGAGGGTGAGCACGGCGAGGGCGAGTCCGGTGACGCCCATCGCGGCCTGGGTGAACAGCAGCAGCCGGCGCTTGGGGTAGCGGTCGGCGATGACGCCGCCGTAGAGGCCGAGCAGCAGCATGGGGAGGAACTGCAGTGCCGTCGTGATGCCGACGGCGGCGGAGGAGCCGGTTAGGCTGAGGACCAGCCAGTCCTGGGCGATGCGCTGCATCCAGGTACCGGTGTTGGACACCACCTGTCCGGTGGCGAAGAGCCGGTAGTTGCGGACCCGGAGTGAGCGGAACATGCCTCCCTTGACGGTCAGGGAGGTGGTGCGTGTGTCGTCGTGGCGGTTCGGTGCGGGTGCGGAGTCTGCTCCGTGTCCCGAACTCAAAGGGTTCGCCTCCTTCTGGTGCGCTTACAGGTGCGCGAGTTTCTCCAGGACGGGTGCCGCGGCGCGCAGCGTCGCCCACTCGTCCTCGTCCAGCCGGCCGGCCAGGTCGGCCAGCCAGGCGTTGCGTTTGCGCCGGCTCTCCTCGAGCATGGCCTCGGCCTGCTCGGTCTGGGTCACCACCTTCTGGCGGCGGTCCTCGGGGTGCGGCTCCAGCCTGACCAGCCCCTTGCCCTCCAGCAGCGCGACGATGCGGGTCATCGACGGCGGCTGCACGTGCTCCTTGCGGGCCAGCTCTCCGGGGGTGGCGGAGCCACAGCGGGCGAGCGTGCCGAGCACCGACATCTCGGTCGGGCTGAGCGACTCGTCGACACGCTGGTGCTTGAGCCTGCGGGACAGGCGCATCACACCGGACCGCAGTGCGTTGACGGCGGCGGTGTCGTCGGGAGTGCGGGAAAGATCCGGCATGTTCTTTAGCTTATCTCATTACCTGAACTAAGGAAAGTGGGCCAGTGGGGCGGACGGAAGCACACGAGGGCGGCTGGGCATCACGCCCAGCCGCCCTCGTCGGCCGTCCTGCGGACCGGTGTACTACTTCACGCCCAGCACCTGCTCGATCGGGTCGAGCAGGAAGTAGACGAGGAAACACAGTCCGACCACGTTCAGCAGCCAGGGGATCTCCCGGGCCCGCTTGTCCGCGAGGCGGAGCAGGATGAAGGCCAGGACGCCGATGCCGATGCCGTTGGTGATCGAGTAGGTGAACGGCATGGAGATGATCGTCAGGAACGCGGGGATCGCGATCGTGAAGTCGCTCCAGTCGATCTCCTTGACGTTCGAGGCCATGATCAGGAAGCCGACGACCACCAGCGCGGGGGTCGCGGCCTGGGCCGGAACGACGGTGGCCAGCGGCGTGAAGACGAGGGCCAGCAGGAAGAGGCCGCCGGTCATCAGGTTGGCGAGGCCCGTGCGGGCCCCCTCGCCGACGCCGGCCGTGGACTCCACGAAGCAGGTGTTGGCGGAGGCGGAGCCCGCGCCGCCGGCGGCGACGGCGATGCCGTCGACCATCAGGATGCGGCCCATGTTGGGCAGCTGGCCCTTGTCGTCCGTCAGCCCGGCCTCCTCGCCGACGCCGATGATCGTGCCCATCGCGTCGAAGAAGCCGGACAGCAGCACGGTGAAGACGAAGAGGCAGCCGGTCAGCAGGCCGACCTCACGGAAGCCGCCGAAGAGGCTGATGTGGCCGATGAGACCGAAGTCGGGGGCGCCGACGACGCTGTCCGGCAGCTTCGGGACGCTCAGGCCCCAGCTCGTGTCGGGGATCTTCGCGACGGCGTTGACGACGACCGCGAGGATGGTCATGGCGACGATGCCGACGAGGATCGCGCCCCGCGTCTTGCGGACGACCAGGACGAACGTCAGCGCGAGGCCCACCACGAACACCAGCACCGGCCAGCCGTGCAGCTGACCGCCCTGACCGAGGCCGAGCGGCACGGTGGTGTGCGCGGCGTCGGGGTTGCGGGAGACGAAGCCGGAGTCGACGAGGCCGATCAGCGAGATGAACAGGCCGATGCCGATCGCGATGGCGCGGCGCAGGCCGCCGGGGATCGCGTCCATCACCCGCTGCCGCAACCCGGAGGCGACCAGCACCATCAGCACCAGGCCCGCCAGGACCACCATGCCCATGGCGTCCGGCCAGCTCATCTTGGGCGCCAGCTGGAGCGAGACGACGGCGTTGATGCCGAGGCCGGCGGCGCAGGCGATGGGGACGTTGCCGATCGCGCCCATGAGGACGGTCGAGAGCCCGGCCATCAGGGCGGTGGCCGTCACCAGCTGGGCGTTGTCCAGCTGGTGGCCGAACTTGTCGTGGCCTGCCCCGAGGATGATCGGGTTCAGCACGATGATGTAGGCCATCGCAAAGAACGTGGCCAGACCGCCGCGCAGCTCGCGGGAGACGGACGAGCCCCGCTCGGAGATGCGGAAGTACCGGTCGAGGGCGCCCTGGGGCGGCTCCGGCGTGGGGGACGGCTGCCGGTCGCCGTCGACGGCGGGAGCGGTGGTGGCCGAGGTGGTCATGCGGGGGGACCTCAGTCGTATGGGCCTGGGACAGGCCGGGACACGGGCTGCCGTCGCGGGCCGTGGGGGACACGCCCGGGAGAGCGACACCTGAAGACGATTGGATGATCGAACAAAACAACCCAATCGAATCCAGTTCGATTCAGTATGAACAAACAAAGTCCGATTGGCTATCTCCGCGCGTAGACCCCTTGGGCGCAAGGGCTCCCCCGCATCGCGCGGCCACCCGGACGCACTACGCTTGACGACCATGACGAAGTGGACCCCCAAGCACGAGGCGCCGGAGCCCCTGGAGGGCCCGGTCGTCGCCACGGTCACCGGCGGCACGATCCTGTGGTTCGTCCTCTTCGTCGCCCAGCTGCCCTTCTACGGCTGGTTCAGCGACCACGGCCACCTGTGGTGGCTGTGGACCTGCCTGGCCGGTGGCGGGCTCGGGCTCATCGGCGTCTGGTACGTCCGCGGACGCGACGCCGCGATCAAGCGGCACGCTGCCGCGCGGGCCACGGAGTCGGCCCACGGCGAGGAGAGCCGCTGAGCGGGGAGAGCCGCTGAGGGACACCCGGGCGGGCAGCGCCGCTCAAGGCCGTCCGCGCCCCCGTCGGCTCCCGGCCCCCGCCGCATCGGAATGCGCCGGTTCGGCCGGTCCGGAAGGTGAAGCGGGCCCACCGCCCGTACCGTCGGATCCATGAGCGATCCGGTGCCGCAGACCGCACGGGGGGACCCGGCCCCGCGCGAGGCCCCCGGCCCGCCGCCCGCACACCCCGGCCTCACCACCGCCGAGGTGTCCGCGCGTGTGGCCCGCGGCGAGGTCAACGACGTGCCCGTACGGTCCTCGCGCTCCACCGCCGAGATCGTCCGCGCCAACGTCCTCACCCGGTTCAACGCCATCATCGGCGTCCTCTTCCTGATCATCCTCGTGGTCGGACCGCTCCAGGACGGCCTCTTCGGCTTCGTCATCGTCGCCAACACCGCGATCGGCATCGTCCAGGAACTGCGCGCCAAGAAGACCCTCGACTCCCTCGCCGTCATCGGCGAGTCCAGGCCCACCGTCCGCCGCGACGGCACCCCCACCGCCCTCGCCACCGGTGAGATCGTCCTCGGCGACCTCATCGAACTGGGCCCCGGCGACAAGTGCGTCGTCGACGGCGAGGTCGCGGAGGCCGACGGACTGGAGATCGACGAGTCGCTGCTCACCGGCGAGGCCGACCCGGTCCTGAAGAAGCCCGGCGACCAGGTCATGTCCGGCTCGTTCGTCGTCGCCGGCGGGGGCGCCTTCACCGCCACCAAGGTCGGCCGCGCCGCCTACGCCGCCCAGCTCGCCGAGGAGGCGTCCCGCTTCACCCTCGTCCACTCCGAACTGCGCACCGGCATCAGCCAGATCCTCAAGTACGTGACGTGGATGATGCTCCCGACCGCGATCGGACTGATCGTCAGCCAGCTCGTCGTCCAGGACCACGACTGGCGGGAAGCGGTCCGGCGGATGGTCGCCGGCATCGTCCCCATGGTCCCCGAGGGCCTGGTCCTGCTCACCTCCGTCGCCTTCGCCATCGGCGTCGTCCGGCTGGGCCGCAAGCAGTGCCTGGTGCAGGAGCTGCCCGCGATCGAGGGCCTCGCCCGCGTCGACGTCGTCTGCCTCGACAAGACCGGCACCCTCACCGAAGGCGGCATGGACGTCAGCGAGCTGCGCGTCCTGCCCGACGCCCGGGCCGACGAGCGGTACGTGCGCCAGGTGCTCGGCGCCCTCGGCGAGTCCGACCCCCGCCCCAACGCCAGCCTCCAGGCCATCATCGACGCCTACCCCGACGGCAGCGGCTGGCGCTGCACCGAGGCGCTGCCCTTCTCCTCCGCCCGCAAGTACAGCGGCGCCTCGCTCAACAGCCCCGACGCCGGCAGCGGCAACTGGCTGCTGGGCGCGCCCGACGTGCTGCTGCCGTCGGGCGCCGCGGCGCTCGCCGAGGTCGAGGAGCTCAACGCCCGGGGCCTGCGCGTGCTGTTGCTGGCCCGCACGGACCGCGAGCTGGACGACCCGCGCGTCACCGAGGGCGTGCGGCCCACCGCGCTGGTGGTCCTGGAACAGCGGCTGCGCTCGGACGCGGCCGACACCCTGCGCTACTTCGCCGAGCAGGACGTCTCCGCCAAGGTGATCTCCGGGGACAACGCGGTCTCCGTGGGCGCCGTCGCCGCGAAGCTGGCCCTGCCGGGCTCCGGGGCGCCGGTGGACGCCCGGCGGCTGCCCGGCGAACCGGAGGCGATGGGCGAGGCCCTCGACGAGGGCGCGGTCTTCGGACGCGTCACCCCGCAGCAGAAGCGCGACATGGTGGGCGCCCTCCAGTACCGCGGGCACACCGTCGCCATGACGGGCGACGGCGTCAACGATGTGCTGGCCCTGAAGGACGCGGACATCGGCGTGGCCATGGGCTCGGGGTCGGAGGCCACCCGGGCCGTCGCCCAGATCGTGCTGCTGAACAACAGCTTCGCCACCCTGCCGTCGGTGGTCGCGGAGGGGCGCCGTGTCATCGGCAACATCACGCGCGTGGCGACGCTGTTCCTGACGAAGACGGTCTACTCCGTGCTGCTGGCGATCCTCGTGGTCTGCACGCGCGTGCCGTACCCGTTCCTGCCGCGCCACCTGACGCTGCTGTCGACGCTGACGATCGGGGTGCCCGCGTTCTTCCTGGCGCTGGCGCCGAACCGGGAGCGGGCGCGACCGCACTTCGTACGACGCGTGATGCGGTACGCGATCCCGGCCGGACTCATCGCGGGGACGGCCACCTTCGCGGTGTACCTGCTGGCGCGGCACCACTACACGGGGCCCGGGTCGCTGGACGCGGAGACGAGCGCGGCGACGCTCACGCTCTTCCTGACCTCCCTGTGGGTGCTCGCCATCATCGCGCGGCCCTACACATGGTGGCGCGTGGTGCTTGTGGCGGCCATGGGGGCCGGTTTCCTGGTGGTGCTCGCCACGCCGTGGCTCCAGCGGTTCTTCGCCCTGAAGCTGGTGGGGACGACCCTGCCGTGGGCGGCGGTGGGGGTGGCCGCCGTGGCGGCCGGGGCGCTGGAGCTCGCCTGGCGGTGGGTGGGAAAGCGGTTCCCGGCGTGACGGAAGCGCCCGCCGGGGCGCTCAGGCCGCGGCCTTCTCGTCCTCCAGCAGACCGCGGATCTGCTCGCGCAGCTCGGGGGTGTCCTCGTGCTCGTGCACGGAGACGGCGTGTTCGGCGGCGGCGCGCAGGACCTCGTCCTCCTCACCGGAGATGGTGAGGGTGCAGTGGGACTCGCTGGGGTACTTGCGGCAGTCGGCGACTTTCCGGGTCATGGGGGCCTCCAGGGTGTGCGGTGAGGAGGTGTTTCGCCGTACTGCCAGGGTAGGCCGGTACGGGCGTGGGCACCTCCCGCACGGACCCGCCGGGTCCTAGGCCGTTGCTCCGCCCCAGGGCCGCCCCGGGACCACCAGCGGTCCGCCGGTCACCGGGTCCGGCACGACCACCGACTCCAGGCCGAAGACCTCCCGGACCAGGTCCGCCGTCACGACCTCCGCGGGCCGGCCGGCGGCCACCACCCGGCCCGCCTTCATCGCCACCAGGTGGTCGGCGTAGCGCGCGGCCTGGTTGAGGTCGTGCAGGACCGCCACCACCGTGCGGCCCCGCTCGTGGTTGAGGCGGCGGACCAGGTCGAGGACCTCCACCTGGTGGGAGACGTCCAGGTACGTCGTCGGCTCGTCGAGCAGCAGCAGGTCCGTCTCCTGCGCCAGGGCCATGGCGATCCACACGCGCTGGCGCTGGCCTCCCGACAGCTCGTCCACCGGCCGGTCGGCGAGCTCCGCGACGTCCGTGCGGGCCATGGCGTCGGCCACCGCCCGCTCGTCCTCCTCCGACCACTGCCGCCACCACCGCTGGTGCGGCTGCCGGCCGCGGGAGACCAGGTCGGCGACCGTGACGGCCTCGGGGGCCACCGGGGTCTGCGGCAGCAGGCCCAGGGACCGGGCGATCCGGCGGGTGGGGATCCGGGCGAGCTGCTCGCCGTCCAGCAGCACCGCGCCGCGCTCCGGCTTCAGCAGCCGGCCCAGCGCGCGCAGCAGCGTGGACTTGCCGCAGGCGTTCGGGCCGACGACGACCGTCACCCGGCCGTCGGGGACGTCCAGGTCGAGGCCCTCGACGACCGTGCGCTCCTCGTAGGCGAGGGTCAGGTCGCGGGCCGCGAGCCGGCTCCCGGTCGCCGGCGTCGTCTCCGCCGGCTGCGTCGTGTCCGTCGTGCTCACGCCGTGCCTCCCGTGCGGCCGCGCATGATCAGCCAGATCAGGTACGGGGCGCCGACCGCGGCCGTCAGCACGCCCACCGGCAGTTCGGTCGGTTCGAAGAGCTTGCGGCCCAGCAGGTCCGCCACGACCACCACCAGCGCCCCCGTCAGCGCCGAGCACAGCAGGGGGATCTGCGCGGTGCGGGTCAGGCGGCGGGCGATCTGCGGGGCGAGCAGCGCCACGAAGTCCACCGGCCCGGCCGCGCCCGTGGCGACCGAAGCGAGGACGACGCCGAGCAGCGCGAGCCCCAGCCGCACCCGGCCCAGCCGGACGCCGAGGGCGGTGGCGGTGTCGTCGTCCGTGGCGACCGTGCGCTGCGCCCGCGCCGCCCAGCACACGCCCGGCAGCAGCGCCAGCAGCACCCAGGCCAGCGGGACCGCCTCGGCCCAGCCGCGGCCGTTGAGGGAGCCGGTCATCCACACCTTGGCCTGCTGGGCCACCAGGTAGTCGCCCTTGGTCAGGAAGAGCTGGGTGACCGAGCGCAGGGCGACCGCGAAGCCGATCCCGATCAGGACGAAGCGGGCGGCCTTCAGCCCCCCGCGCCAGGCGAAGGCCCAGCCGAGCAGCGCGGCCAGCAGCCCGCCGGCCACGGACACGTAGGGCATGACCGCGTAGGAGGTGACGCCGAAGGTCATGGCGCCGACGGTCGCGGCGCTCGCGCCCTGGCTGACGCCGATGACGTCGGGGCTGGCCAGCGGGTTGCGGGCGAGGGTCTGGACGAGGGCCCCGGCGACGCCGAAGGCGGCGCCGGCCAGCAGGCCGACGGTCATCCGGGGCAGCCGGAAGGTGCCCACCGTCAGCTCCTCCGCCGAGGGCAGGCCGAACAGGACCTTCAGCGCCTCGCCGGGCGGGGTGAGGGACGTGCCCACGCACAGGTAGGTCAGGCACGCCGCGGCCAGCAGCACGGTCAGGCCGACCGCGGCGGCGGCTCCGCGGCGGTGCACGAGGAAGGAGGCGCGCCCGGCGCGCACCAGCGCGTATCCGACGGGACGCGCGCCCGCGTGGGCGCGGGCGGCCGGCTTGCCCGGGGCGGCCGTGGGAGAGGTCGCGCTCACGCGGCCACCGCCTTGCGGCGGACCATGGCCACGAGGAAGGGGACGCCGATCAGCGCGGTCATCACACCGGCCGGCACCTCGCCCTCGGCGAAGACCACCCGCCCGGCGACGTCGGCGCCCAGCAGGATCACCGGCCCGAGGAGGGCCGCGGTCGGCAGCACCCAGCGGTGGCTCGTGCCGACGAGGGCGCGGGCGAGGTGCGGCACGGCGAGGCCGAGGAAGGCGATGGGCCCGGCGGCGGCGACCCCGGCGCCCGTCAGGACGACCGCGCCCAGCCCGCCGACGATCCGTACGGCCCCGACGTTGCTGCCCAGGCCCCTGGCGACGTCCTCGCCGAGGGCGAGGGCGTCCAGGCCGCGGGCCACCGCCAGCACCAGCACCGTGCCGGCCAGCAGGAACGGCCAGATCTGGGCGGCGATCGCACCGTCGCGCCCGGCGAGCGAGCCGACCTGCCAGAAGCGGAACTCGTCCAGCGCCGACGCCCTGGTGGTGAGCACGCCGTTGACGACGGAGACGAGCAGCGCGTGGACCGCCGCCCCGGCGAGCGCGAGCTTGACCGGAGAGGCCCCGCCGCGGCCGCGGGTGGCGACGGCGTAGACGGCCACGCCCGCCGCGGCGGCGCCCGCGAAGGCGAACCAGACGTAGCCGGTGAGGGTGTGCACCCCCGCCACGGCGATCGCCAGGACCACGCCGACCGCGGCGCCCTGACTGATGCCGAGGACGCCGGGGTCGGCTATGGGGTTGCGGGTGATGCCCTGGAGAACCGTTCCGGCCATCGCGAGGGCGGCGCCCACCATCAGCCCCACCAGCGTGCGGGGCACCCGCATGGTCCGGACCACCGCGGTGTCGGCGTCCGTCCCGTCGTGGAACAGGGCGTGCAGGACGTGGCCGGGGGCGACCGGACGGGCGCCCACGGCGAGGCTGAGCAGCACGGCGGCCAGCAGGGCGACGACCGCGGCCGCCGTCCAGCCGACGCGGCGGCGGACCGTGGACGGCCCGGGGCTGCTGGTCGGGACGGCGGCTGGCATCGCTTCCACTTCGCGGGTCGGACGAATCGCTCCGTCACCCGGGCACGACGGCGGACGTCAACCGGATGAAACTGTTGAACGAGTGAGGTTAGGCGAGGCTAAGTGTACGGGCGGGGGTGGCGGCACAATGTGGGGCATGACCTCGCACCCGAGCCAGCAGGAGAGCCCCCTGTTCACGGTCGGCTTCGACCTCGACCTCACGCTCGTCGACTCCCGGCCCGGCATCCGGGCCGCGTACGAGACGCTGGTCGCGGCCACCGGCGCGCACATCGACATCGACCTCGTGGTCAGCCGGCTCGGCCCCCCGCTCGTCCACGAGCTGCGCAACTGGTTCCCCGAGGAGCGCGTCGCCGAGGCCGCGGAGATCTACCTCGCCGCCTATCCCGAGCGCGGCATCGCCCCCTCGCCCGCCCTGCCGGGCGCCCGGGAGGCGGTGGCGGCCGTCCGGGAGCTGGGCGGACGGGCCATCGTGGTCACCGCCAAACACGAGCGGAACGCCCGGCTCCATCTTGAGCACCTGGGCATCGAGCCCGACCGTCTGATCGGCGACCTGTGGGCCGAGGGCAAGGCCGTGGCGCTGCGCGAGCACCGTGCGTCCGTCTACGTCGGCGACCACCTGGGCGACGTGCGGGGCGCCCGCGCGGCCGGTGCGCTCTCGGTCGCGGTGCCGACCGGGCCGTACGGGGCGGCGGAGTTGCGCGAGGCCGGCGCGGACGTGGTGCTGGCCGGGGGCCTCACGGACTTCCCCGCCTGGTTGCGCGACCACCGGACCGCGCGGGACACCCCCTAGCCCTGGCCCCGGGCCTCGCGGCGTTGTTCGGCGACCGACCGCAGCACGCCCGCCGCGGCGATCACGAAGCCCGCACCCATCAGCATGCAGACGAAGTACGCGGCCGGGGGCAGCGGATCGGCCCCCAGGAACAGCGGGGCGACCGTGGCGAGAGTGGCCACCGCCCCCACCAGGAAGACGACGGCGCCGGTCCGTACCAGCAGATCCCCGGCTCGGGGCGTTTCGCTACTCACCTGACCAGGGTAGATCCCTGTTCGGCGGAATGGCGGCCGGATGACCTAGACCACGACCGTGACCGGATCGGACGCGCAGAGGTACGGCCCGAGGACGTCTTGTCACCGGGCCCGGGACCATTAGCCTTGGGGTAGCGGGCCCTGCGGCCCGCTGTAGTGCTATCAAGAGCTGTTTTTCTGTGGATTGACGGCGATTTGTAGCTTCGCAATTTCTGGTATCCGACGAGACACGAGGACGAGGACAGACGTGCCTACCGGCAAGGTCAAGTGGTTCAACAGCGAGAAGGGCTTCGGCTTTCTCTCCCGCGACGACGGCGGAGACGTCTTCGTGCACTCCTCGGTGCTCCCGGACGGGGTCGACGCCCTCAAGCCCGGCCAGCGCGTGGAGTTCGGCGTCGTCGCCGGTCAACGCGGCGACCAGGCGCTCACGGTGACGCTCCTCGAGCCCGCCCCGTCACTCGCGGCCGCCCAGCGCCGCAAGCCCGACGAGCTGGCCTCCATCGTGCAGGACCTCACGACGCTCCTGGAGAACGTCACCCAGCAGCTCGAGCGCGGCCGCTACCCCGACAAGGCACACGGTTCCAAGATCGCGGGCATGCTGCGCGCCGTCGCCGACCAGCTGGACGTCTGATGCGGCCTCTTCTGCCGCGGCTGATACGGACGTAGCCGTGGCGGGGCGGCCCGCAGGGGCCGCCCGACCGCCGTCGGCCACCGCACCGGTGGCCGGCGGCTCAGACGAACGTGAGCGCGTCCGGCCCGAGGGCCGGCACCAGCCCCTCGGCCGCGGCCCGCGTCAGCAGCCCGCGCACGGCGGCGTAGCCGTCCTCGCCGAGGTCCGCGGTGAACTCGTTGACGTACAGCCCGATGTGCTGGTCGGCGACCGCCGGGTCCATCTCCTGCGCGTGCGCCAGCACGTAGGGGCGCGAGGCCGCCGGGTCGTCCCAGGCCATGCGCACGGACGTACGGGCCGCCTCGGCCAGCTCGCGCAGCCGCGCCGCGCCCAGCGAGCGCTTGGCGATGATCGCGCCGAGCGGAATGGGCAGGCCGGTGGTGTCCTCCCAGTGCTCGCCCATGTCGGCGAGGCGGCTGAGCCCGTAGTCGCGGTAGGTGAACCGCGCCTCGTGGATCACCAGTCCGGCGTCCACCTTGCCGTCGCGGACGGCCGGCATGATCTCGTGGAACGGCAGCACGACCACGTCGCCGACCCCGCCGGGCACCTCGGCGGCGGCCCAGAGCCGGAAGAGCAGGTAGGCGGTCGAGCGCTCGCTCGGCACGGCCACGGTCTTCCCGGCGAGACCCGCGGGCTCGCCCGCCTCACGGGTGAGGACCAGCGGACCGCAGCCCCGGCCCAGCGCGCCGCCGCAGGGCAGCAGCGCGTACTCGTCGAGCACCCAGGGGAGAACGGCGTACGACACCTTGAGCACGTCGCCCTCACCGCGCTCGGCCATGCCGTTGGTGACGTCAATGTCCGCGAACGTCACGTCCAGGGCGGGCGCCCCGGGGACGCGGCCGTGCGCCCAGGCGTCGAAGACGAAGGTGTCGTTGGGACAGGGCGAGTAGGCGATCCGGACCGGTCGGCCCGGCTCCTGCGGCTGGCTCATCGCGGCGGCTCGGCTTTCTCGGCGAGGACGGGGGCGGTGGACAGTTTCCGGAAGGCCTCCGTCAGGGCCGCCAGCGCCTCGCCGATCCGCCAGGCGGCGCGGTCGCGCGGTCCCACCGCGTTGGACACCGCCCGCAGCTCCAGCACCGGCACCCGGTGCGCGGCGGCGGCCTCGGCGGCCCCGAAGCCCTCCATCGCCTCGGCCAGCGCGGCGGGGTGACGGCGCACCAGCTCGGCGGCGCGCGCGGCGGAGCCGGTCGCGGTCGACACGGTCAGGACCTCGCCGCGCAGGGCGCCGGTCGCGCCCGCGACGGCGTCCACGAGGGCCTCGGGCACCCGGTGGACGTCGGTGCCGAAGCCCAGCTCGGCGACGGAGAGGAAGCCGTCGTCCGGGGTCCGGGCGCCCAGGTCGGCGGCGACGAGGGCCTCGGAGACCACCAGCGAGCCCAGCGGCGCGCCCGGGGCGAAGCCGCCGGCTATGCCCGCCGTGACCACCAGGTCGTACGGCTCGCCGCTCAGCGCGGCGGCGGTCAGCGCGGTCGCGGCGGCGGCCGCGGCGGCGGCCGGGCCCACGCCCGCCGCCAGCACGTCGAGGGCCGGGCCGTCGGGGCCGGCCGGCGGGCAGCGGTGCAGCACCGACCCGCCGGGCAGCGGGAGCTCCCGCGGCGGCGGCCCGGCGGCGGTCACGGCGTCACGTTCCGCCGCGACGGCGGTGACGACGAGGACACGCATCGCGGCGGATCAGCCCGCGTCGCGCTCGAGGGTGAAGTTCCAGACGCCCAGGGCCTTGCCCGAGGCGGCCTCCACGATGCTGACCTTGGTCTTCGCGACCGCCGGGCCCTGGCCGGTGGAGAAGAAGGCGCTGGCCGGGATGGAGCGGAAGGTCTTGTTGTTCGGCTCCGGCTCGACGGCCTGGTCGTTGATGAAGATCGTCCAGCCCTTGTCCGCGATCTTCGGGTCGACGCCGAAGCGGATCTTGTCCTCCATGGCCGCCTTGACGGTCTTGTCCTCGCCTTCCTTCAGGCAGGACGCGACCTTGGGCGTCTCGATGGACTCGCCGTCGTTGTAGCAGGCGGCCTCGGTGGTCACCGTCTTGGAGCCGACGGTCACCGTCGCCAGCGGCGTCGGCTTGTCGCAGGCGGAGAGGGCGACGAGCCCGAAGGCCACGGCGCCGACGGTGGCGGCGGCGCGCAGGCGCCTGCCGCGGAAAATCGCAGCGGTCATGCGGGCAGGCTATATGGCGGCCCGCCTCAGGCCACGCGCGGGTGCGGCGAGGCGCGCCGGGCGGCCGTCAGCAGCCCCCGCACGGCAGTGGCGGCGCCGAGGGCGAGGAACGCGGAGGCCACCGACATGCCCAGCACGCCGTTGAGCGGCAGGAGGATGCCGATCGCGCCGCCGGCCACCCAGCACATCTGCAACAGCGTCTCGGAACGGGCGAACGCCGAGGTGCGCACCTCCTCCGGCACGTCGCGCTGGATGAGGGAGTCCAGCGACTGCTTGCCCAGCGCCTGGGAGATGCCCGCGACGGCGGCGACCAGGACCACGAGGACCGCGCCGTAGAGCACGGCCGCGACGACCGTCGTGCCCAGCGCCACCGTCAGCACCAGCGCGATCGTCTTCTCCGGGCCGCGTGAGCGCAGCAGTGCCCCTATCGCGGTGCCCAGGGCGTTCCCGCCGCCGGCCGCGACCGCCACCACGCCCAGCGAGAACGCCGGGCTGAGCCCGCCCAGCGGGTGGACGCGCAGGAGGAAGGCGAGGAAGAAGGTGAGGAAGCCGGACAGCATGCGCAGCGCGCTGTTGGCCTGGAGGCCGTGCAGCACCGAGGCACCCACCGTGCGCAGCCCCGGCGGCCTGCGGCGCTCCTTGCGCCTGCTGCTCCGCCGGGTGACGTGGCGGCGCTGCTCGGGCGCCGCCAGCCTGGCACGGGCCTCGCCCTTGGCGGAGTCCACCTTGTGCGGCAGGGAGAAGGAGAGGTACGTGCCGAAGGCGAACACCAGGCACGCCCCGTAGAGGGGGTAGGCCGGTCCCAGTTGGTGCAGCCCCGCGCCGAGCGGGGCCGCCACGCCCGTGGCCAGCAGCCCTCCGAGGGTGACCCGGGAATTCGCCTTGACCAGCGCGATCCGTGGGGGCAGCAGTCTGGGCACCACGGCGGAACGCACCACTCCGTATGCCTTGGAGGCCACCAGGACGCCCAGCGCCGCCGGGTAGAGCTCCAGTCCGCCGGTCGCCACCGCCCCCGACATCGTCAGCGCGAGGACCGCGCGGGTCAGCATGGCGCCCGCCATCGCCGCCCTGCGGCCGTGCGGCAGCCGGTCCAGCAGCGGGCCGATCACCGGGGCCAGAAGGGTGAACGGCGCCATGGTCACGGCCAGGTAGAGCGCGACCCGGCCGCGGGCCTGGTCGGTGGGGACGGAGAAGAACACCGTGGACGCCAGCGCCACGGTGATGAGCATGTCGCCCGCGGAGTTCACCGCGTGCAGCTCGATGAGCTTGCCCAGCCCGGACTCGCCGGCGCCGTGCGCGTGGGTGGCCTTGCGGACGCCCCGGACGGCCCCCGTCAGGGGAGCGCGAAGGACCCGGCCGACGCTCCGGCCCGTACGGCGGAGCGGACCGCCTTCGGCTGACCGGATGGCTCCCACCACGCCATACTGCCCCAACTGGCACCGTGCATGGCACTTTCGGCTCATCCAGCGGGCGCGCCCGCCGCCTCGCCGAAGCCCGGGTATGCCCCGGGCGGCCGCGCGGGGTAGCGTGCGTAGCGCGCCACCGGCCGTCGCTCTTGGCCGCACCCCGAGTCCCGATCCCGCAGAATGGGTGATGACAGGTGCGCCCGAGCTCGTTCGGGCGCGGACGTCGACGCGGTCCCGCGGTCCGCTCCGTCCGCAGCCCCGAACCGTTCGGCTGGCGCACTCGTGAGACGGCGTGGAAGAGAGAATCGATTCTTGTGAGTGCTGCGATGCGAAGCCGTACCCCCGACCGCCTGTGCGCCGAGGCGGTCGAACTCGCCCGGACGGCGGCCGAGGAGGCCGCGCGCCCCGGGAAGATCGGCGAGCACGTCGAGGTCGCCGCCGACGGGGACCGGGTCGTCACGCACTACTTCACCTGCGAGGACCCCGGCTACCGCGGCTGGCGCTGGGCCGTCACCGTCGCCCGTGCCTCCCGTGCCAAGGTCGTCACCCTCGACGAGACCGTCCTGCTGCCCGGCCCCGACGCCCTGCTGGCCCCCGAGTGGGTGCCCTGGAGCGAGCGGCTGCGCCCCGGCGACATGGGCCCCGGCGACCTGCTGCCCACCGAGGCCGACGACCTGCGCCTGGAGCCCGGCTGGACCGGTGAGGACGCCCCGCCGCCGAACTCCGCCGTCTCTCAGGAGATGGCCGAGCTGGCCGAGGCCGAGGACGCCGAGGTCTCGGCCGGCCCGCCGTCCGCCCAGCCGGTCGCCCCGGCGCGAGGCTCGCTCTCGGCCGTCGCCGAGGAGCTCGGCATGCGCCGGGCGCGCGTCCTCTCCCGCTACGGGCTGCACACCGCGGCGGACCGCTGGGACGAGACGCACGGCGCCAAGACGCCCATGGCCCAGGCGGCGCCCGCCTCGTGCGTCAGCTGCGGCTTCCTGGTCCCCATCGGGGGATCGCTCGGCCAGGCGTTCGGCATCTGCGGCAACGAGTTCGGGCCGGCGGACGGGCACGTCGTGTCGCTGTCGTACGGCTGCGGCGGGCACTCGGAGGCCGCCGTCATGCCGAAGCCGCCGCGGCCGGCCCCGCCGGTCATCGACGAGACGCTGGTGGAGCCCCTGTCCCTGCGGACGCCCGACGACGAGGACGCGGACGCCGAGGACCTGGGCCACTCCTGACGCCGGCGGCCCGCCGGCCCCCGGCACCGGGCGCTCCCTGCCGCCCGCCCGTCACCGTGAACCCGGTACGTTCACCGCAGACACTGGTGGACGGCACAGGGAGACGACAGACGTGACCGGTACGGGAATGGATCCGTTCGGCACCGCGCGGCTGCGGCGGGGTGTGCTGGACGCGTGGGCGGCGTCGCCCGCGCGGTTCCGCGAGGACGCCAACGCCGAGGAGGACCTGGCCCTCGGCGGCTACCGCGACCGCCTCGTCGTCGAGCTGGCCCAGAACGCCGCCGACGCCGCCGCCCGGGCCGGCGTGCCCGGCCGCCTCCGGCTGACCCTGCGGCCCGCCCACGGCGACGAGCCCGCCGTGCTCGCGGCCGCCAACACCGGCGCCCCGCTCGACGCCGCGGGCGTGGAGTCGCTGTCCACGCTGCGGGCGTCCGCGAAGCGGGAGGGCGACGACTCGGCCGTCGGCCGGTTCGGCGTCGGCTTCGCCGCGGTGCTGGCCGTCACCGACGAGCCCGCCCTCGTCGGCCGCACCGGCGGCGTCCGCTGGTCCCTCACCGAGGCCCGCGCCCTCGCCGAGGACACCGCGTCCGCCAGCCCGGGCCTGGGCACCGAGATCCGCCGCCGCGAGGGCCACGTGCCGCTGCTCCGGCTGCCGCTGCCCGCCGAGGGCGCGGCCCCCGAGGGCTACGACACCTGTGTGGTGCTGCCCCTGCGGGACGGCACCGCCGAGGACCTGGCCGGCCGGCTGCTCGCCGGTGTCGACGACGCCCTGCTGCTGGCCCTGCCGGGCCTGACCGAGGTCGTCGTCGAGACCCCCGACGCCGCCCCCCGCACCCTGACGCGACGCCAGGAGGGCGTCTACACCGTCGTCGAGGACTCGGCCCGCGCCGTCCCCGTCACCCGCTGGCGCGTCGGCAGCGCCGGCGGGGGCCTGGACCCGGCCCTCCTCACCGACCGCCCCGTGGAGGAGCGCCTGCGCCCCCACTGGTCCGTGACCTGGGCCGTCCCCGTGGACGCCGACGGCGCGCCCGTACGCCCGCGCACCGCGCCCGTCGTGCACGCCCCCACCCCCACCGACGAGCCGCTGGGCCTGCCGGCCCTGCTCATCGCGAGCTTCCCGCTGGAGCCCACCCGCCGCCACACCGCGCCCGGTTCGCTCACCGACTTCCTCATCGGACGGGCGGCGGAGGCGTACAGCGAGCTGCTGCGCTCCTGGCACCCCGTCTCCACCGGCACCCTCGACCTCGTCCCCGCCCCGCTGGCACAGGGCGCCCTGGACGCCGAGCTGCGCCGGCAGGTGCTCCAGCGGCTGCCGCGCGTGCCGTTCCTGTCGAGCGCGGCCGCGAGCGTCCCCACCGAGGCGGAGCCGGCGCCGGCGTCGGGCGGCGTGGAGGGGATCCCCTGGACCGAGGGCCCGGACGCCGCCACGCACACGGCGGAGCCGGCCGGCGCCGCGCCGCACGGCCCGGCCGCCGCCGACACCTGGGACGACCCCTTCGCGCCCGGCGGCCCCGGCGGCGAGCCGGCCGCCCTGCGGCCCGTCGACGCCGAGATCGTGGAGGGCGCGGGCGCGGAGACCGTCGCCGTGCTGGGCGAGCTGTTCCCCGGCCTGCTGCCGGCCGGGCTGGAGCGCCGCCCCGAGCTGCGGGCGCTGGGCGTGGCGCGGGTCTCGCTCGGCGAGGTCGTCGACCGACTCGCCGGCGTGGAGCGCTCCCCCGCCTGGTGGTGGCGGCTCTACGACAGCCTCGCCGGCGTCGACCCGGACCGCCTCACCGGTCTGCCCGTGCCGCTGGCCGGGGACGCCGGGGACGAGGGGCCCGGGCGCACGGCCATCGGCCCCCGCCAGGTGCTGCTGCCGTCCGTCGACGCCACCGGATCCGAACGGCTGTCCAGGCTCGGCCTGAAGGTCGCGCACCCGGACGCCGCCCACCCGCTGCTGGAGAAGCTCGGCGCCACGCCGTCGTCGCCCCGCGCGGTCCTGACGACGCCTCAGGTGCGGGCCGCGGTCGCCGCCTCCCTCGACGCCGAGGACTACTGGGACGAGGACGGGCTCGACAACGACACCCTCGTCGAGGTCGTCCTCTCGCTGGTGCGCGACGCGGGCCTGGCACCCGGGGACGAGCCCTGGCTCGCCGCCCTCGCCCTGCCCGACGAGGACGGCGAGCTCGCGCCCGCCGGGGAACTCGTCCTGCCCGGCAGCGCCTTCGAGAGCGTCATCCGCCCCGGCGAGCTGGCCGCCTGCGACGCGGAACTGGCCGAGCGCTGGGGCGAGCAGCCGCTGACCGCCGTGGGCGTGCTCGCCGACTTCGCGCTCGTACGGGCCACCGACGTGGTTCTCGACCCCGACGAACTCGAACCGCGCGACGGCGACTTCGCCGAGCCCGACGACGTGGGCCTGCTCGACGCGGTCGACGTGTGGTGCGAGGACGTCCTGGACCGGCTGCCCGACGCGCCGGTGCCGCCGGTGGCGACCGAGGTCGTGGCGGTGCGGGACCTGGACCTGGTCGACGACGACGCCTGGCCGCAGGCGCTCGCCCTGCTGTCCCGCCCCCCGCTGCGGGACGCGCTGACGGCGCCGGTGCGGGTGCTGCTGCCGGACGGCACGACGGAGTCCGTACGCCCCTACACCGCGTGGTGGCTGCGCGGCCACCCCGTCCTGGACGGCCGGCGCCCCGCCGGCCTGCGCGTGGCGGGCGGCGACCCGCTGCTGGCCGGGCTGTACGAGGCGGCGGACACGGCGGGCCTGGCCGACGAGCAGGTGCTGCGGGCCCTGGGCGTGCGCACCTCGGTGGCGGCTCTGCTGGACGAGCCCGGCGGCGCGGCCGAGCTGCTGGCGCGCCTGGCCGACCCGGAGCTGCCGGTCGGCCCGGCCCAGCTGCACGGGCTCTACGGCGCCCTGGCCGGCCTCGACCCGGAGGAGGTGACGCTCCCCGACGAGCTGCGGGCCGTCGTCGACGGCGCGGTGCGGGTCGTGGACGCGGCGGAGGCTGTCGTGGCGGACGCCCCGGACCTGCTGCCCCTGGCCGCGGGCGTCGCGCTCCTGCCGGTGCGCCCGGACCGGGCCGCCGAGCTGGCGGACCTGTTGCAGGTCCGGCGGCTGAGCCAGGTCGTCACGGCGTCCGTCCTGGCCGACGAGGGCGAGGTGCGCGAGGTGCCGCAGGGCCTGCGGGCCCTGCTGCCGGGCGCGCCGGCGACGTACGTCGAGCACGAGGAGCTCGTGGCCGACGGGATCGAACTGGACTGGCGCTACGGGCCCGACCGCGTCCTGCACGCGGCGACGCTGGAGGGCGTGGCGGCGGGCCTGGCGTGGGCGGCGGGCCAGTGGTCGCGGCGCTTCGAGGCGGCGGCGCTGCTGGAGGACCCGTCCCGCACGGAAGAGCTGGCGCGGGCACGGTGGTTCGACTGAGGCGCCTGTAGCCGGAACGCGCCCCGCCCCGGCCCCACGGCGACGCGAGGGGCCGGCGCGGGGTGGGCCCCGGCAGGGGGCGTGCAGGGCTCTTCGCGGCGGTTGCCGGGTGACCGTGGACAGGTGGCCTGGGGCGGCGAGGAGTCCGGCCCCCAGGGGCCCGCGCCGCCCCGGCCCCGCCGGCCCAACAAGCCCCGCCCCGGCCCCGCCCCGGCGCCCCCTCACCCCGGCTTGCGCGCCCGCCACATCACGAACAGCGCCGAGGCGACGGCCGCGACCCGCACGACCACGGGCAGCGTCTCCGCCAGCGCCGTCCCCATCGCACCCTGCGGCACGGGCTCGCCCCAGCGTTCGTCGACGCGCCCCCACAGCCACGCCACGCCGCCCGCCGCCGCCAGCCCCGGCACGCCCATGACCGCCCACTTCGACTCCGCGGGCGTGAGACGGCGCGTCAGGTAGGCCAGGCCCCAGCCGGCCACCAGCACGAACCAGTTGCCGAGCACGGCGCCGACGACGAGCAGGACGGCGACCAGCACGAGCACCGGACTGAGGGGGACGCGGCCGGCGTCCTCGGCGTCCTCGGCCGCCTCGTCCTCCTCCTCGTCCAGGGCGGCCTCCGTCTCCTTCGCCGCCTTCCGGAGCCCGGCCGCGGCGGGGGCCGCAGCCGCGACCCCGGCCTCCTTCGGAGGCCGGAGCATGTCGGGGACCTCGATGCCGCCCACGAACCCGTGCACCCTGTCCCCGGCGCCCCCGCCGTCGAAGGGCCCCGGCGCCATCCGCCACCAGTCGGGGTCGCCGCCGCCGCGCGGCCGCAGCTCCTCCTCGGTAGCCAGGTGCGGCGGCAGCGCCCCGCCGGGCGGGCGCACCGACTCGCCCTCGCGGCGCTGGACCGGCACCCGGCCCGTCCCCGGCCCGTCGTCGCCGCCCGACGACGAGCCGGCTCCCGCGACCGCCTCCGAGGGCGTGCCCAGACCGTCGAGGATGCGCTGCACGGCAGCGGGCGTCTCCGCGCCCTCGTCGGCCCGGCGGCGCTCGATCTCCGCCCGCAGCCGGGAGACAAGCCGCATGCGGTCGCCGGAGGTGAGCGACTGTCTCTGGGCCAGGTCCCCGACCTGGCTCAGATAGTCGTAAACAAGCTGATCGCTCTCGATCCCCACCGAAGCCCCCAAGGCCACATCAGCCGCCGAACCCCACCGAAGGTACCGGTTTGCGGCCCTCCGGACCGCGTGCCGGAAGGAAGCCGGGGCCAAACCGCACCGACCCGGTACCGTAAGCAGAATGACCACGTCGCGGGAGACCGGCAGCACCGGAGGCAGCACCGGCGGAGCTCCGCGCACGCTCGCCGAAGAGCTGCGCACCCGCCCCGACGAGGCCCTCGCCGCCCTGCTGAGGGCGCGCCCCGACCTCCTCAACCCGGTGCCCGGCGACCTCACCCAGCTCGCCACCCGCGCCTCGACCCGCGCCTCGGTGGTCCGCGCCCTGGACCGCCTCGACCGGTTCGCGCTCCAGGTCGCCGAGGCCCTGGCGGTGGCCCCCGACCCGTGCCCGTACACCACCCTCTCGGGGCTCATGACGGGTGACGAGGCGAGCGACCCCCGGGTCGCCGCCGAGCTGCCCCGCGCCGTGGCCACCCTGCGGGACCAGGCCCTGGTCTGGGGCGGCGAGGACCGGCTGCGGCTGGTGCGCACCGCCCGCGAGCTGCTGGCGCCGAGCGCCGCCCACCTCTCGCCCACCGGGCTCGGCCCGACCGTCACCGAGGCGACGGCCGGGATGTCGCCGGGCCGGTTGCAGCGGATCATCGAGGCGGCGGGGCTGCCGGCCACCCACGACCCGGTGTCGGCCGTGGCCGCCCTCACCGCCCTGTTCGAGGACCGGAGCCGCATGGCGGCGCTGCTGGCCGGCGCCCCCGCCGAGGCCCAGGCCGTGCTCGGCAAGCTGCTGTGGGGCCCGCCGCACGGCACCGTCACCGCCGAGCCCGCGTCGCACCTGCGGTGGCTGCTCGACCGGGGCCTGCTCCTGCCGACCGGGCCCGGCAGCGTGGTGCTGCCCCGGGAGGCCGCCCTGCACCTGCGGGCGGGGCGCGCGCACCGCTGCCCGGAGCCGCTGGCGCCGGACCTGGCGCCCGTCACGGAGCACCCGTCCGCCACCGTCGACGCGGGCGCCGCCGGGCAGGCCTTCACGGCGCTCAGCGTCGTCGAGGACCTGCTCACGGACTGGGAGACGGCCGGCCCGCTGGTCCTTCGCGCGGGCGGCCTGAGCGTGCGGGACCTCAAGCGCACCGCGGCCGTCCTCGACACCACGGAGGGCGACGCGGCGTTCTGGGCCGAGCTGGCCTACGCCGCCGGCCTGCTGGCCTCGGACGGCGACGTGGACGAGCGGTACGCCCCCACGCCCGAGTACGACGACTGGCTGGCGCTGCCCGCCGAGCGGCGCTGGACGCGCCTGGCCACGGCGTGGCTCGCCACCACCCGGACCCCGGCCCTGGCGGGCGAGAAGGACGCCAAGGGCCGCGCCCTGGCCGTCCTGGGCCCCGACCTGGACCGCGGCCCGGCCCCCGAGGTGCGCCGGCGCGTGCTGGACCTGCTGGCCTCCCTCCCGCCCGGCGCCTCCGTCTCGGCCGACACGCTGCTGGCCCGCCTGGCGTGGGAGCGCCCGCCGCGCAGCGCGACGGACGACCTGCGGTCGCGGCTGGCGCTGTCGGCACTGGCCGAGGCCGAGACACTGGGCCTGACGAGCCGGGGCGCCCTGGCCGCCCACGCCCGTACCCTCCTGGCCGGCCCGGACCCGGACACGGCGGCCGCCCGCGCCGGCGCCGAGCTGGCCCCGCTGCTGCCCCGGCCGGTGGACCACGTCCTGCTGCAGGCCGACCTGACGGCCGTCGCCCCGGGTCCGCTGCTCCGCCCGCTGGCGCAGACGCTGGCCGTCCTCGCCGACGTCGAGTCCAAGGGCGGGGCGACGGTCTACCGCTTCACGCCCGGGTCCGTGCGCCGCGCCCTGGACGCCGGCCGAACCGCCGCCGACCTGCACGCCTTCCTGGCCGGGCACTCGCTGACGCCCGTGCCGCAGCCGCTCGCCTATTTGATCGACGACGTGGCCCGCCGCCACGGCCGGCTGCGCGTGGGCGCCGCCTCCTCCTACCTGCGCTGCGACGACGAGGCGGTGCTGGCCGAGATCCTCGCCGACCGCCGCTCCGCGCCGCTGCGGCTGCGCCGCCTCGCCTCGACGGTGCTGGCCGCGCAGGCGGCCCCCGACACGCTCCTGGAGACCCTGCGGGCCATGGGCTACGCCCCGGCGGCCGAGTCCGCGGAGGGCGACGTGGTGATCACCCGCGCGGACGCCCACCGCACCCCGCCGCGCACGGCGCCGGCCCCGGTGCCGGAGGGCCCGCCCGTTCCCGGCGACACCCTCCTGGGCGCGGCGGTCCGCGCCGTCCGCGCCGGCGACCTGGCCGCCACGGCCCACCGCAAGCCGTCGGGCGCCCCGGCCCCCGCCGACGGCGGCCTGCCCCGCACCACCAGCGCCGACACCCTGGCCACGGTGCAGGCCGCGGTCCTCACCGGCGCGGCCGTCTGGATCGGCTACGTCAACGCCGAGGGCGGCGCCAGCCAGCGCGTCATCGCCCCGATCCGGGTCGAGGGCGGCTTCGTCACGGCGTACGACCACACCGCGGACGAGGTGCGCACCTACCCCCTGCACCGCATCACGGGCGTGGCGGAGCTGGCGGACGACGTGGTGTGAGCGGCCGCGGCCCCGCCGGCTGCCTCCCCTCCCCCGGCACCCGAGGGCCGATGGTGGAAGCCCATGGTCAACCGGTCGCCGTTCAGCTCCCACGGCTCCCTGGGCTCCCAGAAGCTCGCCAAGGGAGAGCTGCGGACCACGGACGTCCGCCTGCGCGTCGCCTCCGGCGCGCCCCCGGGCCACGCGACCGTGATGATGTGGGGCGGCCCCGAGAACGGCTCCTACCAGCGGGCGACGACCCGCGTGATCGAGGTCACGGCCAACTGACCTGGTGCACCGCACGACCGAAGCGCCCCTCCCCAGGGAGGGGCGCTTCGCCGTACCCGCACCCCGGCCCGTACCCGCACCCCGACCCCGGGCCCGGTCAGCCGGCCCGCGCCCGGCCGGCTCCTTCCCGGCGCTCCGCACGTACCGCGCCGCATGGGGGACACTGGAAGCTTGTCCCGCGGCACGGGCGGGACCGAAACGAGCGGAAGGCCGAGGCGTGAGCGGACCCCTGATCGTCCAAGCGATCAAGCCTGATACGCATACTACGGCGGATGGGGTCGTCACGGTGCACGTTCCCGAGAACAACCGGTAGGGGCGCACCCGGAGCACCTAAGGCCCCGCCCGAACGCCAGGCGTACGACGCACGAGCGGGGCCAGTCCCTCACCGCCGAAGCGGCACCCTGCCTACGAGGGCGGACCGGGGCGAGAGCGCCTGAAGAGCGTCCCTTCAGGGTGGGCACGCCTGCCCCCGCTCAAGGCTGGTCCGGTCGGGGGACCTCTAACCGCCTCCTCCAAGCGATCTTTCCAACATGGAGGAGGCGGAGCATTGCCGCTCACGGCGATGGGCAGACACCACATCCCCCTGCCATGAGCGGCGTACCCACCTCACGGGAATGGACCTCAACCAACCCGGTCGTGGGGTCTTTCGGCCGTGCCCCCGCAGGTCTCGCACGGGAAGGGGCACGGCGGTTGATCAGCCCCCTGGGGGATGTAGACGACGCCAGAGCGCACGTCCAGCGCCCCGCCGTACGGTGTCCACCACCCCTCGGGAGAACCCGCGTACGGGCTGGCAGGGGCGTCTACGCGGCTCACCAGCTCCGGGGCCGGTAACGGGCGCACAGGGAGCCTCTGGAGCCGCGCGGGGGCCGTCACCGTTTGATCTCCCGGGTGCCGCCGCAGTGCGCGTGCCGGTACGCGACGACGGGGGCAGCCGAAGCGCGCTCGACCGTGAACCGGCGGCAGGGCTCGAGCGGCTTGATCTTCCTCCGGCAGGCGGGGCAGGTCTCCCCGGTCGGTGCGTAAGTGACGTACTCCCACTGACGTGCGTCGGCGTCCGCCGCCTGCGTGCGACTGCCCATCTCGCCATCCCCTTACGTGGTCCGGAAGAACCACCACGCTAGGAACAGCAGAGTCTCAACTCCCAGTCGATTGCACGCGATTGCGGAACAATCATCCGAGGTCCGCGATAGCTGCTGCGATCATCCTGCGGGCCTTTTGGCCGTATGCCGCCATGTCGGCAAGCGTGGCGAAGGTCTCGGCGTACGTCGATACCTCGCTGGGCTGTGTGATCGTGAGGTAGCCGGACACCAGCTCGACATTGACTTGGGCGTTGTCGTAGATCCAAAAGTTCTCGACCGGCAGTTGGCGGCGCTGCTGTGCCACCGGGATCACTCCCAGGCTGACGTTCGGCAGGCGACTCACGCTGAGCAGATGCTCTAGCTGCGCACCTTGTGCCTCTCCAGAGCTGAGCGTGTTCCTGAGTACCGGCTCTTCGATCACGAAGGCGAACAGGCGTTGCCCTTCGTGCAGCACCCGTTGCCGTTCCATACGTGCAGCCACGGCGTCGGCCACATCATCGACCGGCACCCGCTGCTGCTGGATCACGCGAAGCACGTCCTCGGTGTACTGGTAGGTCTGGAGGAGTCCGGGGAGCGCCCAGGAGCAGTACGAACGGAACCGGCGCGTGCGCTGATACAGCGGGAGCCGTTCCACCTGGGACCGTCGCAGCCCCGCACGCTCCAGTCGACGCCACGACAGCCACGTGCCCTCAACGGCACGCAGGGAGGCGATGAGATCGTCTGCCTGATCCTCAGCGCCGCACGCGCGGCACCAGGCACGAATGTCATCGGCGCTGGGCTGCGTCTTGGCGGTCGAGATCCGAGAGACCTTGGACGGGTGCCAGCCACACAGCGCGGCGAGGTCTTTGCCGTCCAGCCCGGCGTCCTTGACCAACTCGCGGAGACGGTCGGCAAGGACTTGCCGGGCTTGCTGGGCGCTTGATGATCCTGATACTGACATGGCGCGCTAGACCGGCTTGTACTCCTCGTGAGGCGTGGCCCGCTTCCAGACCGCCTCGAAGGCTTCGGTGCACCACGCGGCCAGCTCGTCGTCAGTGACGTACTCACGCTCCATGAGTACGCCATCCCCGCTGAAGTGGTGGAACAGCACCAGCTCACCGTCAAAGACCCAGAAGTCGACGGCAGGGACGGCCAGATCCTTGGCATGGCGCCGGGGGAGCCAGCGGACTTGTTCGCCAGCAGCGACGTTGGTCACGGCGTAGGCGTGCTCCCAGCGCACGTACTCACTCAGCGGCTCGGAGACGACGCGGGCACGGCGGACGGCCACGCCTCGAGACACGGCGGTGTGTACGGCGTCGTGCCAGCCCTCCCACCAGTCCGCCCGGTTGTCCGGGGTGAACGTGCGGCGGCCCTCTCGCCATGCAAGGAAGTCCGGATCCTCACTGTGGTAGTGGTCCCGAACTTCCAGATGGATTGCGGTCCGCTGTGCCTGAGACAAGGGCTCACGTGCCGGCGGCTTCATCAGCGGCGTCTCCGTCCGGTCGGGGGATGTACTGAAGCATGACCTTCGGCAGCCGGATGACCGTCTCGTGATCGGGGACGTCCGTGCTGTGACCGGGGATTGAGCCGATCTCCTTGCACGCCTTCAGCTCCTCCTCCGTGGCCCGATAGGACTGGATCAGCAGGTCTCCGCTGTCCTGGTCCAACCAGATCGTGGGCGAGTCGTCCTTGCCGGTGTTCGGGATGATCCCAAGGAACCGCAGCTTCATTCCTACCCGCTCCCTGTGTCGACGTGATTGCGACCGATTGCACGACCATCGCCCCGCCAGCCGAGCCCGTCAAGGGTGCCTGTCAGTCAGACACTTGGGGGCGAGAGGGTAGGGGCGCGCTCCCCGCCCTTGACCTGTCGTTCAGGCCCGCTACCAGCGCGTTCGCAAGCCCTTTCTGGCGCGCAGAGGGGCACGTTTTGGCAGGTCAAGGCAACTTTCCGGCTCAAAAAAGACGTCACACTCAGCGCGCGTACGTAAAGCTTGAGCCGGGATCGCTGGACGACGGCACTCACCAACTTTGATGACGCCCACCCCCCACGGCCGAGACACGATAAAGGCCGTCCGCCACAGTCGGCAGACGGCCTCTCAGCGCGGATCGGACTACTCCGCGTCGGCAAGCGCCCGGTACAACGTCGCGCGAGACACCTCGAGAGCCTTGGCTATCGCCGTGACGCTCTCCCCCTTCGCGCGGCGCGCCTTCGCGGCGGCAAGCTTGTCCGCGTCCATCACGGTCGGGCGTCCGCCGGTACGCCCTTGCGCCCGTGCAGCGTCCAGGCCGGCACGGGTCCGGTCCCTGATCAGGGACCGCTCGAACTCCGCCATGGCGCCAACCACCTGAAGCATGAGGCGACCGTCCGCCGTGTTCGGGTCGATGCTCGCCAGAGCGCCCGTGAGGACCTTGAACCCCACCCCCCTCTCAGCAAGGCCGTCCACCATCGTCACAAGGTCGATCAGCGACCGGGCGAACCGGTCCAGCTTCCATACGCAGAGCGTGTCCCCGGGACGCAGGTAGTCCAGCGCCGCAGTGAGTTCCGGGCGGTCCGTGTTCTTCCCGCTTGCCTTGTCCGTGAAGATCCGGGCGCAGCCTGCCTCAGCCAGTGCATCCAACTGAAGCTGCGCCTCCTGGCCGTCAGTGGAGACTCGGGCGTAGCCGATGAGGCGTCCGGTGTTCGTGGTCATGACGAGACCGTCTCATAACTCATCTCAGAACATCAAGCGATTTCGACAGGTTGTGAGACGGGTTTTGAACGTGAATCCGGTGCTCAGTGGGCCGTGGTGACGCCGTCTCACATACCTGGTTTCTGAGACGCCCCGCAGTGATCACTCACAGCGACACGCCCTCCGAAACGGTCCGATGAGCCACGCGAGAGATTCCGCTCACTGCCGATCGGCGTAGCGAGAGGAGGGGGGTACCCGCCCACCCCTGACCAGCCCCAAAACCCGTACGCACAGCGAGGCGCCATCACGTACCGGTATCCGGCGGTAGGCGCAGTGGGGTACCCCCCAGGGTCAGCGCGCCATCAGATGCGGCGGCGACCACTCGTCCATGAGCTGATCCTTCTTCGACGTGTTGCACGGCACGCAGACCACGCGCATGTTCGCAGGCGTCGACAGGCCACCGCGCGAGATGGGGCGCAGGTGATCGATCACGCCCCCTTCGGGCAGCGGAGCGGCGCAGTGGAAGCACCCGGCGTCTCCGTGTGCCTCGCGTATTCGGCGCTGGAGCGTCACCCGGCGCGCCACCGTGCGCTGCATCTGCTGACAGGAGCGGCACACGCCATCGCGGAACTTGAGAATCACCGGCTTGCCGCAGCGTCGACATGGCACCGGGTCAGGCTTGGTACGGGCACGCTTGCGGATGTACTCAGCGGCGCGACTACATTCCTCCGAGCAGTACAAGCGACTCCGGTTTCTTGAAGGCCCGACAGGGTTGGAGCACTTCGGGCCCTGGCACGGTTTCTGGGCTGCCTTTTCCTGCTCCCGCTGCACCTGCTTGCGGCGCTCCTCCTTGCGTGACTCCTCCGCCTCTTCAGCGCAACCCATGCAGTACCGCGCCCACGCATCACGCCCATGCGGCTCATTGCAACGCTGGCAGCGGGGAGCGCCGACAGCAGCACGCACCGCTTCACGCGCCCGCTTGGCGGCAATCTGCAACCGGGCCGACTCCACGCACAGCTGTGCCCCGCACGTCCTGCGGTTGGGACGCTCATGCGGGGCGCCGCACTCCGAACAGATGACGCGCGACTCATCAAGGGCCGTCAAGCGAGACCCCTACCTCTCTTTTTGTTGATCTTGAAACGCTGCGGCAAGGGCGCCGCAAGCCAGTAACCGCAAGGGGAAGGGCTGGTCTCCGGACGGGGCGCAAAGAAGCAAAGCAGGCGCATGCAGACCCACCCCCCACAACGTCGCTTCGTCACCTCCCTGACAAAATCGCGACCGAAGTTCGACACCTCCCGACCCTAGGCGCAGCCACCGACAACACCTCAGAAGCCGCAGAAACACCCTAGAACGCACGAACGGCCCGCTACCAGGGAATTCCCCAGCAACGGGCCGACGGGCGCTCAGGTGCGCTTACGTCATTTCGAGATCTCGGGCTACGGCCTCCCGGATGACCTCCTCCACGTCCTTGCCGTCCGCGTCAGCCCTGCGGATCTTGCCGTCCTCCCCGAAGAAGACGGCGAGTCGGGACGTGTCCAGTCGTTGTGCGCCCCGCTTGGCCGGAGCAACCTCCACGTACGCGCCTGCTTCCAGCAGGAGATCCCGCTTCCCCTCCACGTCCGCCGCCTTCCACAGTTCGCCGAACGTCCGGCCCGTGGGCACCGCCTCCATGCCCGCCGGTTTGGCGTTGCGCTGCTTCTCCTTCAGCGAGGCAAGGCGGTCCTCCAGCTTGGCGTACTGGTCTGCGTAGCGCTTCGCACCGTCGTCGCCCTTGAAGAGGCCCCGTTCGTACCGGTCCTTCTCCAGGTCGCTCAACGCCTCCTCCGCCTGGCGGATCTGCGGGCGGAAGTCCTCCCCGACGTGCTCCACCATGCGCACGACTTGCAAGCTCCCGAACTTCTCCAGGAACTGCCCCGTGACGTGCTCCTCCGTGTGCTCTGCCGGGACGGACGGGCCGTAGCAACCGCCCTGTTCGCCCGTGCGCTGCCGCTGCTTCAGGCGGCCGATGCAGCGGTAACGAAGTCTGCCCTTGGACGTGTAGGTGTACATCCGGGACGCGCACACTCCGCAGTACAGGACAGCGCGCAGCAACGCCGTGTTGTGGCGGCGCCGTTCACCGGCCCCGGTGCGCCGCTTCAGCTCGTCCTGCAAGGCGTGCCACGTATCCATGTCCAGGATCGGCGGGCGGGTCACGAGCGGCAGCCCGTCCGTGCGGAGGATCGGCTTGCCGTCTTCGATGACCTGCCCGAGGAGCTGCGGATTGGTGAGGAGGCTCTTGAGCGTGGTCGTGTACCACTGCTTCGAGTCGGTGCGCTTGCCGCTGGTCTGCCGGGACGAGTGGCCGGGCGAGGGAACGCCGGCCTTGGTGAGATCCGTCGCGATCTTCATCAAGGAGTCCTTCTCAAGGACCCGCCCCACGATCTCCCGGACCGTCTTCGCCTCCTCCGGGTTCACCACCAGCACGCGCCCGGGACCGTCCGGGTTCGGGGCCACCTGGTAGCCGTACGGGACGCGACCGCCCGTCCAGCGGCCTTCCCGTCGCAGGTGCTCGTGAGCGTTGGAGACACGCATCCCTATGGTGTCGGACTCCAGCTCCGCGAAGACCGCGATCACCTTCGCCATGGCGCGCCCCATGGACGACGTGAGGTCCAGCGGCTCGCTGGCCGACGCGAGCGCCACGCCCTCGTTCTGCGTGATCTTCATGATCTCGGCGAAGTCCACCGTGGACCGCGCGAGACGGTCGATCTTGAAGAACACGATCACGTCGAACTCTGCGAGCCGGGCCAAGATCCGCTGGAGTCCCGGACGATCAAGCCCCCGCGAGTAGCCAGAGACGTCGATGTCCTCTTCGACGGCTATGACCTGCCAGCCCCTGGCCTGGCACAACGCCTCGCACGCCGCACGCTGGCGCTCCGGGGAAGTAGACTCTTCAGTTTCACGGGAAAGGCGAACGTAGACAGCAGCGCGCATACCGGGCGCGTTCGCTGCGACGCCTTTCGGGCGCCGGGCACGGGGCATGGCCCGCGCAGTGGCAGGTGTGGTGTCTGTCACGCGACGATCCTATCTGCGGAGGTATGTGTGTCCTGCTTGATCGTCCAGAGCGACAAGACCCTGCTGCTGGAGGTGGACCACGAGCAGGCGGAGGCGTGCCGTCGCGCCATCGCGCCGTTCGCGGAACTGGAGCGGGCGCCCGAGCACATCCACACCTACCGGGTCACGCCGCTGGGCCTGTGGAACGCCCGCGCCGCCGGGCACGACGCCGAGCAGGTCGTCGACGCGCTGGTCGCCCACTCCCGCTACCCGGTGCCGCACGCCCTGCTCGTCGACATCGCCGAGACCATGGCCCGCTACGGGCGACTGAAGCTGGTCAAGCACCCCACGCACGGGCTGGTGCTGGAGAGCACGGACCGGCCGGTGCTGGAGGAGATCCTCCGGTCGAAGAAGATCCAGCCGCTGGTCGGCGCCCGGATCGACCCCGACACCGTGGCCGTCCACCCCTCCGAGCGGGGCCAGATCAAGCAGGCGCTCCTCAAGCTCGGCTGGCCCGCCGAGGACCTGGCCGGCTACGTCGACGGCGAGGCCCACCCGATCGAGCTGCACGAGGACGGCTGGGCGCTGCGCCCCTACCAGCGGCAGGCCGTGGAGGGCTTCTGGCACGGCGGCTCGGGCGTGGTGGTGCTGCCGTGCGGCGCGGGCAAGACGCTCGTCGGCGCGGGCGCGATGGCCAGGGCGAAGGCGACGACGCTGATCCTGGTGACCAACACCGTCTCCGCGCGGCAGTGGAAGCACGAGCTGGTGAAGCGGACGTCGCTCACCGAGGACGAGATCGGCGAGTACAGCGGGACGAAGAAGGAGATCCGCCCGGTCACCATCGCCACGTACCAGGTGCTGACGACCAAGCGGAAGGGCGTCTACCCGCACCTGGAGCTGTTCGACTCCCGGGACTGGGGCCTGGTGGTCTACGACGAGGTGCACCTGCTGCCGGCGCCGGTCTTCAAGTTCACGGCCGACCTCCAGGCGCGGCGGCGCCTGGGGCTGACGGCGACGCTCGTGCGGGAGGACGGCCGCGAGTCGGACGTCTTCTCCCTCATCGGGCCGAAGCGCTTCGACGCGCCGTGGAAGGAGATCGAGGCGCAGGGCTACATCGCCCCGGCGGACTGCGTCGAGGTGCGGGTCAACCTCACGGACTCCGAGCGGCTGGCGTACGCGACGGCGGAGACGGAGGAGAAGTACCGGTACTGCGCGACGACGGCCACGAAGCGGAAGGTCACGGAGGCGCTGGTGCGCAAGCACCGCGGCGAGCAGACGCTGGTGATCGGCCAGTACATCGACCAGCTCGACGAGCTGGGCGAGCACCTGGCCGCGCCCGTGATCAAGGGCGAGACGTCCAACGCGCAGCGCGAGAAGCTCTTCGACGCGTTCCGTGAGGGCGAGTTGAAGGTGCTGGTGGTGTCGAAGGTGGCGAACTTCTCCATCGACCTGCCCGAGGCGACGGTGGCCATCCAGGTGTCGGGCACCTTCGGCTCGCGCCAGGAGGAGGCACAGCGCCTGGGCCGGGTGCTGCGTCCGAAGGCCGACGGGCACGAGGCCCGCTTCTACTCCGTCGTGGCCCGCGACACGGTCGACCAGGACTTCGCGGCGCACCGCCAGCGCTTCCTGGCGGAGCAGGGGTACGCGTACCGGATCGTGGACGCGGACTCGCTGCTGGCGGGGGAGGACGCCTGAGGGCTAGGCCCTGCGCTCGTCCGCGTACTGCCCGAGCAGGGCGACGCTGACGGCCGCGCCGGCGAACGCCTTGATGACGCGAAGGGCGTTGGCGAGGGGTGAGGCGGAGGGGGTGGGGTCCGGGGTGATGGATGCCGTGGTCATGTCTTCCATGGTGGCGCCGGGGCGGCGCCCGGGCATCGGCCTGCCGGTGTAAACGCGCGAGCGCCCGCGTACGACCCGAGGATCATGCCGTCCCCTACGGGAGACGGACGGCGACCCTGAGGGCTCCCGGGGTGCGGGGGCCGCACGGGCCGTCCGGGCGCGGAAAAACCGTTCGCGCCGCCTGACCCGGCTGGCTACACTCCCTCGTTCCCCCGCCTCCCGCATCGCTTCGGGAGCGCCGCCGTCCGGACGGAAACCGGCCGGCTCACCGCTCATCCCGCCGTATGCCGTCGTGTTCCGCGTATGCCTGGAGGCCCTGCCGTGCCCGCGTTCCCGCCCGCCGACCCGTCCGTGACGGACACGCCGACCCCTGTGACCGACACTGCCGACGCGACCGACACAGCCGACGCGGCCGGTCCGCTCGCCCGCGAGCGCGCCCATCTCGCCTCCTCCCGCGCGGCCCTGCGGGCCATGCGGGCCGACGTCGAGGCGCTCGACATCAAGGACGTCGCCGCCAACTGGGTCAACGCCCAGGTGCTGCGGCGGCAGATCGACGAGCGGATCACCGCGCTCGCCGACCTCGCGCACACCCCGCTCTTCTTCGGCCGTCTGGACTACCTCCACGCGCCGGGTGCCGAGCGGGCGGAGGGCGCCGGGGGCGAGCAGTTCTACATCGGCCGGCGGCACGTGCACGACGCGGCCGGCGACCCCATGGTCATCGACTGGCGCGCGCCCGTCTCCCAGCCGTTCTACCGGGCGTCCAAGAAGGAGCCGATGGACGTGCGGCTGCGGCGGCGCTTCGGTTACACGGGCGGCGAGTTGACGGCCTACGAGGACGAGGACCTCACCGACACCACCTCGGACGACCGGGCGAGCCGGCTGCTCCAGAGCGAGATCGAGCGGCCGCGCGTCGGTCCGATGCGCGACATCGTGGCCACGATCCAGCCGGAGCAGGACGAGATCGTCCGCGCCGGCATCGGGGGCACGGTCTGCGTCCAGGGCGCGCCCGGCACCGGGAAGACCGCGGTGGGCCTGCACCGGGTCGCCTATCTGCTGTACGCCCACCGCGAGCGGCTCGCCCGGACCGGCACGCTGGTGATCGGGCCGAACCGGTCCTTCCTGCGCTACATCGAGCAGGTCCTGCCCGCGCTCGGCGAGTTGAACGTGGCGCAGGCCACCGTCGACGACCTGGTCGCCCACGTGGAGGTACGCGGCACGGACGACCCGGTCGCCGCCCGCCTCAAGGGGGACGCCCGCATGGCCGAGGTGCTGCGGCGCGCGGTGCGGTCGGGGGTGACGATGCCGGTGGAGCCGGTGATCGTGGTGCGTGGCTCGCGGCGCTGGCGGGTGCCGGCGTACGAGATCGAGGAGATGGTGCGGGAGTTGTTGGCGCGCGACATGCGCTATGGGGCGGCGCGTGAGGCGCTGCCGCAGCGGATCGCGCACGCGGTGCTCGTACGGATGGAGGAGGCGGGTGAGGCGCCGGACGACCGCGTGCAGGACGCGGTCGCGCGCAACGCGGCGGTGAAGGCGGCGGTCAAGGCGATCTGGCCGGCGGTCGACCCGGCCAAGCTGGTGCTGCGGCTGTTGTCCGACGCGGAGTTCCTGGCGGAGCACGCGGCGGGCGTCCTGGACGAGGACGAGCAGCGGGCGGTGCTGTGGGCGAAGCCGGCGCGCGGGGTGAAGTCCGCCAAGTGGTCGTCGGCGGACGCGGTGCTGGTCGACGAGGCGTCCGACCTCGTGGCCCGCACCCCTTCCCTCGGGCACGTGGTGCTGGACGAGGCGCAGGACCTCTCCCCCATGCAGTACCGGGCGGTGGGCCGCCGCTGCACGACGGGGTCGGCGACGGTCCTGGGCGACCTCGCGCAGGGCACGACGCCCTGGGCGACGACCAGTTGGGCGGAGGCGCTTGCGCACCTGGGCAAGCCGGACGCGGCTGTGGAGGAGCTGACGCAGGGCTTCCGGGTGCCGCGCGAGGTCATCGCGTACGCGTCGCGGTTGCTGCCCGCGATCGCGCCGGGGCTCGCGGAGGCGACGTCGGTGCGCGAGTCCGCGGGCGACTTCTCGGTGCGCGAGGTGGCGCCGGAGGCGCTGGACGCGGCGGTCCTGGGCGCCTGCCGCGAGGCCCTGGGGCGGGAGGGCTCGGTCGGCCTGATCGCGGCGGACGACCGGATCCCCGTGCTGACCGGGGTGCTGACGGCGGCTGGCCTGCCCTTCCTCGCCCCCGGCGAGGAGACCTCGGCGGACTCCCGCCTCACGCTGGTGCCCGCGTCCCTCGCCAAGGGCCTGGAGTACGACTACGTGGTCCTCGACGAACCGGCGGCGGTCGTCGCCGCCGAGCCCGACACGCGCACGGGCCTGCGCCGGCTGTACGTGGCGCTCACGCGTGCGGTGTCGGGGCTGGCGGTCGTCCACGCCCGCCCCCTGCCGGAGGAGCTGGGCTAGGGGGCCCGGTGGGCCATCTTCCCGCGCGTCAGCCTTCGACCCGGGCGTCAGCCTTCGACGGCCCGGAGCAGCGTGGCGACGAGGCCGGGGAAGCGGGTGTCGAGGTCCTCGCGGCGCAGCCGCACATAGCGGTTGCGTCCCACGACCCGCGTCGAGGTGACGCCGGCCTCGCGCATGACGCGCATGTGGTGCGAGATGGTCGACTTGTGGAGGTGGTCGACGCCCAGGCGCTCGGACGAGCAGTCGTACTGCTCGCCGTTCGCGTAGACCGTGAAGAGGTGCAGCCGCACCGGGTCCCCCAGCGCCTGTAGCACCTTCTCCAGCGCGATGTCCTCGACGGCCGGCTGCGGCAGCAGTTCTCCGCTCACGGTGCCCTCGTCCTCCCCATCCTCGTCCGTACAACTGTTTGACTTCCGTCAAACAGTCTCTATTGTTTGGCGTGCGTCAAACAATACCGGCTGTACCGGGGGAGGATTTTTTTCGTGCGTTTCCGCCTGCTCCTACTCGCTCTCGGCTCGTTCGCCATGGGCACCGACTCGATGGTCATGGCCGGCATCCTCGGCCTCGTCGCCGACGACCTGGAGGTCTCCGTCTCCGCGGCCGGCCAGATGGTCACCGTCTTCGCCCTCGCCTACGCCCTTCTCGCGCCGGTGCTCGCCACCCTCACGGCCCGCTGGCCGCGCCGCCGCCTGCTCCTCGCGGCGCTGGCGCTCTTCACCGTGGCGAACGCGCTGAGCGCCGTCGCCCCCACCTACGGGCTGCTGCTGGCCACGCGCGTGCTCGCCGCGGCCGGCGCCGCGCTCTACACGCCCAGCGCCAACGCCGTCGCCACCTCGCTCGTGCCGCCGGAGCAGCGGGGCCGGGCGCTGGCCACCGTGATGGGCGGCCTGACCGTCGCCACCGCGCTCGGCGTGCCGCTCGGTACGTACGTGGGCCGTGTCGACTGGCGGCTGACGATGTGGCTCGTCGTCGCGCTGGGCGTGCTGGCCTTCGCGGGGCTGGCGGCCTTCCTACGGGAACTGCCCGCTCCGGCGGCCTCCTTGGGGCTGCGCGAACGGCTGGCACCGCTGCGGGACCGCCGCGTCGTGGAGGCCGCCGCGACGACCTTCATGTTCTTCCTCGCCATCAACGCGGTCTACGTCTACCTCGCCACCGCGGTCGGCGGGGCGACGGGTGGCGACACGGGCCGGCTGAGCGTGATCCTGCTCGTCACGGGTGTCGCCTCGGTGGCGGGCAGCTGGCTGGGCGGCCGGGTGGTCGACCGCGTGGGGGCGCGGGCGGTCATGCTGGCGGGCGGCCCGGTCGCCGCGCTCGTCTACGCGGCGCTGCCGTGGCTGGGCGAGAGCATGCCGGGCGCGGTCGTCTACGCGGTGGCCGCCCCGCTCGCCGGCTGGGTCGTCGCCGTCGCCCTCCCCCACAGGCTGGCTTCCTTGGACCCGGCGAACGCCCCGCTGCTCATCTCCCTCAACAGCAGCGCGCTCTACCTGGGCATCGCCGCCGGAGGCGGCGCGGGCAGCATCGCGATCGCCCTGCTGGGCGAGCGCTGGTTCCCGTTGGCGGCGACGGTCCTGGCGGTGCTCGCCACGGGTCTCGCGGCGGCGACGACACGGGAGCGGCCCGGGACGGTACGCGCGACCGCCCCGGCCGCCCCGGGGGCGGCGGAGTCCGGGACACCGAGCCCGTCCGGGGCCTCCGGCCGGCGGTAGCCGGGGGAAGGGAGCCCGGGGGCCGCACGGCCCAGCCCGTCCGGGGGGACACACGCCACGGGGCCACGCGGCCGCCCCGTACGACGACGGCCGATCAGCCGATTGCCGACGGGACCCGCCCGGGGCCACCCCCGGCGGTAGCCAGGGGTGGCCCTGCGAGGGCCGCGCGGCCGAGGCCGTCGCCGGCGGTGGCCGCCCTACGCGTCCAGCGCCGCCCGCCAGGCGGCCACCGCGTCAGCGGCCACGGGTGCGGCCCACCCGTGGGGGCGGGCCGCGCCGCCGATGTGGAAGCCGGTGAGTCCCGCGGCCCGCAGGACCGGCACGTGCTTGAGCTGCAGGCCGCCCCCGACGAGGATCCGCGGCTCGTAGCCCGGCTCGTTCCCGCGCGCCGCCTCCGCGAGCAGCGTCGGGAGGCCGTCGTCGACGCCGGCGGCGGAGCCGGCGGTCAGGTAGGTGTCCAGGCCCGGCTGGTCGGCGAGCTGCTTGCGCAGGGCGTCGCGGTCCGCCGCGTGGTCGATCGCGCGGTGGAACGTCCACCGCGCGTCCGGCCCGACCGCGTCGGCCAGCGCCGCGACCGCCGGGAGGTCGGCGCGGCCGTCGTCGGTCAGGAAGCCGAGGACGAACTCCCGCGCCCCCTCCGCCCGCAGGGCCCGCGCCCGCGCGCACAGTGCTTCGAGCGCCGCGGCGCCACCGGCCGCGAAGCCGTCCGAGGCACGCAGCATCACGCGCACCGGGATGTCGACGGCGTCCCGCACGGCGACGAACGTCTCCAGGGGCGGGGTGAGGCCGTTGGCGGCCATGTCGCAGACCAGTTCGAGCCGGTCCGCACCTCCGGCCCGCGCCGCCACCGCGTCCTCCGCGCCGAGGGCGATCACCTCCAAGATTGCATCGCTACCCACGTGACACCATTCCTCTCTAGTAACACACGTAACTTGGACAACGTGCGTGCAATCTCTTAGGGCCGTCAGTCGCGGCGCCGCGAAGACGAAACAGGTCTAGTCCAATAGCACAGCGTAAGTCCTGCGAGGCGTTCGTGGCATCACAGCCTGGCTGGGTGCACGTCGGGCGCTTCGAGGACGTGGGCCTCAGCGGCTATGACCCCCATGTCATCCGCCCCCGGCCCTGACGCACTCAGGGAGGCCGTTCGCACAGGCGAGTGTGACGTGGTCGTGGTCTTCAAGCTGTCGCGACCGACCCGACGCGGCGCCCGCGAGGCGCTGAACAGCGAAGCCGAGCTGCGTGAGCACGGCGTCTCTTCGATCTCCGCCACCGAGCGGTTCGTCGACACCTCCGACCCCACGGGCGTCGCCTTGATCGCCGCTCTCGCCGAGCAGGAGAGCAAGAGCACGAGTGGCTTCGTCCGGTCGGCGAAGACCGAGCTTCGGGACATAGGCAGCCACACGTCCGGGATCGCGCCGTACGGGTTCACGACCACTCGCGAGCAGCGCGGAGACCTCGTGGCCGTGAAGCTCAACGCCGACCCGGTACAGGTCAAACCTTGACGGCAGCGGTGTGGGAAGCAAGCCTCGTAGACGCCCGTAGAACCGGCAGGCCGACGGAGGCTGTCATGGCGCTACTGTTCATCGCGAAGGACCCGAACACCAACGGCACCCAGTGCCCCACGGCTTGGGTGGACGACGAGGCACAGGAGATCGTCGTCCAGGGCTGGAAGGCCGGGGAAGCCCTGCTTGCTCAGTGCCGGGAGTCGGGGCCCATTCCGGAAAGCGAAGCGGTGGTGAGGCTGCCGATCCGTATGGTGCCCGCCCTCAGGGAGGCTTGTGATGTCGCAGACCGACTTGGCGTTCACTGACCTGCTGGCGAGCACCAGGCATTCGGCCGTGCACCTCGAAATGCGCGACTCGTACGGCATCGGCGAGGAAGCGGCCGAGTTCGAAGCCTGGCGGGCCGGTTGGCGGCCGTCCAGCAAACCGGGAACGTGGTGGAACGACTTTCACACCATGGTGCGCGACGCCGTGGCTCGCGGCGTTGTGTTCCGCCGTGCACGGGTCGTCTCGGAGCCGGTGAGCGATTACATCCGGTACGAACACGACTGCACCTACCAGAACGTCGCGGCGGGGGAGTTGGTGCGTTGGCTGCCCCGGCGCAAGGCGTCGGATCTCGCTCTTCCCGGCAATGATTTCTGGCTGTTCGACGAGCAGGTCATCATGTGGAACCACTTCACCGGCGATGGCGGTTCCGCCGGGCCGGAACTGGACGAGCGGCCCGAGGTGGCGAAGCTGTGTTCTACCGCCTTTGAGGCCGTGTGGGAGCGGGCGACGCCCCACGAGGAGTACCGGATCTAATCGGCGCGCCCAGAGATGCCCACCCCACCCTCATCCAGTGTTCAGGCAGCCCGGAAGGCCGTTGCTGACCGTCTCCGGGAGATCCGCCGGGACGCCGGGCTGACCGCCAAGGAGGTGGCCCGGCGTGCCGGCTGGTACCCCTCCAAGGCGTCGCGCCTGGAGAACGCCGTCACGCCGCCGTCCGACGCCGATATTCGCGCCTGGTGCGCTGCCTGCGGGGCGGATGACGTCGCCGTGGATCTGATCGCCGCCTCTCGCTCCGCCGCCACCATGTACGTGGAGTGGAGGCGGGTTCAGCGCACCGGGTTGCGCAGGCTCCAGGAGTCGTTCATCCCCCTTTTCGAGCGCACCCGGGTGTTCCGTATCTACTGCTCGAACGTCATTCCAGGCGTGCTCCAGACCCACGCCTATGCCACGGCCCTCATGAGCGCGATCACGGATTTCCACGGCACGCCCAACGATGTCGCCGAAGCAGTCGAGGCACGGCTGGCCCGGTCGCACGTGGTCCGTGAAGGTAACCACCGCTTCGCGCTGCTGGTGGAGGAATCAGTCCTGCGCCACCGGGTCGGAGACGCCGAAACCATGGCGGGTCAGCTCGGTTATCTGCTGTCGGTGACGGCCTACCCATCCGTCTCTCTCGGGGTCATCCCCTTCTCCGCCTCCCGGCGCATGTGGATGATCGAGACGTTCAGCGTGTACGACGAGGACATGGCACAAGTCGAACTGCTGACTGCACAGGTGAAGCTGACTGCACAGGTGAACGTGACTGCGCCCACCGAGATAGCCCAGTACCTGAAGGCGTTCGGGGAGTTCGCCGACCTCGCCGTATACGGCGCGAAGGCACGCGCCCTCATCACCTCTGCTGTGGACGCTCTGGGCTAACTGGTGTGAAACTCCGTAGAACCTTGTTGGGGTCCGCGTGACGGCGTCCCTAGCGTGTCGGCATGGCGAACAGCGAGCAGCCGATGCCGGGCGACGACGCCGCGCTGATGACTCTGCGGGTGAGCAGGGACGGCGGGCGAACGTACGGGCCGCCACGAGCGGTTCGGAGGGACGGCCCCGTCGTCATCCTGGCGAACCCAGTGAGCTGCCCGCCGCGCGAGTGTCCCCGCTGCACGCCTGAGCGCCAGGCGACACGAGCCGTATCGGCCCGTTCGCTGCGCCCTGCCTAGCCGCCCGCTCGGGACCAGAGCGGGCTCACGTCCCAGCACCACCCTTCCGAGGAGGTAAGACGTGACCATCGTTGAGGAACGGCCCGCGATCGACGCGGGAACCCTGGTCAGCGCTGAGCTGCGCAAGACCATCGCCACCGACGTGCGAGCGAAGTACGACCACATCACCGCCGACATGGCACACCGGGGCGTCGGTCAGATGCTGGCGTTCGTGGCCGCCAGCGCGACCAGCGAGAAGCCGCTCAGCCCGTCCCCGCTGGTGGATGACTTCTGGCACGCGTTCGTCCTGCGCACCAAGGCGTACGCCGACTTCTGCCAGCAGACGTTCGGCACGTTCGTCCACCACCAGCCCGGGTTCCTGGACCGTGAGGACCACGGCGGCGGCAAGGGGCTGAGGGCCCGGACCGTGGACGCCATCCAGGCGGCGGGATACGCGGTCGACCTGGAGTTCTGGCCGGAGCTGGACATCGCCGACTGCTCGCAGTGCCACGCGAACTGCCACAACAGCCCGAAGCACGCCATCACCGCCGCCGGTTGAGCCCGGCATACACCCCTTGGTCAGCCGTACCTTCTGGTGCGGCTGGCACCCCTTCTGAGTGCACGAGGAGAAGCGCGTGACCGACACCACCGCATGGGACACCTACGCCCGCAGGAAGCCCGGCGGCCGGCGGGAGAAGAACGCCAAGGGTGAGACCACCTGGTTCAACTGGACCCAGTACCCCGACCACGGCCCCGGCATCGACGTACTGGGAGAGGCCGAGAAGGCAGCACTCCTGGAGCTGGGGTGCGGCGCAGGGGGGAACCTCGCCCATGCGGCCACCCTCGGACACCGTGCCGTCGGCGTCGACGTCTCCCCCGTCCAGCTCAAGGCCGCCCGCGAGCGCTGGGGCGACCTGCCCGGCCTGGAGCTGCACCAGCGCGGCGCGCTCGACTTCATGGGCGAGACCGCCGAGCGCTTCGACGCCGTGTACTCCGTCTTCGGCGCCGTCTGGTTCACCGACCCGCGCCAGATGCTCCCCGCCGTTCGCCAGGTCCTCAAGCCCGGCGGAGTGCTCGCGTTCTCCCAGCGGCCCCCGGTCGAAGGCTGCTACGGCTGCCAGGCGTCGTACATCAATCAGGCCGACGACCCGAACCCCCTCGTGGTCAAGCGCTGGGACTACACCACCGACATGTGGACCGGCCTCCTGAAGGAGCACGGGTTCCGCCACGCCCTGGCGAACGAGATCCCTCCGCCGGAGGGCTGGAAGACCGGCACTCTCCTGGTCCGCGCCCTGGTGCCCGGCGCCTGAGCCTCCAGCCCCCTGAGGCGGGCGGCCTGCCCCACCATTCGGACAGGCCGTCCGCCCAGGAGTTCTCTCGATGAGTCTTGACACAGAGACCTCAAGAATTGGTCTAGATATATAGGCGGCCTGCCACACCCCCAACCCCAACACGAAGCCGTACTCCACAATTGGACGCATGGCAGCCACGCCCGAGCCCCAGCACCCCCGGCACGAGGCCCTTCACGCGCGGTGGCGGGAGACCGTCCGGCGCGTGCGCACCACGCCCGAGCCGGACTCCGGCCCGTACGCCGACGACCTCCTCGCGCGCTGGTCGGAACCCCAGCGCCGCTACCACACGCTCGACCACCTCGCCGCCGTCCTGCACCACCTCGACGCGCTGGCCGCCCACGCCGACGACATCGACACCGTCCGCCTCGCCGCCTGGTTCCACGACGCCGTCTACCGCCCCGACCGCTCGGAGAACGAGGAGCGCAGCGCCCACCTCGCCGAGCGCGCCCTGTCCGAACTGGGCGTCGACCCCGCCCGCACCGCCGAGGTCACCCGCCTGGTGCGGCTCACCGTCAGCCACGACCCCGCCCCGGGCGACCGCGACGGCGAGACCCTGTGCGACGCCGACCTGGCCGTGCTCGGCGGAGCGCCCGAGGAGTACGCGGCCTACGCGGCGGCGGTCCGCGAGGAGTACGGCTTCGTCCCCGACGCCGCCTTCCGTGAGGGCCGCGCCGACGTCCTGCGCCGCCTGCTGGCCCTCCCGCGCCTGTACCGGACGCCGCTGGGCCACGACCGCTGGGAGCTCCTGGCGCGCCGCAACCTCACCACGGAGCTGGAGTTGCTCACCGCGGCGACGGTCGGGGAGCCGCGGGAATAGTCGCGTACATGATCGCGCTGGCACCTGATATGCCGAACGCCAGCACGACCCGTACGTCCATGCCCGTCGCCGTCCACGTTCTCGGCCTCTCCGTCTTCGCCCTCGGAACCAGCGAGTTCATGCTGTCCGGGCTGCTCCAGCCCATCGCCCGCGACATGGGCGTCTCCATTCCCCAAGCGGGCCTGCTGGTGTCCGCCTTCGCGATCGGCATGGTGGTGGGGGCGCCCCTGCTGGCCGCCGCGACGCTGCGGCTGCCGCGCCGCACGACGCTGGTCGTCCTGCTCGCCGTCTTCGGGCTGGGCCAGGTGGCCGGGGCGCTCGCGCCCACGTACGGGGTGCTGTTCGCCTCGCGGGTGGTGAGCGCACTGGCGTGCGCCGGGTTCTGGGCCGTGGGCGCGGCGGTGGCCGTGTCGCTGGTGCCCGTGGACGCCCGGGCGCGCGCCATGGCGATCATGATCGGCGGGCTGTCGATCGCCAACATCGCGGGCGTGCCGGCCGGTGCGCTCCTGGGCCAGCACGCGGGCTGGCGCGCCGCCTTCTGGGCCGTGGCCGCGCTGTCGGCGGTGGGTCTGGCCGGTGTCCTGGCGCTCGTGCCGGCCACCAAGCCGACGACGGGCGAGGACGCGCCGCGCCTGCGCGCGGAGCTGCGCATCTACCGCGACCGCCAGGTGTGGCTCGCCCTGGTCACCACCGCGCTGAACGCCGCCGCCGTCTTCTGCCTCTTCTCCTACCTCGCCCCGCTGCTGACCGAGACCGCCGGCCTGAAGGAGAGCTGGGTGCCGACCGTGCTCGCCCTCTTCGGCGTGGGCGCGCTGATCGGTGCGACCATCGGCGGACGCGTCGCGGACGCCCACCTGTTCGGGACGATGTACGGCGGCATCGGCGCCTCGGCCGTCGTGCTGGCGGCGCTGGCGCTGACGGCGGACATGGCGGTCGTCGCCGTGGGGCTGGCGCTGCTGCTGGGCGTCGCGGCCTTCATGACGGCCCCGGCGCTCAACGCGCGGATGTTCAACCTCGCCAACGCCGCCCCGACCCTGGCCGGGGCCACGACCACGGCCGCCTTCAACATCGGCAACACCATCGGCCCGTGGCTGGGCGGCCTGGTCATCGCCGCCGGCTGGGGCTACCCCGCCGTGGCGTGGCTGGGCGCGCTGCTCGCGGCGCTGGCGGTGGGCACGACGGCGGTCGCCTCGCGGCTCCACCGGGGGCCCTCCCGCGTGGTGGCCGGGTCGGCCGGGGCCGCGGTGCGGACGCCCTCGCAGGTGGGCTGAGCCGCCCGGTCAACCACCCTGGCGGGGCGCGGCGGGGTTCCGCCGCCCCCGCTTGCGGCGGCGCAGGCCCGCCGCGGTCAGCAGCCGCACGACGTCCTTGCTGCCCACCTCGACCGCGCCCAAGGCCACCGCGTCCGCGTAGGACGCCGACGCCACGTCGTAGTGGTCGCCGTCGAAGGCCCGCTCCGGCAGGCCCAGGCGTCCCGCGAACGCGTGGAGTTCGTCGAGCGACGCGTCACTGATCAGGTGCGACCAGAAACGGCCGTGGCCCGGCCAGTGGGGCGGGTCGATGTAGAGGGTCACCGACGCGGCACCGTGCCCAGCGAGCCGACGCGCGCCACCAGGACCGCCTGCTTCGCGCAGGCCCAGTGCGGGTCGGCGCCCAGCTCCGGTTCGACCTCCAGGGCGTGCAGCTCGCCGTTCCCCGTGCAGACCGGGCACAGCGGCCAGCGACCGTACCGTTCGAGCAGCGCGTCCTGGACGTCCTGGGCGACGAGGCCCGGCAGGAACGCCATGCCCTCCGGCCACTGCTCGACCCACCATCTGCGGTGGGCGACCGCGTCCTCGACGAGCGAGACGACGTCCGCCTCCGCGACGTCCCCGGCGGCCAGGTCGGCGAGGATGAGCGCCCGCGCGGTGTGCAGTGCCTGTTCGAGCTCCATGCGACCCATTGTCTGCTGCGCGGAGGGTTGACGGCACACCGGCCCGAAAATACCTTTCACTGGTGAGCAGCGAACTGAAAGAAACTTTCGGAACGGCCGTCTCCCCCGCCCCGCCCCCACCCGCCGCACTCGCCGCGAAGGTGCGCACCCTCGTCCCCTCGATGACCCGCTCGATGCAGCGCGTCGCCGAGGTCCTCGCGAACGACCCGGCCGGCGCGGCCGCGCTCACCGTCACCGGCCTCGCCGAGCGCACGGGCACCAGCGAGGCCACCGTCGTGCGCACCGCCCGCGTCCTCGGCTACCCCGGCTACCGCGACCTGCGACTCGCGCTCGCCGCCCTCGCCGCCGAGCAGGCGGCCGGCCGGGCGCCCGCCGTCACCGCGGACATCGCCGTCGACGACCCGCTCTCCAGCGTGGTCGCCAAGCTGGCCCAGGAGGAGGCCCAGTGCCTGGCGGACACCGCAGCCGGGCTCGACCCGGCCGCCCTGGAGTCCGCCGTCGCCGCCCTCGCCGCCGCCCGCCGCGTCGACGTCTACGGGATCGGCGCCTCCAACCTCGTCGGGCAGGACCTCGTCCAGAAGCTGCTCCGCATCGGCCTGATCGCCCACGTCCCCGCCGACCCCCATCTGGCCGTCACCAACGCGGTGCAACTGCGCTCCGGGGACGTGGCGATCGCCATCACCCACTCCGGGCGCACCACCGACGTCATCGAGCCCCTGAGAGTCGCGTTCGAGCACGGCGCGACCACCGTCGCCATCACCGGACGGCCCGACGGCGAGATCGCCCAGTACGCCGATCACATCCTCACGACGTCCTCCGCCCGGGAGAGCGAACTGCGGCCGGCGGCCATGTCGAGCCGCACCAGCCAGCTCCTCGTGGTGGACTGCCTGTTCATCGGCGTCGCCCAGCGCACGTACGAGAGGGCGGCCCCCGCCCTGTCCGCCTCGTACGAGGCGCTGGCGCACCGGCACGACCCGCGTTCCCCGCGCTGACGCCCGCGAGGGGAGCCACGACGACACCGGACACGACCCACGAGAAACGAGCCGCCCGCCCATGACCTCGACCGCCGCCTTCGCCGCGCTCCGGGCCCAGCTCGCGACGCTGACCACCGAGGCGTTCCGCCCCGACCTCGCGGACATCGACCGGCTGCCCACCCAGGCCATCGCGAAGATCATGAACGCGGAGGACGCCACGGTGGCCGCCGCGGTGGCCGAGCGGCTGCCCGAGATCGCGGCCGCCATCGACGCGACCGCCGCCCGGATGGCCCGCGGCGGCCGGCTGGTCTACGCGGGCGCGGGCACCGCCGGGCGGCTCGGCGTGCTGGACGCCAGCGAGTGCCCGCCCACCTTCAACACCGACCCCACCCAGGTCGTCGGCCTGATAGCGGGCGGCCCCGAGGCCCTGGTCGCGGCGGTCGAGGGCGCGGAGGACAGCGCCGAGCTGGCCGCGGCCGACCTGGACGCACTGGGGACCGGACCGGACGACACGGTCGTCGGCGTCTCCGCCTCCGGCCGCACCCCCTACGCCGTGGGCGCGGTCCGGCACGCCCGCGCCGCCGGGGCGCTCACCATCGGGCTGTCCTGCAACGCCCGCTCGGAGCTCGGCGCGGCCGCCGAGCACGCCGTCGAGGTCGTCGTGGGGCCCGAACTGCTCACCGGCTCCACGCGGTTGAAGGCCGGCACGGCCCAGAAGCTCGTCCTCAACATGCTCTCGACGATCACGATGATCCGGCTCGGCAAGACCTACGGCAACCTGATGGTCGACGTCCGCGCGTCCAACGAGAAGCTGCGCGCCCGCTCGCGGCGCATCGTCTCGCTCGCCACCGGCGCCGCGGACGACGAGATCGAGGCCGCGCTGACCGCGACGGACGGCGAGGTGAAGAACGCCATCCTCGTCCTCCTCGGCGAGGTCGACGGCCCCACCGCCACCCGGCTCCTCGCCCAGTCCCACGGCCACCTGCGCGCAGCCCTCCGCGCCGCCGCCGACTGACGCCCCGTCACTCCCCCCACAGAGCAAGGCCCATGGCAGCAGACGACCACAGCAAGCACCGCGCCACCGCCACCGCCCTCCTCCCCCTCCTCGGCGGCACCGCGAACCTCCTCACCGTCACCCACTGCATGACCCGCCTGCGCGTGGAGGTGCGGGACCCCGCCCTCGTGCGGGGAGACGGACTGCGCGCCCTGCCGGGCGTGCTGGGCGTGGTGGAGGACGCGGCGTCGCGCCCCGCGGCGTACCAGATCGTGCTGGGCCCGGGCACGGTCGCCCGCGTGACGCCGGAGCTCCGACGCCTCGCCGGAACGGGGACGGCCGTCACCGCCGAGGCGCTCGCGGAGCGCGGTGCCGCCCTCCGCGCCGAGCGGGGCGCCCGCAACGCCACCCCCCTCAAGCTCCTCCTGCGCCGCGTCGCCCAGGTCTTCGTCCCCCTCATCCCCGCGCTCATCGGCTGCGGCGTCATCGCCGGCCTCGCCGGCCTGCTGGCCAACCTGCACTGGGCACCCGCGCTCGTACCGGCGCTCACCGCGATCGCCGCCGGGTTCATGGCGCTCATCGCCGTCTTCGTGGGCCACCAGACCGCCAAGGAGTTCGGCGGCACGCCCGTCCTGGGCGGCGCGGTGGCGGCCGTCATCGTCTGTCCGGGCGTCACCCACGTGCACGCCTTCGGCCACACCCTCTCCCCCGGCCAGGGCGGCGTCCTCGGCGCACTCGCCGCGGCGCTGCTGGCGGTGGCCGTGGAGAAGTGGTGCCACCGCAGGGTGCCGGAGTCCGTGGACGTGCTGCTCACCCCCTTCCTGACGGTGCTGCTGCCGGGTCTGGTCACGCTCTACGGGCTGATGTACGCCGCCGGCGCGGTCTCCTCGGCCATCGGCCGCTGCGCCGACTGGCTGCTGACCGGCGGGGGCGCCGCGGCGGGCTTCGTCCTGGGCGGCCTCTTCCTGCCGCTGGTGATGCTGGGCCTGCACCAGGCCCTGATCCCCATCCACACCACCCTCATCAGCGAGCAGGGCCACACGGTCCTGCTGCCCGTCCTCGCGATGGCGGGCGCGGGCCAGGTGGGCGCGGCGCTGGCGGTCTATGTGCGACTGCGACGGAACAAGTCCCTCCGGAAGATCATCCGTTCGGCCCTGCCGGCCGGGCTGCTGGGCGTCGGCGAACCGCTGATCTACGGGGTCTCGCTTCCGCTGGGGCGCCCGTTCGTGACGGCGTGCGTGGGCGGCGCGTTCGGCGGCGGCTTCCTCGGCCTGCTGGCCCAGCTCGGCGACCCGGTGGGCGCGACGGCCATCGGCCCGTCGGGCTGGGCGCTGTTCCCGCTGCTCACGGGCGGCCACGGACTGGGGCGGGCGGTCGCGGTCTACGGGGCTGGGCTGCTGGTGGGGTACGCGGCGGGCTTCCTGGCGACGTACTTCTTCGGCTTCGCCGGACACGACGGCGAGCGGGCCGACCGGCAGATGGCCGAAAAGCACCGGCGCTCGGAAGAACTAGCGTGACGACGACGGCAATTCGTACTTATGGTGATCACTCTTTTTGATCTTCATCAAGGGAGTGACCATGCGAGCACGCAAGCCGCTGGCCGCGGGGGCCCTGACCGCCGCTGCCGCCATCGCCGCCACCGGGCTTCTGGCCCCGACCGCTTCGGCGGCGGACACCAAGACCCCGCCGTCCTGCGTCACCGCCAAGTACACCTGGGGCTGGGTCCCCAAGGCCACGGTGACGAACAACTGTGCGGGTGATCAGGCCAAGACCTACAACGTCAAGGTCAAGTGGCTCATAGGGTACGAGACGTACCGTACGAGCGAATGCTTCGCCGTCGCTCCGAACGAGAGCAAGGAGACGTCGGGCCACTACGAGACGGACACGATCGCGGCTCTCGAGTCCTGCTGAGCATCACCACTCGCCGGGAAAGCCCGAGGGCGGCACCCCCCGTTCAGGGGGTGCCGCCCTCGGCGTACAGCGTTTAGGACAGGTGATCCGGTGCGGATCAGAAGTCCATCTCACCGCCGGGCATGCCGCCCGGAGCGGCCGCGGCGGCCTTCTCCGGCTTGTCGGCGATGACGGCCTCGGTGGTCAGGAAGAGCGCGGCGATGGACGCGGCGTTCTGCAGCGCGGAGCGCGTGACCTTGGCCGGGTCGATGATGCCCTCGGCGATCATGTCGACGTACTCACCGGTCGCGGCGTTCAGGCCGTGGCCGACGGTCAGGTTGCGCACCTTCTCGACGACGACGCCGCCCTCAAGGCCGCCGTTGACGGCGATCTGCTTGAGCGGGGCCTCCAGGGCCAGCTTGACGGCGTTGGCACCGGTGGCCTCGTCGCCCTCGAGGTCGAGCTTCTCGAAGACCGAGGAAGCCTGGAGCAGGGCCACGCCACCACCGGCGACGATGCCCTCCTCGACGGCGGCCTTCGCGTTGCGGACGGCGTCCTCGATGCGGTGCTTGCGCTCCTTGAGCTCGACCTCGGTCGCGGCACCAGCCTTGATGACGGCCACGCCGCCGGCCAGCTTCGCGAGGCGCTCCTGGAGCTTCTCGCGGTCATAGTCGGAGTCGCTGTTCTCGATCTCGGCGCGGATCTGGTTGACGCGGCCCTGGACCTGGTCGCTGTCACCGGCACCGTCGACGATGGTCGTCTCGTCCTTGGTGATGACGACCTTGCGGGCGCGGCCGAGCAGGTCGAGACCGGCGTTCTCCAGCTTGAGGCCGACCTCCTCGGAGATGACCGTGCCACCGGTGAGGATGGCGATGTCGCCCAGCATGGCCTTGCGGCGGTCGCCGAAGCCCGGGGCCTTGACGGCGACGGACTTGAAGGTGCCGCGGATCTTGTTGACCACCAGGGTCGACAGGGCCTCGCCCTCGACGTCCTCGGCGATGATCAGCAGCGGCTTGCCCGACTGCATGACCTTCTCCAGCAGCGGGAGCAGGTCCTTGACCGAGGAGACCTTCGAGTTGACGATCAGGATGTACGGGTCGTCCAGGGACGCCTCCATACGCTCCATGTCGGTGGCGAAGTACGCCGAGATGTAGCCCTTGTCGAAGCGCATACCCTCGGTGAGCTCCAGCTCCAGACCGAAGGTCTGGGACTCCTCGACGGTGATGACGCCTTCCTTGCCGACCTTGTCCATGGCCTCGGCGATGAGCTCGCCGATCTGGGTGTCGGCGGCGGAGATGGAGGCGGTGGAGGCGATCTGCTCCTTGGTCTCCACGTCCTTGGCCTGCTCGAGCAGCGAGGCGGAGACGGCCTCGACGGCCTTCTCGATGCCGCGCTTCAGCGCCATCGGGTTGGCACCGGCGGCCACGTTGCGCAGACCCTCGCGGACCAGCGCCTGGGCGAGGACGGTCGCGGTCGTCGTGCCGTCACCGGCGACGTCGTCCGTCTTCTTCGCGACCTCCTTGACCAGCTCGGCGCCGATCTTCTCGTACGGGTCCTCGAGCTCGATCTCCTTGGCGATGGAGACACCATCGTTGGTGATCGTGGGGGCGCCCCACTTCTTCTCGAGGACGACGTTGCGGCCCTTGGGGCCAAGGGTGACCTTGACGGCGTCGGCGAGCTGGTTCATCCCGCGCTCGAGACCGCGCCGTGCCTCCTCGTCGAACGCGATGATCTTGGCCATGTGAAGTGGTCCTCCCAGGACGGGGTGGAGACTGCTCCGGACCGCACTGGCGCCCGCGACGGACGGCCTGCGTGCCCTGCGGTTCCTTGCCCCGCTTGGCTCGCCGACCTCACCGACGGTCCAAATCTGTCACTCTCACCAGGAGAGTGCTAAGCCCAATGATTAGCACTCGACCCCATCGAGTGCAAGCGCCTTGGCTCAAGCGGGGGGCTCGTCAGCCGGGCGCCTGGTCGATCCTGCCCAGCCGGACCCGCGCACACACGAAGGGCCCGTACCTCCTCGGTACGGGCCCTTCGGCGAGCTGTGTGAGCCGATGGTCGATGCGACGCGGTCAGGCGGAGACCCTCACCATGTCCGCCTGCGGCCCCTTCTGGCCCTGCGAGATCTCGAACTCGACCCGCTGACCCTCCTCGAGGGTGCGGTAGCCGTCCATCTGAATCGCGCTGTAGTGGACGAAAACATCCGCACCACCGTCGACCGCGATGAAGCCGTAGCCCTTCTCCGCGTTGAACCACTTGACGGTGCCCTGAGCCATGCCTAACTCCCCTATTACTGGCCCTTGCACAGGACCGCACTTCGCGGACCCGGGTCAGACCTCACCCCCAGACAGGATGGGGGTGTGCGCCGGAACGCGTCGACCGCGGCTGAATGTATCTGCACGGATGCCGTCTGCAACAGGTCACTCGGACGAGAAATCCGGGCGCGGCCGATCGGTTATTCGTACCGATTTCGACAGCATCCCGGGCAAGTCGGGCTGGGCAAAACGCCACCAACCCGGCAATTCGTGCGCATGTTTCGCGCACAACTTGACGGGTTCTCATATGCGTTCGGCAGTGACACCGGAGGGGGAACGCCCCAACTGTATCGCGGTTCAACAGACGGAATCACCCCGTCCGGTTTACGGACGGGGTGACTCCGGGGGAATTCCCGAGGAACCCTCTGAAAGGGCGACGCCGCCGGTCAGCCGCCTGCGACGGCCGGAATGATCGAGACGCCGGCGCCGTCCGGGGTGGGCGTCTCAAGGCCCCCCTCGAAGCGCACGTCGTCGTCGTTGACGTAGACGTTCACGAAGCGGCGCAGCTTGCCGCTGTCGTCCAGGACGCGGGCGGCGATGCCGGGGTGGCCGGCCTCCAGCGAGGCGATGACCTCGGCGAGGGTGGCGCCCTCGACGGTCACCTCGGCGCGGCCGGAGGTGTAGGTGCGCAGGATGGTGGGGATGCGGACGTTGACGCTCATGGGGTCGCCTTCGGATCGGGGAAGTGGTGAGGTGCGCCCGCCCGCCGCCGGGGCGGACGGGGAAGTGGCGGGGAGGGAACCGCTCCCAGGACCTACAGGCCCGCCGCCCGGAACGCCTCCAGTGACGGGCGGATCGTCGCCGTGGGGCCGGCGGCCACCGCGTCCAGCGTCTTGAGCCCGTCCCCCGTGTTGAGGACGACCGTCGTGAGGGCGGGATCGAGCAGGCCGTTCTCGATCAGCTTCCGCGTCACGCCGACCGTGACCCCGCCCGCCGTCTCGGCGAAGACGCCTTCGGTGCGGGCGAGCAGCCGGATCGCGTCGACGATCTCCTCGTCCGTCACGTCCTCCACCGCACCGCCCGTGCGCCGGGCGATGTCCAGGACGTACGGGCCGTCCGCGGGGTTGCCGATGGCCAGCGACTTGGCGATGGTGTCCGGCTTCACCGGCCGCACCACCTCGTGCCCGTCCTTGAAGGCGCGGGAGACCGGCGAGCAGCCCGCCGCCTGCGCTCCGAAGATCTTGTACGGACGGTCCTCGACCAGTCCGAGCGCGATCAGCTCCCGCAGCCCCTTGTCGATCTTCGTCAGCTGGGAGCCGGAGGCGATCGGGACCACGATCTGGTCCGGCAGCCGCCAGCCCAGCTGCTCGCAGATCTCGTACGCCAGCGTCTTGGACCCCTCGCCGTAGTACGGCCGGAGGTTGACGTTGACGAACCCCCAGCCCTCGCCCAGCGGGTCGCCGATCAGTTCGGAGCAGAAGCGGTTGACGTCGTCGTACGTGCCCTCGATGCCGACGAGGTCGCCGCCGTAGACGGCGGCCATGACGACCTTGCCCGCCTCCAGGTCGTGCGGGATGAAGACGCAGGACTTCAGGCCCGCCCGCGCGGCGGCGGCGCCCACGGCGCCCGCGAGGTTGCCGGTCGAGGAGCAGGACAGGGTGGTGAAGCCGAAGGCGCGCGCGGCCTCGACGGCGACGGCGACGACGCGGTCCTTGAAGGAGTGCGTGGGGTTGCCGGAGTCGTCCTTGACGTGGAGGGCGCCGGTGACGCCCAGTTCGCGGGCGAGGTTGTCGGCCTTGACGAGCTTGGTGAAGCCGGGGTTCAGACCGGGCTTGTCCGCGACGTCGGCGGGGACGGGCAGCAGCGGGGCGTAGCGCCAGATGTTCGCCGGTCCGGCCTCGATGCGGCGGCGCAGGGTCTCCGGGTCACCGGCCGGGAGGTCGTAGGCCACCTCCAGCGGCCCGAAGCAGCTCGCGCAGGCGAAGACGGGACCGAGGGCGAAGCGCTCGCCGCACTCGCGGCAGGAGAGCGCGACGGCGGGCCCGAAGGGGGCGGGGACGTCGGAAGTGGTAGCGCTTTCAACGGCTTGGACAGCCATGGAGGCGAGGCCCTTTCTCCTCATCTTCCTCATGGCGAACCTCGCCATGAGACGGAATTGGCACCTTCCCCGCCGGGAGCCTCGCCGAGTGATCGGTGAGACCGGCTGGAGGGTTGCCGGGGCTTCAACGGGCCGTGTCCCTCTGCCCCTCTGGATGAGCGGTATGGCGCTGGGCGGGGCCCAGGCGTTTGTGCGCGACGCGACCCCGGCATGCGGGGGCTCTCCGCGTTGTTCAAGACTGTAACCGAAGGCACGGACGCTTGAGAGGGTCGTCCGCACCGCGAGATGCGTCACCACGCATGCCACGAACATGAGGAGTCGTACACGTGCTGGAAGAGGTGGAGCGCTGGCTCGCCCGGCGGTCCTGGTCCGCAGCCGACCGTCCGCTCGACCAGCTGCTCGCCGCGAAAGCGGGCTCCGGCACCACGGTCAGCGTCGTGCTGCCGGCGCTGGACGAGGAGGCCACGGTCGGCGAGATCGCGGCCGTCATCCGCCGGGAGCTGATGACCGGGGACGTGCCCCTGGTCGACGAGCTGGTGGTGCTGGACTCGGGGTCCACGGACCGCACCGCGGAGGTCGCCGCGGCCGCCGGGGCGCGGGTGGAGCCCCGCGACGCGATCCTGCCGCGGCTGCCCGCGCTGCCCGGCAAGGGTGAGGTGCTGTGGCGGTCGCTGCTGGTGACGACCGGCGATGTGGTGTGCTTCGTCGACGCGGACCTGAAGGAGTTCTCCGCGGACTTCGTCTCGGGGATCGTCGGCCCGCTGCTGACCGACCCGGACGTCGACTTCGTCAAGGCGATGTACGACCGCCCCCTCGGCTCGCTGTCCGGCCAGGGCGGCCGGGTCACCGAGCTGGTGGCCCGTCCGCTGCTGAACCTGCACTGGCCGCAGCTGGCGGGTTTCGTGCAGCCGCTGGGCGGCGAGTACGCGGCCCGGCGTTCGCTGCTGGAGCGGCTGCCGTTCCCCGTGGGGTACGGCGTGGAGCTGGGTCTGCTGGTGGACGCGCTGCACACCGTGGGGCTGGACGCGCTGGCCCAGGTGGACGTGGGCGTGCGCAAGCACCGCCACCAGGACGGGCGCGCGCTCGGCCGGATGGCCGCCGCCATCTACCGCACCGCGCAGCTGCGACTGGCCCGCGGCCATCTGGTGCGCCCGGCGCTCACCCAGTTCGAGCGGACGGCGGAGGGATTCGTCCCGCGCACGTACGAGGTGGACACGCTGGAGCGGCCGCCGATGACGGAGATACCGGAGTACGCCCGGCGGCATGCCGCTTAGGCGTACGTTTGAGCGGTTCGCCGGGCGGCAAGGCTGCGGTCATGGTCGATGAGCACACGCACAGCGCACCCATCGTCGTCGCCTCCAACCGCGGGCCCGTCGCGTACAAGCTGCGCGAGGACGGGTCGCTCGCGGCGGGGCGGGGCGGTGGCGGCCTGGTCTCGGGACTCAGCGCCATCGGGCCGGACGCCGGGGCGGTGTGGGTGTGCGCCGCGATGGGCGAGGGGGACCGCGAGGCGGCCCGCCGCGCGGGCCCGAGGCTCCCCGCGTCCGACACCGCAGGCCACCGGGTGCGGATGCTGGACATCGCGCCCGACACCTTCGCCGCCGCCTACAACGGGGTGGCCAATTCGGTGCTGTGGTTCCTCCACCACATGCTCTGGCAGACCCCGCTCGAACCGGTCTTCGACGCGGAGTTCCGCGCGCAGTGGGCGGCGTACGAGGCGTACAACACCGCCTTCGCGGACGCCCTCGCGGAGGAGGCCGCGGAGGGCGCCTCCGTGCTCGTCCAGGACTACCACCTCACGCTGGTGCCGGGGCTGCTCCGGGAGCGCCGCCCGGACCTGCGGATCGGGCACTTCTCGCACACGCCCTGGGCCCCGCCGGACTACTACCGCCTGCTGCCGGACGACATCGCCGAGCAGGTCCTGCGCGGCGTCCTGGGCGGCGACCGGGCGGCGTTCCTCACCCGGCGCTGGGCGGAGGCCTTCGCGGGGTGCTGCGCGGACGTGCTGGGAGCGGAGGTCGTGCGGGAGGACGGCGCGGGCGGCGCGGCCGTGGCCGTGCGGTTCGAGGGGCGGACGACGCGGCTCGGGGTGCACGGGCTCGGCGCGGACGGCGACTTCCTGCGCGAGCGCGCCCACCGGGAGGACGTGGAACAGCGGATGGCGGTGCTGCGCGAGCGCGTCGGGCCGGGCCGCAGGGCGATCGTCCGGGTCGACCGCACCGAGTTGTCCAAGAACATCGTGCGCGGCCTGCGCGCCTACCGGCGGCTGCTGGAGGACCGTCCGCAGTGGCGCGGCAAGGTCGTGCACATCGCCTTCGCCTACCCCTCCCGCCAGGACCTCGTGGTCTACCGCCACTACATGGCCGAGGTGGCCCGGGTCGCCCGGGAGATCAACGCCGCGTTCGGCACGGAGGACTGGGAGCCGGTCGTCCTCCATCTGGAGGACGACTTCCCCCGGTCGCTGGCCGCCTACCGGCTCGCGGACGTGGCGCTGGTCAACCCCATCCGGGACGGCATGAACCTGGTCGCCAAGGAGGTGCCCGTGGTCTCCGACCGCGGCTGCGCCCTGGTCCTCTCGCGCGAGGCCGGCGCGGCGGCGGAGCTCGGCGACGACGCGATCACGGTCAACCCGTACGACGTGGAGGCCACCGCCCGCGCCCTCCACGAGGCGCTGTCGATGGACCCGGCGGAGCGGGCGGAGCGCACGAAGCGGCTGGCCTCGGCGGCGACGGCGCTGTCACCGGCGCGGTGGTTCGTGGACCAACTGGCCGCGCTGGAACGGTCCGGGCCGGGCGGGGACGCCTCCCGGCGGTAGCCCCGGGGGGTGGCGCGCGCCCACGCGACCGGAGCACGCGCCGCCCCCGCCCCGCCGTGCCGTGCGCGGCGGACGCTTCCGCCCCGGCGCGGTGCGGCGCGGCAGCCGGGTCCGCCCCGGGTAGCCATGTCACATGCCAATAGCCCCGCGCTGGGCCGTACTCACGGCTGCCACCACCGTCATCGTCCTCACGGCCGCCGGCTGCTCCTCCGACTCCGGCGGCGACGACAAGACCGACGCCAAGGGCACGAAGGCCGGCCAGTCGGCCGCGCCCCCACCCACGGGCCCCGCTCCGGGGACCCCCTCGGGCACGGCCTCACCCGGCGGTCCCTCCGGCGGCACGGCCGACGGCACGATCCCCGCAGGCCCCGGCCCCCAGCCCGCCTACACCGTGCAGCAGCAGCCCGCCCCCGGCACCTGTGCCTACCGCTACACCGCCGACAAGCAGCCGTTGCCCGACCCCAAGTGCACGCCGGGCGCGACCAATCCGAAGGTCACCCAGGCCACCCTCAAGACCACCATCTGCCGCGGCGGTTACACCGCCGGCATCCGGCCGCCCACGAACATCACCGGCCGCGAGAAGACCGCCAACGCCGCGTCGTACGGCTACAAGGGCTCGCTGAAGGACGCCGAGTACGACCACCTCATCAGTCTCCAGCTCGGCGGCGACCCCAACGACCCCCGCAACCTCTGGGTCCAGCCGCCCTCCCCCGGCCACAAGGCCGGTGCCGGGCCGAACAACCCCAAGGACGTGGTCGAGAGCAAGGTCAAGGCCGCCATCTGCGCGGGGAAGACGGACCTGGTGACGGCCCAGCGGGCCATCGCGAAGGACTGGACGACCGCGCTGTCCGTGCTCGGCGTCAGCACGGACAAGAAGGCGCCGAAGGAGGAGCAGAAGGACGAGGACGACGGCTGACGCCGGAAGGACCGGAAGGAAGACGCCGTAAGGACCGGTAGAAGGGGAACGGGGGACGGCGGACGGGGTCAGCCGAGCTCGTCCGCCAGCGCCGTCAGCAGTTCCACGACGCCGTCCGGCCCGTCCACGACGAGGTCGGCGCGCTCGGCGAGCGCGGTGACCTCGGCGCTGCCGCTGCCCACCAGCAGCCCGGGCACGCCCTGCGGGCGCAGCTCCTCGACGGCCGCGAAGGCGGCGAGGTCGCCGAGGTCGTCACCGGCGTACAGGACGGACCCGGCGCCCGTGGCACGGACGTGGCCGGCGAGGGCCACGCCCTTGTCCATGCCCGGCGGGCGGAGCTCCAGCACCAGCCGGCCCGGCTCCAGGACCAGGCCGTGCCGCTCGGCGAGACCGGCGAGCGGGGCGCGCAGGGCCTCGAAGGCGGCCTGCGGGTCGGGGGCGCGCCGGGTGTGGACGGCGACGGCGCGCCCGCCCTTGTCCTCGACGGGCGCGGACTGCGGCCACGCGGCGTCCTTCCAGGCGCCCGACGCGTCGAGGAGGCCGGGCAGCTCGGCCCGTGCGGCCGCGACGCCGGGATGTGGGGCGGGGGCGCTCACGGTGCCGGTCGCCGCGTCCCAGCGCTCGGCGCCGTAGTGGCCGAGCACGACCAGGCGGTCGAGGCCCGCGACGCCGGCGAAGCCGCCGTACCGCACCGCGACGTCCGCCGGCCGTCCGGTGATCACGACGACGGAGGCCAGGTGCGGGGCCAGCCGGGCCAGGGCCGGCACGGCGCCGGGGTGGGCGCGGGCCCGCTCGGGGTCGGGGACGATCGGGGCGAGGGTGCCGTCGAAGTCCAGCGCGACGACCGCGCGCTCCGGCCGCGCGAGCAGCGCGGCCAGGCCCTCGCGGCCGGCCTCGGTCACGGGTGCGGGAAGGGAGTGGCTGCCCATGGGGGCGACCCTACCCACGCGGCGGCCGGGGATGCCCCCGCCGCGAGGGGCGGTGCGGGGCGCTCAGCGACGCGCGCGGCGGGCGTCGCGCAGCCGCCGCAGCCGGTTGACCGTGACGGGGTCGTGCTCCAGGGCGCGGCGGTCGTCGAGGAGGGCGTTGAGAAGCTGGTAGTAGCGGGTCGGGGTGATGCCGAGCCGCTCCCGGACGGCGCGTTCCTTCGCGCCGGGCCCGGCCCACGACTCCCGCTCCAGCGCGAGCACGCCCAGCTCCCGCTCGGACAGCGCGCCGGGCTCCGGCGCGCCGTGCTCCTCGTACGACTCCACGTGCTCCAACGTACCGGGGCGGCCCTACCGGCCGGTGTTCTCCGTCGCGGTCGCCTCGCGCTGGATCTCGCTGAGGATGGACTCGGGGTCGCCGCCGGGGCGCACGGCCATGCCGATCTTCTCCTTGACCGTCTTGCTGACCTTCGCCCAGGAGGTCTTGTCCGCCGGGTAGAACTCGGCGTTCGTCAGCTGCCCCAGGAAGGGCCACAGGTCGGCGTTGGCGCGCTCGGCGCGCATCGCCTCGGAGGCGGCGGTGGTCACCGGCAGCAGGCGGTAGTCCGTGCAGAAGGACAGCACGTTGTCCTTGCTGTAGACGAAGTCGAGGAACTTGCCGATCTGCTCGCGGTGGCCGTTCTGCCTGAACGCCATCATCCAGTCGGCGACGCCCATGGTCGCCTTGGCCTTGCCCGCGTAGCCCGGCAGCGGCGCCGTGTCGAAGTCGATGCGCTTGGCCTTGGCCTGCTGCATCAGCGTCGGGTGGCCGTTGAGCATGCCGACCTCGCCGCGCGTGAAGGCGTCGAAGACGTCCTGGCGGTTGGTGCGGGCGGGGTCGCCGGGGCCGACGAGGCCCTTGCCGACGAGCTCGTCACGCAGCCACTTGAAGGCCTTGACGTTGGCCTCGGAGTCGATCGTGTAGGTGCTGTTCTTGTCGGTGTAGCCACCGCCGGCGCTGAGGATCCACATCATCATCTCGGCGGGCGCCTCTTCGGGGCCCAGGGGCAGGCCGAAAGGTATCTGCACGCCGGCCGCCTTGAGCTTGACCGCGGCGGCCTGGAGCTCGTCCCAGCTCTCGGGGGCCTTGGCGACGCCGGCCTTGGCGAAGAGCTTCTTGTTGTAGAAGAGCAGGCGGGTGCTGGAGACGAACGGCAGGCCGTACTGCACGCGGTGCACCTCGCCCGCGCGCGCGATGCCGGAGATGAAGTCGGCCTGAGTGGGGATGGAGAGCAGCTGGTCGGCGCTGTAGAGCTTGCCGGCCGCGGCGAAGTCGGCGTACGCGCCGATCTGCGCGAGGTCGGGGGCCTTGCCCGCGGCGACCATGTCGGCGACCTTCTTGTCGACCTCGGTCCAGCTGTAGACCTGGACGTCGACCTTGATGCCCTTGTTCTTGGACTCGAAGGCCTTGGCCAGGGAGCTCCAGTACTTCTTGGAGCTGTTCGCCGCGTTGTCGCCGTAGTCGGCCGCGACGAGCTTCAGCTTCGTGTCGCCGCCGGGGGTCTCGGCGCCGCACGCCGTCAGCGCCGGCGCCAACGCCGCCGTGGCGGCACCCGCCGCCGTCATGCCAAGGAACCGCCGCCGCTGCACTGCTGCTACCCACCTCGTGGTTCGTGTTCGCTCTGTGGAGACCGTGAATCTCCCCCCTGGAGACCGTGAGTCCCGTGGAGACCGTGAGTTTCTCCCGCGCGCCACCTTACGGGCTACGGCCTCCGCGTTGCGCTTCGGTATCGGCCTAGCACTCTTCCCCCAGGTCACACGGGACTGCTATCCACGGAAGGTCCGCTTGTCGCACCGCCGTGAGGAGCACCAGCGCATGAAGCCGTCCCCTTCTCTCACCGCCCGCGAACTCGCCACCCAGCCCGACTGCTGGCGCCGCGCCGCGCGCACCGCGGCGGCCGCGCCCGGCCTGCCCGCCCCCGGCGAACGGGTGGCCGTCACCGGCTGCGGCACGTCCTGGTTCATGGCCCAGTCGTACGCCGCCCTGCGCGAGGCCGCGGGCCAGGGCGAGACGGACGCCTTCGCCGCGTCGGAGTTCCCCCTCGACCGCCCGTACGACCGCGTCGTGGCGATCACCCGGTCCGGGACGACGACCGAGGTGCTGCGCCTGCTCGGCGCCCTGCGCAGCCGTGCGGGCACGGCCACGCTCGCCGTCACCGCCGACCCGAAGACCCCCTTGCCGGGCGCGGCGGACGAGGTGGCGGTGCTCGAGTGGGCGGACGAGGAGTCGGTGGTGCAGACGCGCTTCGCGACCACGGCCCTGGCCTTCCTGCGCGCGGGCCTGGAGACCCACGGGCCCCTGCCGGCGGACACGGTCGAGCAGGCCGCGACGGCCGCGGAGGGCTCGGTCACCGAGCCGCTGCCGCCGGGGGTGGCGGAGGCCGGGCAGTGGACGTTCCTGGGGGCGGGCTGGACGTACGGCCTGGCCCAGGAGGCGGCGCTGAAGATCCGGGAGGCGGCGGGCGCGTGGTCGGAGGCGTACCCGGCGATGGAGTACCGCCACGGCCCGGTCGCGGTCGCCGGCCCGGGCCGGGTGGTGTGGGCGTTCGGCCCGCTGCCGCCGGGGCTGGCCGACGAGATCGCGCAGACGGGCGGCACGCTCGTCGCCGACGACATCGGCGGCCGCGACCCGATGGCGGACCTGGTCCGCGCCCAGCGCCTGGCGGTGGCGGTGGCGGAGTCGAGGGGCCTGTCCCCCGACGCGCCCCGCCATCTGACGCGGAGCGTGATCCTGCGGGGATAGGCCCCGGCCCGGCTTCGGCCCCAGCGGCCGGGCACCGCCCGCGCCGCGGGCCGGGGGGCGGGGGGGCGGGGGGCAGCCTCGGGAAACGGTGAAAGGGCGGGGCGGGGAGAACACCCCCCCACCCCACCGGCCCCGCCCCCGGCGAGTGGACTAGACCTTTCGTGCCCCGACGCGCGAAACTACCGACGTGAAACACGTCATCGCCCTCGACGTCGGCGGCACCGCCATCAAGGCCGCGCTGATCGGCGCGGACAACGAGCCGCTCCACGAGGCCCGCCGGCCCACCCGCCGCGACCAGGGCCCCGAGGCCGTGGTGGCCGGCATCCTCGACTTCGCCGCGGAGCTGCGGGAGCACGGGCTGCGCGCGTACGGCGAGCCGGCGGTCGCGGCCGGCGTCGCCGTGCCCGGCCTCGTGGACACCGCGACCGGCACCGCGGTCTACGCCGCCAACCTCGGCTGGCGCGACGTACCCCTGCGCGAACTGCTGGCCACCCGCCTGAGCACCGGCACCGGCACCAGCCCGGCCGTACCCGTCGCCGTCGGCCACGACGTCCGCACCGGCGGCCTGGCCGAGGGACGCCTGGGCGCCGGCAAGGGCGCCGACCGCTTCCTCTTCGTCCCCCTCGGCACCGGCATCGCCGGCGCCATCGGCATCGACGGCCGCATCGAGGAGGGCGCCCACGGCTCCGCGGGCGAGATCGGCCACGTCCGCGTACGGACCGGCCCGGACGCGCCGCCCTGCGGCTGCGGGGGCCGCGGCTGTCTGGAGGCGCTCGCCTCCGCCTCGGCCGTCGGCCGGGCCTGGGCCGCGGCGAGCGGCGAGGAGGACGCCGACGCCGCCGGCTGCGCCGCGGCCGTCGAGGCCGGCGACCCGCGCGCCCGCATCGTCTGGCAGGACGCCGTGGAGGCCCTCGCCGACGGCCTGGTCATGGCCCTCACCCTCCTCGACCCCCGCACGCTCATCGTCGGCGGCGGCCTCGCGGAGGCCGGCGAGACGCTGTTCGCGCCGCTGCGCGCGGCCGTCGCCGGACGCCTGACCTTCCAGACGTCCCCCCACATCGTGCCGGCGGCCCTCGGGGACACCGCCGGCTGCCTGGGCGCCGGCCTGCTCGCCTGGGACCTCCTGGGCCCCGGCCCCGCCGGGCCCGCCGTCCCCACCCAGCCCACCCCCCTCACGGAGGTTTCCGCCTGATGGTCGAACGAACGGTTCTCGCCGGTGCCCGCGTGGTGCTGCCGACCGGTGTGGTCGAGGACGGGCGGGTGACGGTCGACGGCCGGCGGATCGCCGACGACCAGGCGGGGGAACCCCCCACCTTCGACCTCACCGGCCACTGGATCGTCCCCGGCTTCGTGGACGTCCACGTGCACGGCGGCGGCGGCGCGTCCTTCTCCTCCGGCGACGCCGAGGAGGCGCTCACCGCGATCCGCACGCACCGGGCGCACGGCACCACGACGATGGTCGCCTCCACCGTCACCGGTGACCTGGACGACCTGGCCCGGCAGGCGGCCGTCCTGGCGGAGCTCACCGAGCAGGGCGACCTGGCGGGCATCCACTTCGAGGGCCCGTTCATCTCCCCGCACCGCTGCGGCGCGCACCAGCCGGGGCTCCTGCGCGACCCGGACCCCGCGGACGTCCGCAAGCTCGTCGACGCGGCCCGCGGCACGGCGCGGATGATGACCCTGGCTCCCGAGCTGCCGGGCGGCCTCGCGTCCGTACGGCTGCTCGCCGACCACGGCGTCGTCGCGGCCGTGGGCCACACCGACTCCACGTACGAGGCCGCACTGGAGGCCGTCGACGCGGGCGCCACCGTCGCCACCCACCTCTTCAACGCGATGCCGTCGCTGCTGCACCGCGCCCCCGGGCCGATCGCCGCGCTCCTGGAGGACGAGCGGGTGACGGTCGAGCTGATCAACGACGGCACGCATCTGCACCCGGCGGTCCTCGAGCTGGCGTTCGCGCGGGCGGGCGCGGACCGGGTCGCGTTCATCACCGACGCGATGGGCGCGGCCGGCATGAGCGACGGCATGTACCCGCTCGGCCCGATGAGCGTCGAGGTCAAGGACGGGGTGGCGCGCATCGCCGACGGCCCGACGGCGGGCTCGATCGCCGGCTCGACGCTCACCCTGGACACGGCCTTCAAGCGCGCGGTGACCGTCGACCGGCTGCCGGTGGAGGACGTCGTCCGGGCACTCTCGGCGAATCCGGCGCGGCTGCTGGGCCTGGGCGACCGGGTCGGCTCACTGGAGCCGGGCATGGACGCGGACCTGGTCGTGCTCGACGGTTCGTACGACCTGGTGGGCGTGATGCGCAAGGGCGAGTGGCTGGTCCGGCCCGAAGTGCACTGATCCTCCGCGTATTTCCCCCCTCCGCACCCGGAGGAACAACGGTGGCGGGTCCCGGGGTCTGGGCCTGCCGCCGCTGTTTTGGCATGATCGCTGGCGCAGCCGTCATGGGAGACCCGTCACAGGGAAGTCACGGGAGGGGCGCCGTTGATCCTCACGGTCACGCTCAACACAGCGCTCGATCTGACGTATCGCGTTCCGCGCCTGCTCCCGCACACCTCACACCGCGTCACCCGGGTCCTCGAACGACCCGGCGGCAAGGGGCTCAACGTGGCGCGCGTGCTGGCCGCCCTGGGCCACGAGACGGTGGTGACGGGCTTCGCGGGCGGCACCACGGGGGAGACCGTGCGGCGTCTGCTGTCCGAGTGCGCCCCCGCCGACGGCACCCTCGGCGACCAGCTCCTGGAGATAACCGGCGCCACCCGCCGCACCGTCGCCGTCGTCGACGCGGGCACGGGTGACACGACCCAGCTCAACGAGGCGGGACCGCACGTCTCCCCGCACGAGTGGGCCGCCTTCGGCGAGCGCTACGCCCGCCTGCTGGACGACGCCTCGGCCGTGGCGCTGTGCGGCAGCCTGCCGCCGGGGGTGCCGGTGGGGGCGTACGCCCACCTGGTGCGGGAGGCGCGGGCGCGCCGGGTGCCCGTGCTCCTGGACACGAGCGGCGAGCCGCTGCGCCGCGGGATCGCGGCCCGCCCGGACGTGGTCAAGCCCAACGCCGCCGAGCTGGCGGCGCTGACGGGCTCCACGGACCCGCTGCGCGCGGCGCAGGACGCCCGCCGCCGGGGCGCCCACGCGGTGGCCGCCTCGCTGGGCACCGACGGGATGCTCGCCCTCACCCCCCAGGGCACCTGGCGCGCCGCCCCGCCGAAGCCCCTGCCGGGCAACCCGACGGGCGCGGGCGACGCGGCGGTGGCCGGCCTCCTCTCGGCCTTGGCCGAGGGCCTGCCCTGGCCGGACCGGCTGACGCGCGCGGTGGCCCTGGCGACGGCGGCCGTGCGCGCACCGGCGGCGGGCGAGTACGACCCCGTGCTGTACGAGGAGTCGCTGCCGCGGGTGCGGGTGACCGCCCTGTGAGCGCCTGCCACTTATCCGGCGACAGCCGTCACCGCTGAGGGAGTTGAGGCCGCATGCCCCTGGTCCGCACGAGCGAGCTGATGTCCGGTGCCTCGGACGGCGCCGTTCTCGCCTTCAACGTCATCACCGTCGAGCACGCCGAGGCGATCGCCGCCGGCGCCGAGAGCGCGGGGGCCGGGGCCGTGCTCCAGGTCTCCGAGAACGCGGTGCGGTTCCACGGCGGCGACCTGGCCCCCATCGCCGCCGCCACCGCCGCGGTGGCCCGCGCCTCACGCGCGCCGCTCGCGCTCCACCTCGACCACGTCGAGAGCGCGGACCTCCTCCGGGCCTGCGCCGCCCACGGCTTCGGCTCCGTCATGTTCGACGCCTCGAAGCTGCCCTACGCGAAGAACGTGAAGGCGACGGCGGAGGCGGCCCGCTGGGCCCACGCGCGCGGCATCTGGATCGAGGCCGAGATCGGCCGCGTCGGCGGCAAGCCGGGCGACGCCCACACGCCGGGCGTGCGGACCGACCCCGCCGAGGCGGCCGCCTACGTCGCCGACACCGGCGTGGACGCCCTCGCCGTGGCCGTCGGCAGCTCGCACGCGATGACCGAACGCACGGCGACCCTCGACCACACCCTGATCGCCGCCCTGCGCGCGGCGGTGCCCGTGCCGCTGGTGCTGCACGGCTCCTCGGGCGTGCCGGACGCCGAACTCCGCCGCGCGGTGGCCGCCGGCATGAAGAAGATCAACGTCGGTACGGCCCTCAACGCGGCCTTCACGGGCGCGGTCAGGGCCTTCCTCCAGGCCCACCCGCAGACCGTCGACCCGCGCGCCTACCTGGCACCGGCGAGGGAAGCGATGGCGGAGACGGTGGCGGGGTTCCTCAGGGCCGTCAGGCCCCGCCCTTGGTGAGCCAGAGCTGGTCGAGGTGGACCTCGCAGGCGTTGCCCGGCTCACAGGACACCTTGATGGTGTTGGTGCCCTTGTTGAGCTTGATGATCGACCAGGTGTTCTTCCACCCGGCCTCCCAGTCGCCTTCCTTCGTCCCGCCGAAGTTCTTCATGCTGATGGGACGGGTGTCGCCCTTGCCGTTGGTGGAGATGGTGAGGTTGGCGTCCTTGCCGGGGACGCCGTAACGGGCGTTGAGGCGGTAGTCGCCGCCCGCGTCCACGTCGACCGTCCACTCCACGGCGGCGCCCACCTGGTTCATGCCGGTGATGTACAGGCCGTCCGTGGCCTGCGCGCCGTTGACGATCTTCTCCGTGGTCGCGCCGCCGCTCAGGCGGAGCGTGGAGGCGTCACGCTTGAGCTGCGCGTTGGTGGAGTTGCTCTTGGGCTTGTCGCCCTTGTCCTTGTCGTCCTTCTTCTTCGAGGAGTCGTCGGACTTGTCCGCGTCGCCCTGGCCGCCGGACTTCTCGCCGTCCGCGATGTTCTGCGTGGTGCCCTTGTCCGACGAGTTGTTCGTCATCATCGCGACACCGATGCCCGTCGCCACGACGGCGACGACGGCTATCGCGGCTATGAGCAGCCCGCGCCGGTTCGGCCGGCTGCCGTGGCCGCCCTGTGCGGGCGCGGCGTGGCCCGGCTGGGCCTGCATGCCGCCGGGCAGCGTCTCGGGGGCGGCGTAGTGCGGGTGCTGCTGTGCGCGGTTCGCGGCGGGCTGCTGGCCGTACTGGCGTGAGCCGACCGGGCGGACCTGGTTGTACGACGTACGCGGGACGCCCGGCTGACGGACAGCCTGACCGCCCTCGGTCGCCCCGTCACCGCCTTCCGAGCGGTACAGGTAACCGAACGGGTCGTCGTTCTCCGGCGTACCGGTGCCGTTAGTGCCGGCCGTCATCCCCTGTCACTCCCCACATGGTGTGCCCTTCGGCGCCCACGCTCGTAGCGCCGCCCGCACCGTGGCTGTCGAGGCCGGTCGGCCACCACGGTCGGCGGCTGTGCCGCATCGGCGCAGCCTACCCCGAGCGGGCGGTTTCACGCCGTGCCCGTTACCCCCGGCCGGTATCGGACGGAGCATCAGCCGGCGCGCCTTCCGGCCTTCGCGCGGGACCGCTTTTCCACGTACATCCGCTGGTCAGCGGAGTGCAACACCTCGTCCGCGGACATGCCGCAACCCGCCCAGCCGATGCCGAAACTCGCCCCTACCCGCACCGCACGCCCATCAACCCTTATGGGCGGAATGATCGCGTTACGCAGGCGTACGGCGAGATCCTCGGCATCCGCGACCCCCAGCCCGTCGGCGAGCACCACGAACTCGTCGCCGCCGAGCCGGGCCACCGTGTCGCCGTCGCGGACGCCGTTGCTGAGCCGCCGGGCGACCTCGATGAGCACGGCGTCGCCGGTGTGGTGGCCGAAGCGGTCGTTGATCGCCTTGAAGCCGTCGAGGTCGCAGAAGAGGACGGCCAGGCCCTTGGCGCCGTCGTCGGCCTCCTCGTCGGGCGCGACGGTGTGCTCGTGGTGGTCGTAGCCGCCCGCGGGCACGCCGGCGAAGTCGTCCGCACCGAAGTCGGGCGCGTAGTCGGGGCCCGTGTCGGCGCCGAAGCCGTGGCCGTGGGCGTAGCCGGCGCTCTCGACCTCGGCGAAGCCCTCCAGCGAGCCGTACGGGGCGGCGGCCCCGACGGCGTGGGGCTCGCTGCCGGGCGGGCGGTCGCAGAGCCGGGCGCTCAGGCGGGCGCGCAGCTCGGCGCTGTTGGGCAGGCCCGTGAGGGAGTCGTGGCTGGCGCGGTGCGCGAGCTGCAGCTCGTGCCGCTTGCGCTCCTCGATGTCCTCCACGTGCGTGAGCAGGAAGCGCGGCCCGTCGGCGGCGTCCGCCACGACGGAATTGCGCAGCGACACCCACACGAACGTGCCGTCGCGCCGTGCGAGGCGCAGCTCGGCCCGGCCGCCCTCGGCGGAGGTGCGCAGCAGGGTGCCGATGTCGTCGGGGTGGACGAGGTCGGCGAAGGAGTAGCGGCGCATCTGGGACGCGGGCCGGCCCAGCAGCCGGCACAGGGCGTCGTTGGTGCGGTGCAGCCGGCCGTGCTGGTCGCCGCCGAGCTCGGCGATGGCCATGCCGCTGGGGGCGTACTCGAAGGCCTGGCGGAAGCTTTCCTCACTGGCCCGCAGCGCCTGCTGCTCCCGTTCCAGTCTGACCAGGGCGCGCTGCATATTTGCGCGTAGACGAGCGTTACTGATCGCAATCGCGGCCTGTGAGGCGTACATCTGGAGGGCCTCGCGGCCCCAGGCGCCGGGGCGGCGTCCGTTGGTCGGTTTGTCGACCGAAATCACGCCGAGCAGCTCGCCGCCGCCGGGTCCGGCCGTGTACATCGGGGCGAAGAGGCGGTCCATCGGATGCCACTCGTCGGCGAAGCGGGGGGCGGGTCCGGCGGTGTGCCACTGGGGGACGTCGTCGTCGTCGAGGACCCAGCCCTCGGTGTACGGGATGAAGCGCAGGTCGCCCCAGTGGTCCCCCATGGACAGCCGCCGCTCCCACGAGACCCGGGAGCCCACCCGGCCCGCCATGAGCGCCTCGGCGCTGGCGCTTCCGGCCACCGCCGCCACGACGAGATCGCCGTCCGGGCGGACCAGGTTGACGGCCGCGAGCTCGTAGCCGAGTCCCGTGACGATGCCGTCGGCGACGGTCTGCAGGGTGTCCGCGAGGCTGCGCGCGGTGTTCAGCTCCGCGACCACCTTGTGGACCTGTCGCAAGGTCGCCAGGCGGACGTACGGCTCCGACTCGGTCTCCATAGCTCGCTCTCCCCCGAGACCTCGACAGCAACTCCAGGCTTCTTGTGCGTCCGTTTACCCGGCCACTGAATCACAGCGAGCTGACCACCCGGTACACAGGGTCAACAATTACTGCGCTCTGTGACTCATGTCACACGATGTGATGATGACGTGCCACTGGCGTTCGGGTGCGCGCCTATGCTTCGTGAACGCAAATTCGAAAAGGGGTGGGCGCGCGGGCTTCGCCGGGCGGCGCGCGGGGGCGCGCGGTCGGGCGTCCCGGCCTCCCCCGGCCCCTGCGACCTAGGACCGGCCTGGTCCGCAAGGCCGATGCGGCCCGGCGGCGCGGCGGCTAGCGTGCGGAGGGTGTTCCAGACGACTTCGCCCACCGGTACCGCCATAGCTCATCCTGAAGGGGTGACCGCCGACGAATTCCGTGCCGCCCTCGCCCGCCTCGCCGCGGGCGTCGTGCTGGTCACCGCGCACGACCCCGAGGACGGTCCGCGCGGCGAGGACGTCGGGATGACGGCGACCGCGTTCCTGTCGGTGTCGCTGGAGCCGCCGCTGGTCATGGTGAGCGTGCGCAACGGCTCCCGGATGGACGACCTCCTGGAGCGCCAGCCCCTGTGGGGCGTGTCCGTGCTCGCCGAGAGCCAGCGCCACGTGGCGGGCCGCTTCGCCATGAAGGGCCGCCTCAGCGACCGGCTCCTCTTCGAGGACCTCGCCTACGAGCGCGGCACGTCGACGGGCGCGCCGCTGATCCGCGGCGCGCTGGCCCTGCTCGAGTGCCGCACCGAGCAGCGGGTGGCGGCCGGCGACCACACGCTGGTCATCGGCCGGGTGCTCCGGGCCGAGGCGCCCAGCACGGAGGGCGGGCCGCTGACGTACTTCCGGGGGCGCTACCGCTTCCTCAAGTGAGGAGGCGGCCGGGGGCACACGCCCCTACCAATCCCGCCCGGAACGCCCCCGCTTGGTCTCGCCGCGCTGCTTCTTCTCCCGCAGGCGCCGCTCGTTGATGCCCCGGGGGATCTTCGTGGGCCGGCGCTTGCGCGGCGGCGGCGCGCTCGCCTCGGCGAGCAGGGCGGCGAGGCGGACCGCGGCCGTCTCGCGGTTGCGCCACTGGGAGCGGTGCTCGGAGGCCCGCACGGAGACGACGCCGTCCACGAGCCTGCTCGCCAGCCGCTCCAGCGCCCGCTCCTTCCACACCTCGGGGAGCGCGGTGGTGTTCGCGAGGTCGAAGCGCAGCTCGACCTGGCTGTCGGTGGTGTTGACGTGCTGGCCACCGGGCCCGGAGGACCGGGAGAAACGCCACACCAGCTCGGCCTCGGGCAGGGAGACGGAGCCGCGGATGACGTGGGGACCGGACATGCCCCCATGTTCCCTTGCCGTGAGCGCGCCCGTCACCTCGTTTTGCCGCCCGGGGCCCCGCCCCCGGCATCAGGAATTGGCAAAGAAAGTAAAGCGAGCTGGAACCCTGCGTCCCCCGGACGGCGTTATCCGGGGTGACGGTAACTTCGTGCGCGCGACCCCCGCACCCGCGAGGCGACGAACTGACGAAAGGGACACATCCCATGGCTGTAAGCCTGTCCAAGGGCGGCAACGTCTCCCTCACCAAGGAGGCCCCGGGCCTGACGGCCGTCACGGTCGGCCTCGGCTGGGACGTCCGCACCACCACCGGCACGGACTTCGACCTCGACGCGAGCGCCATCGCCGTGAACGCGGGCGGCCGGGTCTACTCCGACGCGCACTTCGTCTTCTTCAACAACAAGTCCACCCCGGACCAGTCCATCGTCCACACCGGTGACAACACCACCGGCCAGGGCGAGGGCGACGACGAGTCGATCAACGTCAACCTCGCCGCCCTGCCAGCCGACGTCGACAAGATCGTCTTCCCGGTCTCCATCTACGACGCCACCACGCGCTCGCAGAACTTCGGCCAGGTGCGCAACGCCTACATCCGCATCGTCAACCAGGCCGGCGGCGCCGAGATCGCCCGCTACGACCTGAGCGAGGACGCGGCCACCGAGACGGCCATGGTCTTCGGCGAGCTGTACCGCAACGGCGCCGAGTGGAAGTTCCGCGCCGTCGGCCAGGGCTACGCCTCGGGCCTCGCCGGCATCGCGCAGGACTTCGGCGTCAACGTCTGACGCCCGTGACGGGGCCGCCCCGCGCGGGGCGGCCCCGTCCGCGCTTCACTCCGCGCGCGCCGCCGGCCGGAACAACGCCTCGGCGTCGCGCAGCACGTCCGCGTCGCCCTCGACGTCACCGGGCCGGTTGCCGTGCCCGACGAGCGCCCCTCCCCAGCTCATGCCCATGTAGTCCGCGGACAGCCGCAGGGTGCCCAGCAGGGGGTCGGCCTTGGCGGCGTCCTCGTGGCTCGTCGTCGTCACGGCCCACATCGTCTTGCCGCGCATCCGGTCCCGGAAGTGCAGCTCGCGCGCGTTCAGCCAACCGGCCCAGTGGTCCAGGTACAGCTTGGTGGCGGCCGAGACGCTGTACCAGTACAGCGGCGACGCCACGACCAGGTCGGTGGCCTCCAGCGTGGCGTCGAGCAGGGTCCGCTCGTTGCCCGCCGGCCCCTCGCCCCCGTGGCCGCCGCCGTGCCGCCGGTCCTCGAACGCGGGCAGCGGCAGCTCGCTCAGCCGCAGCCACCGCTGCTCCACGCCGGCGGGCAGCTGCTCGGCGGCCCGCCGGGCGAGCGTCTCGGTGTTCCCGTCGGTGCGGGCGCTGCCCAGCAGGAACAGGAACGAACGGCCCTCAAGGCCCTGCGCGGCGCCAGCGTCCGCCATCTCTGTCGACACGATTCCCCCGGAAGTCACAGTGGAAGCAGCCGGCACGTCGCCGGCGACGGCTACAACCTTGATCGTTCCGAACCCATTCCCGGACCCTGCGGGGCGCCCTCGGCGTCCACGTGGGGCAGGATCCGGTCCAGCCAGCGCGGCACCCACCAGGAGTTGCGGCCGAGCACGGTCATCGCCGCCGGCACCAGCAGCAGGCGGACGACCGTCGCGTCGATCAGAACGCTGACCGCGAGCCCCAGGCCCAGCATCTTGACGACCACGTTGTCGCTGATGACGAACGCGGCGAAGACACTGACCATGATCAGCGCCGCGCACGTGATCACCCGGGCGGTGACCTCCAGGCCGTGGGCGACGCTGGCCTCGTTGTCGTGGGTGCGCCGCCACGCCTCGTGGACCCGTGAGAGCAGGAAGACCTCGTAGTCCATGCTCAGGCCGAAGACGATGGCGAACATCATCATCGGGACGTAGCTCTCGATCGGGACCGTGCCGTCGACCCCGAGCGCCGGACCGCCCCAGCCCCACTGGAACACGGCGACCACCACTCCGTAGGAGGCGGCGATCGACAGGAGGTTGAGGGCCGCGGCCTTGACCGCCACCAGCAGCCCGCGGAAGACGATCAGGATCAGCAGGAAGGCCAGGCCGACGACGACCGCGATGATGAGGGGCAGCCGCGCGGAGATCAGCTCCAGGAAGTCCACCTGCGCGGCGGTCGAGCCGGTCACGTACGTCCTGGCGGCCGTACCGGCCACCGCCTGCGGCAGGACGTCGTCCTTCAGCCGGTTGAACAGGTCCGTCGTGCCGGCGTCCTGGGGCGGGACGGCGGAGACGGCGGTCGCCGTCAGGACCTGGCCGTTGCCGGTCGGCTGCGGCGGGGTGACGCCGGCCGCCCCCGGGACGCCGGTGAGGGCCTTCCCCAGCTTCGCGGCGAGCGCGGCCCGATCGCCGGCCGGGACGGCGCTCTGGTCGACGACGAGGGTCAGCGGACCGTTGGCGCCGGGGCCGAAGCCCTCGCTGATCAGGTCGTAGGCGCGCCGGTCGGTGAAGGTCGTGGGGTCCGCGCCGTCGCCGACGTGCCCGAGGCGGATCGAGAAGAGGGGGATGGCGAGGACCGCCACCGTCACCAGCCCACCGGCCAGGAACCACCACGGACGCCGCGCCACCTGGAGGGCGTAGCGGTGCCAGGTGCCCGCCTCCGTCCCCGTGGCCCCTTCCGCCACCGGGGTGCGCACGCGCCAGCGGTCGAGCCGCCGCCCGGCGAGGCCCAGCAGCGCCGGGACGAGGGTGAGGGCGGCGAGGACGGCGGTGACGACGGTGACGGCGGCCGCCGCGCCCAGCTTGCCGATGAAGCTGATCCCGGAGACGTACAGACCGGTGAGCGCGACGACGACCGTGCCCCCGGAGACCAGGACCGCGCGGCCGCTGGTGGCCACCGCCCGGCCGGCCGCCGCCTTGGGGCCTGTGCCGTCCAGGAGCAGCTGCCGGTGACGGGTGATCAGGAACAGGGCGTAGTCGATGCCCACGCCCAGCCCGATCATCGTGGCCAGGGTGGGCGAGACGCTGGCGAAGGTGAAGGCGGCGGCCAGCAGGCTCAGGCAGGCCAGCCCGATGATGACCCCGATCAGCGCGCTGACCAGCGGATACACCGCCGCGATGACGCTGCCGAAGCCGATCAGCAGGACGATCACGGCCACCGTGAAGCCGACGGCTTCACTGGTGAAGTCGTGGGTCGCCGGCCGGGCCAGCTCGCCGAGCGGCCCGCCGTATTCGACCTGGACCCCGGCGCTCCGCAGCGGCGCGACCGCGTCGTCGACCCGGTGGACGTAGGAGTGGCCGAGCGAGGCGGGGGTGGTGTCGAACCGGACGGTGAGGTAGCCGATGGTCCCGTCGGCGGACAGGGCGCCGGTGGGCTCGGGCTTCGCCGGCGATCCGGACGGGGGCGGCAGCGGGTTCTCCACGGCCACCACGTGCGGGAGCTTCCGCAGGGCGGACACGGTCTGGTCGACCTGGCCGCGGACGTCCGTCAGCGGCCCGTGGGCGTCGTGGAGGACGACCTGGCCGCCGGTGCCGCTCGCGCCGCGGGCGTTCGCCTTCAGCACCTGCTGGCCCTGGTAGGACTGGGTCCCGGGCAGGCTGAAGTCGTCGGAGTACGTGCCGCCGGCCACGTCCTGCACCAGGCGCAGGACGCCGAGCGCGACCAGCCACACGACGACGACCACGACGGAGTGCCGTGCGCACCACCGCCCCAGCCGCTCCAGCGCGCCGGCCCGGGCCGGCGGCGAAGCGGCCTCGGGACGCCGGGCTCCTGGTGGGGGCATGGGTTCTCCCGGGACGGTCGGTTCGGCGGCGCGTACCGGCCCGCCGCCTGGTGCGACGGTAGGCCGCGGGAGACCCCCCTCCACAGATCAACACACCATCGGACAGAACATCCGCGGTCCGGTGGCTACGGCAGGGCGGGGTAGTCGGTGTAGCCGCGCTCGTCGCCGCCGTAGAAGGTGGCGGGGTCGGGCGTGTTGTACGGGCCTCCGGCGGCGAGGCGGCGCGGCAGGTCGGGGTTGGCCAGGAACAGCGCACCGAAGGCGATCACGTCCGCGGTGCCGTCCTCGACCAGGGTGAGGGACTCCGGGCCGGTGACGTCGGGGTGGGTGAAGGGGTTCAGGACGAACGCGCCGGACCAGTTCTTGCGCAGACGGTGGGTCAGGTCGCGGTGGGGGCCCTCCATCACGTGCAGGTAGCCCAGGCCCAGCGCCGCCAGCTTCTCGGTGAGGGCGCCGTAGGTCTCCTCCAGGTCCGTCTCGGCGATGTCGTTGAAGGGGTTGCCGGGAGAGATGCGGAAGCCCACCTTCTCTGCGCCGACGGCGTCGGCCACCGCCGTGGCCACCTCGACGCCGAAGCGGACGCGGCCCTCGGCGGAGCCGCCCCACCCGTCCGTGCGCAGGTTGGCGTTGGGGGCGAGGAACTGGTGGATGAGGTAGCCGTTCGCGCCGTGGACCTCCACGCCGTCGAAGCCGGCGGCGACGGCGTTGCGCGCGGCGCGGGCGAAGTCGGCGATCGTCCGCTCGATTGCGGCCTCGGTCAGCTCCTGCGGGGTGACGAAGTCCTTCGGCCCCTCATGAGTGAACACCTGGCCCTTGGCCGCGACGGCGGAGGGGCCGACAGGAAGCAGGCCGTCGGGGAGCAGGCTGGGGTGGCCGACGCGGCCGGTGTGCATCAGCTGCGCGTAGATCGTGCCGCCGGCGCGGTGGACCGCCTCGGTCACGGTGCGCCAGGCGACGACCTGTTCGGCGGAGTGCAGGCCCGGGGTGTCGGGGTAGCCCTGGCCGACCACGGAGGGCTGGACGCCCTCGGTGACGATCAGGCCGGCGCTCGCGCGCTGCGCGTAGTAGTCCGCCATCGCCTCGGTGGGGGTGGCACCGGGGCCGTAAGCGCGACTGCGGGTCATGGGGGCCATCGCGATGCGGTTGGCCAGCTTCCTGCCGCCCAGCTCGAACGGGTCGAATGCAGTGGTCGTCATGGTCGGTCCTTCGATGGGGAGTGATTTACCTGTCCGAACAAGTAAATAGCCGAGACCATTCCTCCGTCGCCGTGATTCAGGTCACTCACTCCCCAAGTGAACACACCAGAGCAGCCCAAACACAGCCATAGCGCCATCAGATAAAGTGATCCCTGCTCGAACAACATTCACCGAGGGAAGGCGTCGCATGAGCCGCTCAACGAACGGAGCCGACGACACGACGAACGCGTCGTCCGTCCCGGTGCCCGGGGCCGCGCAGGCGGGCCCGATCAGCCACGCCATCTTCCGCGTGAGCCGCCTGCACCGGATGCTCGCCGGCCAGCTGCTGCGCCGCGTCGGCCTCCACATCGGCCAGGAGCTCGTGATGATGCAGCTGTGGGAGCTCGGCGCGCAGCGCCAGACGGACCTGGTGCGCCTCCTCGACTCGGACGCCGCCACGATGACCCGCACGGTCCAGCGCCTGGAGAACGCCGGCTTCGTCCGCCGCCGCCCCTGCCCCGGCGACAGGCGGGCCGTGCTCGTCGAACCCACGCCGGCGAGCCAGGCGCTACGGCAGGAGGTCGAGCGGCTCTGGGCCGAGCTGGAAGCCGACGCGACGGCCGGCCTCACGGCCGACGAGCGGACCGAGACGCTGCGCCTGCTGGAGCGCATCGAGGCCGGCCTCGCGCGGGCGACGGCGTAGGGAGCAGGCGGAGGGCGGCCGTCAGGGGTGGGCAAGGGGGCCGGTTCCCGCGACAATCCGGGGAGTTCAGGGATCTCGCCACCACCACGGCGAGTCATCACCCCCTACGGAGCGACGGTGCCCAACGAAATCACGCTCTACCTCACCCCGGAGGAAGCGGCCTCCGGGGTCACCAAGGTCGTCTATCTGCCGACCGGCTCTCTCAGCGTGCGCGTTCCACCGGTTCAGGACGGCGGTCTCGTCAGGATCTCCACCGACCAGGGGCCGATGCTCTTACGGATCCGCGTCATGGGCGAGTCGGCACCACCGCCGGCGCCACCACCGCCGCCGGCGAAGCAGCCCGCCGGCAAGAACCCGCTGGCCGCGGCTGTGTTCACGCTCGTCGCACTCGGCGTCTTGGCCGTGGTCGTCGTGCTGAACAACAGTGACGACTCCAAGCCGTCGGCGTCGGCGCCGACCACGGGCGCGCCGAGTCCGCTCTTCAGCGACAGCAGGCCCCGGGCCACGACGGCCCCGGACGGAGGCCGCACGATCGCGCCCCCACCCGTCCCCACGCCGGCGAGCCCGTTCAGCACTGGCACGTGTCTGGGCGGGACGCTGCCCGACTCGACGACGCCGGTGACCGTGCACAACGTCAAGAGGGTCGACTGCTCGTCCAGCGACGCGCACTACCGCGTGATCGAGACCTTCTTCGCGACGACCGACCTCGGCAAGTGCCGCGGCAACCCTGATACGCAGTACGCCTATTCGTCGGAGACGACGCTGGGCGGCAGGACCATCAATTCCATCGTCTACTGCCTCGTCGGCATGGGTTCCTACGCGCGGTGACACGACGGACGGCCGCGGGCGTCACTGTCACCCGAGGGCGTCACCCGGGGGAGTGCTCTTTGCGTCCTCGCTGCCACGGCCAATGACCAGGTCAGTGGGCCTTCGACGGCGCCGGGGGCAGAGGACCGGTACACACGCGCCAGTACGGTGGGCGGCTCCACGGCACCCCTCGACGAGGGGAGGCCAACTCGCAGCAATGACACAGCGCTTGCCGAGCGCCGAGCCACCCCCGAACACAGGGATGTGAAAGGCAACCGATGCACTCCAAGACCATGGCCGCCACACTGCTGGCCGGAACTGCCGTACTGGGCACGGCCGGCGCCGCCGCCGCGGACACGCCGGTCGACGGGGCGGTGAAGACCGTCACGGGCATCGTGCAGAACCTGCCGGCGGGCGCTCCCGACTTGCTGGGCCACGGCCTGGCCACGCCGACGCAGAAGGAAAGCAAGACCAAGACACTGCCCGCGAAGGTGGGGCAGGAGCACGGGGCGTCGCTTCCGGGTGCCGAGCTCCTCGGCGGCCTGCCGGTGGGGACGGGCGCGGTGACGGGCGCGGTGCCCGGCGGAATGCCCGCCCTCGGCTGACCCACAGCAGTGGGGGCACCTCACCGAGGCGCCCCCACGTGCGGGGCCCGCACGGCGTGAGGCCGTCACCCCTTGGCTTCTGGGCCCCGCGACCCCGTGCCGGGCCCGCCTTCCGGCCGCGCAGCGGGCGACCCCCGGGGCGCAGCCCGCCCCCTCCCCGCCCCAAGCCGCGCAGCGGCGCAGCGTTCACTTCGCGTCCACCTCGCTACGGGGCCGGGCCGGCCCGGCGATTACGGCGACGGGGATTCGGTGGCCTTGTGGGTGCGCAAGAAGGCGGCCCAGGAGGATGCGGGGAAGACGAGGGTGGGGCCTTGGGGGTTCTTGCTGTCGCGAACGGGGACTAAGCCGGTTATGTCGTCGGCGACTTCGAGGCAGTCGTCGGTGCCCTCAGCGCCGGAGCCGCAGTACGAACTCTTGCGCCACACCCATCGGCCGGGCCCGTTCTCAGTTGTCATCCGCGTACTCCTCTGCTGCCGATTCGATCAAGGTCAGGGATGCGTCTCGCGGCAGTGCGGCAGCGCGAGCGAAGTCATAGGCAAGCTGCAGCCTGGCAACTCGGGCGGGTTCGTCCATGAAGCTGCCACTCATGGCGCCTTCCGAGTAAGCGACGGGCGGGGCGTCGTCAAACATCATGAGCTTGAGCATCCCGCTCAGCGCAGGAGCGCCGGAACTGTACGGCAGAACTTGTAGGACAATGCGCTCGTCGCGGGCGAGCGACGCCAGGTACTCCAGTTGCTCCCGCATCACGGCAGCCCCGCCGGTGGGGCGCCGAATCACATTCTCATCGATGACGTTCCACAACAGGGGCTTTGTCGGTTGCGCGACGATGCTCCGACGCTCCAACCTCGAAGCTACCCAGGATTCGATGTCCTCGTCAGGCGCGAGCGGGAAGCCACCTTTGAACACCGCGCGCGCATAGTCCGCAGTCTGCAGCAGCCCCGGCACGTACATCGGCGAGTACACGTGAATTTCTGTAGCGGTTCCCTCCAGGTGGGCCACCGGCGCGAAGTAGGGAACGTTCGTCGTGCTGTCGATGAGCTTCCGGCACATCCGCTCGAAGAACCCGTCCGTCCCCAGCTCCGCATCGATCCGCTGCGCGAGGTCCAGCTGTGGCTTGCGCACCGCCGTCTCAAGCTGCCCGATGTAGGAACCGGAGCAGAAGACGCGATTACCCAGCGCCTGCTGCGTAAGCCCGGCCGCTTCCCGCTTTCGCTTCAGCTCCGAGCCGAAGAACTCCCATCCCACCTTCTCCTGACCATGCCCGCCCACCGCACCAGAACCTTTAGCCAAAGCCTAACTCCCCTTCGATGCAAGGCCGTTGTAAAGCCCTCCCCCCTCCCGAGAGTAGTCCCGCGCCCCCAAGCTGTGAGCACCCCCAGCAAGGACAACTCGAAGGTGGCCTTCCATGACCTACCGCGAAGGCGCGTACGTGGTGGACACGCGTAGCGCCCGGCTCGCCCAAGTGATGGGCAACGTCGGACCACGCGTCCAAGTCAGACCACCAGGCGGCGGCAAGGAGTGGGAAGCCCCCGCCCACACCCTGCGACTCGCGACCCGTGAGGAGCGGGAGGCCGCCGGGCTTTCCGGGGCCGCGTCCGCCTCGCCCATCCGGTGTGCCGAATGCGTCACGCTGCAGTCCGCGCAACGTACGGCCGTGGACAGTGGCGACCGGCAGCGCGCCGTGGCCGCCACCGTCGCCATGCGCGACCACTTCCGCCATGCCCACCTGCTCCCCGAGAGCAGCATCTGGTGACCCCCGCGCATCACTGCCGCCACCCGGCCGGCTGGACACACAGCCACGGCGTCTCCCGTTGCGAACGCTGCGGCACCCGCCGCTTCACCGAGTACGGCGCGCTGCGCCCGCCCGGCCTGCCACAGGCCACCGCACCCGGGCCCGCACCCCGTGCCGACTGGCAGCTCATCGGAACTCCCCGTGCACATATAGGCGTAATGCATTCGATGGGGTGAAATGCTCACGTGCGCCCTGCACCGGGCGGAGAGAACGCGATGTCCTGTCTGCGTTCGCGCTCCCCGATCGCGGGAGTCCGCCCGGAACACGGAGTATTGGAGTAACGGATGAAGCTGCGCATGTGGCCGCTCTGCGCTGTCTCAGCACTTGCCATGTTGTTCCCCGTCACCGCAGCCCAGGCCGCTCCGGCAGCTGCCGCTCCCGCGTGTCCCGGAGGGTCGGTGTGCTTCTACAGCGGCTCCGACTACTCCGGTAAGTCATGGGAGTGGACGGCGAACAGCGGTTACCGCGACCTGCCGCCCGCCCTGCACGACCATGTCGGTTCGTTCGTCGCCAACACCGATGCCTGCTTCATCGCCTACCAGCCCACCGAGAAGCGGGCGGTGCACAACGGCGACTGGCGCCGCGACTACCGCGGTGACTTCGGCGGCCGCATGGACGGCGTCGGCCCGGGCCACTGCTGAGGACGTACAGCTCACCCCCGCCGGGGCCCGCGACAACGGGCCCCGGCGGGCTCACCACTGACCGACGCCGACCGCCGCCGACCAACGCTGCTCGACGCCCCCACAGACGCGCCCCCACGAGCCCGTCCCCACAGGCGCACCCCCAAGGCCCTCACGGCCCCCCTACGGGTGGTAAAGCGCTTGGGCACGCGCCACGTCGACGACGTCGAGCAGCGGCCCGCCTTCAGCCCCGAGATGCAGGAAGTACGCCGTCTGCCACGCCTGAGTGGCGGCGGCCTGGCGACTGGTCGTGGTCACCCATGGCGGGTAGACACGGAATCCCCTCTTCCCGCCGGACCCTCCTCGGGACACGATGCCGCGCTCGCACAGCACCGCGCGCGGGAACACGAACTGCCCGAAGTGGCCGCTGTCGCGGCTGCTGATGACAAAAAGATCGACGCCGTCCTCGGCGTCGAAGGGCCGGATGGGGCCTTCGGCCGATCGCTGCCACACGGTGACGAACTGGCCGACCTTCGTCGGGGTGGTCTTGGCCACGCGGAATCTCACCGCCAGACCGTCGAGCGTGAAGGCGTGGGCCGCGTATTCAGCACTCTCCGGTTCGGGCACCGGCTGCGAGCAGACGAAGCGACTCGGGTCGTACACCGCTGTCTTCGCCGCCAGCAGGTCTCCGTGCAGCCCCGCCCACGGCTCATTCGTCACCATCCCCACATCCTGCCACCCAGCCCGCGCCGTCCTGCGACGACGTTCGAGCCCCGCCCCCACGCCGCCCCTACGCCTCTCCTCTACTCCTCTACCTCACCTCTGCCTCCGGCCTCCGGCCTCCTGCCTCCCTACGCCGCCGTCATCCGCGGCATCTCCCCGACCTTCGTGCTCGCGTCGAGCACAGCGAAGGCGGCGCCCTGCGGGTCGCTGAGCGCGGCGAAACGGCCGAACGGGCTGTCCATCGGTCCGAAGTACAGGCGTCCGCCGAGCCGTTGGGCGGTTTCGACCGCGGCGTCGCAGTTCGGCACGCTGAAATAGACCTGGATGTAAGCGGGAATGTCCTTCGGGAACTCGTCCCCCATCTTCATGCGGCCCAGCACCGGACGGTCCTGACCGTCCTGTCCGCCGCCACCTAGGCTGAAGACCTTGAAGTCCATGCCCTGGGTCTCGGGAGAGTCGTCGCACTCCACCTTCTGCGCGCCATAGGGGAAGACCTTCTTGAGGAAGTCGTCTGCCTTGGCGGGCTCGCGCGTGAAGAGCTCGGCCCAGCAGTACGAGCCGGGCTCGTCCGTCTTCTCGAAGCCCCGGTGCCCGGCCGCCTGCCAGACGCCGAAGACGGCGCCGCTGGGCTCCTTGGCGATCACCATCGACCCGAACGAGCCGACCTGCATGGGCTCCATGAGCAGGGCACCGCCCGCGTTCTTGATCTCCTCGGCGGTCCGGTGGACGTCGTCGGACGCGAAGTACAGACACCAGGCGGAGGGCGATTCGTCGCCGCCTGGCATGGTCGGGACGACGGCGGCGACGGCTTTGCCGTCGGAGTGGGCCTGGGTGTAGTTGCCGTACTCGCTGGCGGCCTCCCCGAAGGTCCAGCCGAACAGCTCGCCGTAGAAACGCTTGGCGCCCTCGACGTCCTTGAACATGGCGTCCGCCCAGCAGGGCGTGCCTTCCGGAAAATCGGTCATGGTGCGACTCACCCCTTTCCGACCTTTCCACGGTAGGTGCACGCGGCGCCGCCCGCGCGCGGTGGGCGGCGCGAGCTCGATTAAGCTGATCGGGCTAATTACGGGGGCAGGGTATGGACATAGACATCAAGACGCACCAGGTGCGTCGGGGCGGGAACGGGACCGAGGACGCTGCCGGGAAGGCAGTGGAAAACCTGGGCAAATCCCTCGACTCCAGCGAGAAGGTGGCCGACAACGACCACGGCTGGGCCTCGGCTGGTGCGCTGAAGCGCTGTGCGGCCGCGTGGGAGAACCACATGATCGACCTGGCCAAGCAGATGAACAGCATGGCCGAGAACCTCCACGGTGCGGCCAACGACTACGACGCCACGGACAAGCAGGCGAAGGACGCCATGCGCAGGCTCCAGCACGGCCTCGACGACTTCGCGAAGGACTGACCGTGGTCTCGTACAACGACCTGCACAGCTGCCACGTCGACCAGTGGAAGAAGGCGGCCGACGACTGGATCGCCCTCTCCCGGCGCTCCTCGACCGCCGCGGACGACGTCCGGGAGCAGGGCAAGAAGCCGCTTGACGATCACTGGGCGGACGCCACGGGCAAGAAGGCGAGCAAGCGCCTGCACGACCTGGCCGACCGCCTTGAGGCCGGCGGCGACATCATCAAGGGCGTCGCCATGATCATCGACGGTCTGGCGTCGTCGATGGAGTGGTCCCAGCGCACGCTGTTCCACGCGGCCGAACTCGCGGCGGAGTACGGACTGCACATCCAGGACGGCCGCGCCGTGGGCGCGTACTCGGGCGCCGCACCCGTGGGCCCCAACATCCCGCAGAACGTACGCGACGACTACAAGAAGGAACAGGGCCACATATCCGAGGTCAACGACCTCATCGACGAGGCGTTGCGGCAGGCGTCCCAAGCGGACAAGAAGGCGTCCGCGGAGCTGGACAAGCTGGCGACGAAGATCAACGTTTCCGACACGAACGTGGCCCACAACTACATCGAAACCGAGACCGCCCACCTTGAGATCGACATGATCAGGGGGAGCATTCCGGTCGGCAAGGACCCGCACCTCGTCCGCGCCTGGTGGGACGGGCTGACGCCGGAGCAGCACAAGGCGCTGATGCTGGCGGACCCTGTGACCATCGCCGACCTCACGGGCCTTCCCGACGACGTCGGGAAGGAGATCCGGGGCCGCGACGGCAAGATCGACCGCGTCGAGATGGTCCGCTACGCGCTGGACCACTGGAACAAGCCCGACGACCTCAAGTTCGAGAACAACTGTGCCAACTTCGCCTCGTCCGCTCTCGAAGCCGGCGGCATGCAGAAGAAGTTCGACACTTGGTTGGGCCCTCGCGGTGACAACACCTGGGGCCGGGAGAGCGGCATAGGCATCGACTGGTGGGACCAGCGGGCGTACCACTCGCGTTCCTGGGCATCGGCCAAATACCTGCGGAACTTCCTCACGGACAACGGTGGTGAGGAAGTCCCGAGGTCGCAGGCGCGCCCTGGCGACCTCATCTTCTACGAGCAGGTGGCCGAAGACCCTGGCAAGGGCGGCGAGCCCCAAGGCGAGACCTACCACGCCGCCGTCGTCACCTCGGTCACGCCTGACGGTGACATCAAACTGAGCCAACACACGGGCGAATGGCAGAACGTGAGCCTGGAGGCCCGGGAGCACGTCGCCACCCGAAACCACGGCGAGCAACGCATCCACATCGTCCGACCGCATCCGAACTGGTACTGATGGACACTCCACCCACCTCCGCCACACTCCCCGACACCCCGCAGAAGCGCCACCTCCCGCTGGGCGCGGGGATAGCGGCACTACTCGTCCCGGTCGTGACCGCCCTCGGCGTGATCAGCTCGTTGTACGTGCAGGTCATCCACGAGGACTGGGTCGACCGGCAACAGGCGGCGTGCCGGATCATGGCCCGGCCGCAGATGGAATTCGTGGTCGCGTGGGGAGGGCCGGCCCTCGGCGTGGCAGCGGTGATCCTCTGCGTGCTGCTCGCCCGGCGGACCCGTCGGCGGCACGGCGTCCGACTCGGCGAGACGTGGCCCGGGCTGATCGCCTACCTCAGCGTCGGGGCCAATGCGCTGGCCATTCTGCTGGAGCTGTTCATGCTGTACGCCGCGTTCTCGTCTGACGGGTCGGGCTCGGTTCTGGGCGACTGCGGATAGCTCCCCTGCTGGGACGGGCGACGCGACCATGCGGGAACGGTCCGGCCCTCGGCGGACCTTCCTCACGGACAACGGTGGGAGAAGTACCGAGGTCGCAAGCGCGCCCTGACGACCTCATCTTCTGCGAACAGGTGGCCGAAGACCCTGGCAAGGGCGGCGAGCCCCAAGGCGAGACCTACCACGCCGCCGTCGTCACCTCGGTCACGCCTGACGGCGACATCAAACTGACTGGACACACGAGTTCGTGGCAGAACGTCAGTCTGGAAGCACGAGCGCACATTGCCACCAACAACAGCGGTGAGCAACGCATTCGCATTGTCCGACCGCAACCGAACTGGCACTGATGGCTACTTCACCCTCCGGGGACTCACTCGACAACGCTGCGCTCCAGCGTCGCATCACGCCCGGCATGCTGGTCGCCGCACTGTCGGTCCCGCTCCTGACCGTTGCGGGGCCCGCAGCTTCCCTGCACTCGGAGGACATCGAGAACGACTGGGCCCACCGGCAGCAGGACGCATGCCGGCACATGCCCTTCCCGAATGCGGAATACGTGGCCGCATGGGCCGGGCTGGCCCTCGGATTGGCGGCGGTGGTGGTAGGCGTAGTGCTCATCAAACGGATCCGCCGGCAGTACCGCGATCGGCTCGGGGACAGCTGGCCGGCGATTCTGACCTACATCAGCGTGTTCCTCTTCCTGTGCCTCAACGTCCTGGCGGTCCCCATGGAGTTGATCATGGTGTACGTCACGCACTCGAACGCCGGGTCGCTGGTGAACCTGGGCGACTGCTAGCCCCACCCGGCGGCCCCTCACCACCCCGCCCCCACAGGTTGACGAAACCCATAGGGGCACCCCCCCGGAGCACCGGCACCCCCCGCTCCGCCATTCACCCCGCCCTCCTCACCCCCACAGTTCCCCCCTCCGTGACACCACCACGCCCTTGATCCGCCCCAGCGCCTCCCCAGCCGGCAGGGGGTCCAGCCGCCGGCCGTCCCGCAGCCGCAGGGCCACCAGGCCGTCGGTGGCCTCCCGGGGGCCGATGACCGCCTGGTACGGCACCAGGCGGGCCGAGCGGACCCGCGCGCCCAGGGTGCCGTGCTCCGGGCCCCTGGCCTCCGCGCGCAGCCCCCTTTCCACGCACCGCCGCACGAACTCCTCGGCCTCGCCGACCTCGGCCTTCGACACCGGTAGCGCCACCACCTGCACCGGGGCCAGCCAGGCCGGGAATGCACCGCCGTACAGCTCGATGAGGTGGGCCACCGCCCGTTCCATGCTGCCGATGACCGCGCGGTGGACCATCACCGGCCGGTGCTGGGAGCCGTCCGCGCCGACGTACTGGAGGGAAGCGCGCCGCCACATCCCGGGGTCGGCCACGTACTTGCCGCCCTCGCCCGGCAGCGACAGCCGGTAGCGGGCCACGCGGACGCCGAGGGTGTCGTACGCGCGGCCTATCAGCTCAAGCGCCGCCCGCGCCTCGTCCGCGACCTGGTCGAGGGTGCAGAAGACGTGCCCGTCGTTCAGCTGGATGGCGCGCACGCGGGTCAGTCCGCCCAGCACACCCGAGAGTTCGGAGCGGTACATGCCTCCCAGCTCGGCGAGCCTCAAGGGCAGTTCGCGGTAGCTGTGCGCGCGGGAACGGTAGATCAGAGCGTGGTGGGGGCAGAGGCTTGGCCGTAGGACGACCTGCTCACCGCCGAGGCCCATCGGGGGGAACATGTCCTCGCTGTAGTGGTCCCAGTGCCCCGAGATCTCGTACAACTCGCGCTTGCCCAGCACCGGCGAGTACACGTGGCGGTAGCCCGCACGGCGCTCGGCGTCGCGGACGAACTCCTCCAGGGTGTGCCGCAGGACCGCGCCGTCGGGCAGCCAGTACGGCAGGCCCGCGCCCATGAGGGGGTCGGTGTCGAAGAGGTTCAGTTCGCGGCCGAGCTTGCGGTGGTCGTGCATCGTGGTCTCCTCGTGGATTCCGCGGCGAGTGACCAGACGGCGAAGCCCCGGGGCACTCGCCCCGGGGCTTCGGACAAAGACAGCTGTCAGCGCGCCGGGACACTCTCCGGCGTCGTCGTCATGAACAGACCAGCGCGCTTCACGCCGATCACCGTAGCAGAGCGAACTGCGCTCGTCAGGCGAGATTTTCGGCGCACCGCGCCCGCGTCCGCACCCAGTACGAGCGCGCCGCCAGCGCCAGCGCGACGCCGTAGACGGCGAAGGCGCCCAGGCCGATCCAGGACACCAGCAGCACGTCGGCAGGCGAGGGGAAGTCGCCCTTCGGGACGTGCAGCACGCCCGCCGTTCCCAGCGCCGCCCCGCAGACGCCGGCCACCCCGTACGGCGCCAGCGTCCCGGCGCCGATCAGCGCGGGGGTCAGGGGGAGCCAGCGCGGCACCCGCCGGCCCGCCAGCAGCAGCGTCCAGCGGGGGAAGACCTGGCCCCACGGGCGCACGAGGCCGAAGAGCAGGAAGACGCCGAGCGCCGCCAGCAGCGCGGTGGGGTCGAGGCCCCAACCCTCCAGCGTGAGCCACAGGCCGGAAGCGCCGTTCTCCTTCGACTTCTCGATCATCTCCGCACCCGTCACACCGGCGAACGTCCCGCCCGACGCCCACGCCAGCTTCATGGCCGCGTACGGCACGAACGCAGCCGTCCCCGCGTAGGCCGCGAGCCGTACGCGCCGCGGCGCCACGGACGGCTCCGGCAAGACGGCCGTCTCGTGCGCGGCACCGCCGCACCGTGCGCACAGCGTGCCGCCACGGGTGCGCAGCCCGTGCAGCGTCGCGGCGAGCAGCACCGCGCCCACCATCCCCAAGGTGTGGTGCACGGTGGACGGCACGCTGTCGACGCCGCCGTCGAGCAGCAGCATCAAGACGTCCATGAGCAGGCTGAACGCCGAGAGCATGGCCAGCACACAGCTCACCCGCAGCAGGACCCGCACAGAGCGCCGGTCCCCCCACCGCACCGCACCGGTCGCCGCGAGCACCGCCAGGACGGCGGCCGCCGCGACGAGCCAGTCCAGGCCGGCCGGCGCCGGGTTGTCGCCACGGCGGAACAGCGGAGTGCCGGCCAGGGCGCAGCCCGCGGCGAACGCGCCCTGGACCAGGGCCCAGCCCAGCGTCAGGTACGCCACCCGGCCCGGCCCCGCGCCCGGGCCGTCGCTCCCTCCTTCGCCCCGGCCTTCGCCCCGTCCGTTCACCTTCACGGTCATCGATCGTGCGACTTCGGTCATGGAACGAACGTCGCATCCGGCCTCGCGGACGTACGTCGCCCTCCCGGACGAGAGACATCCGCCAGGCGGTTGAGCCGGGGTTCCCCCGCGGGCCCCGCCCCCGTCCCACCGGGCCCCGGTGCGATCCGTGCGCCCCCCGGTGGCCCCTCGGGCGCCCCCTTCCTGGGATGCGGGGGCGGTGGAACACGGCGATCCTGGGTGAGTCAGGCGTTCCTAAGGAGGACAGCCATGTCCATGCTCGACAAGCTCAAGGGGCTGCTGAAGTCCCACCCCGATCAGACGCGGCAGGGGGTGGAGAAGGCCGGCGACGCGTTCGACGCGCGGACGCAGAACAAGTACCAGAGCCAGGTCGACACGGCCCAGCAGAAGCTCAACGAGCAGCTCGGCTCCCAGCAGAAGCGGGACGACCAGCAGCCGTAACCCCTCTCACCACAACCGGTCGATCCCGCCCGGGAACAGCGCGATGCGGCTGTGCCGGAAGGCTTCCGCGTCGCGCTTCGCCCTGTCCGTGAAGAATCCGGCCAGGGTGACCTTGTCGAAGCCCGGCCGGTCGCTGGGGAAGGGGGCGTCGGGCGTACCGCCGACGAGGACGCTTCCCTCCAGGACCGACCAGCCCGCGCTCTCGTAGAAGCCCCGTAGCGGTCGGTCGCAGGTGAAGAGGCCCACGTCCGCACCGCTTCGCGCGATCACCTCACGGGCGGCGGCCACGAGCTGCCGCCCGTGTCCGCTGCCCCGGTGTGCCGCGCCGGTGACGACGGCGCTCAGTCCGGACGCCCGGTAGGTGCGTCCACCGTGCTCGATGTCCTTGGAGAGGATGTCGAGCACCGCCACAACGGGGGGCTCTCTTCCCGCACTTCCCGCGCCCCGGCCGCCCTCTCGCCCCTCACCTCTCTCATTTCCCGCGCCCCGGCCACCCCCTCGCCCCTCGCTTCTCTCATTTCCCGCGCCACGGCCGCCACTTCGGCCCTCGCTTTCTGCCTCTCCTCCCTCTCCTCCCCCTCCCTCCTCCTCACCCACGCGCTCTTCCTCCCGCGCCACGATCAGCAGTACTGTCACCGCGTTCAGCGCGGGATCGTGACCGCCCCCGAGGCCCGGCCACGCCTCCTCGCGCAACGCGTCCACCTGCGAGCGCAGTTGGGCCGGAACCGCAGCCTCCGGGTACGTCCTGACCTCCGTACGCTCCACCACTCCCGCATCCTCCTTCTGCCTGCGGTTTCCCCCGGTTACACGCCGGACGGCGGCAGCGGTGACACCCCCCGCCCGCCGGTCGCTATGACCCGTTTCGCCGGTCTCGTTAACCGTTTCTGCATACAAATTCCGTCCAACGAACAGTTGAACGCTTCTTCGGTACCGCCCAACTCACCGCATAGCGGACGCAATCGACCGCTCAGCGTTTAACGACAGATCAAATCCTTGTTGCGCCCCTGTCAATGACGCCCAATCGGTGGCACTCTCTCCTCAATTCGCTCCTGCACCACAGCGGATGCACTCGGCACCACCCCGCATCCCGCCAGCAGTACGCAGAACACTCCTGAAACGAACGGGCGGCCGACCCACACGACCACCCGTAACCCCCCTCATAGGAGACCGAGTTGAGAAGCGTCACCTCCACCTCCCGCAAGAACTCCGTCCGCGCCGCCGCCCTGGTCGCCTCCGCCGCCATGGTCGTCATCGGTGTGCAGACGGGCTCGGCGAGCGCCGCCGTCGACAGCGCGGACAGCGGCCAGCAGCTCGCGCTCTCCGCCGGGCAGCGGGCCTCGGCGATCCAGGACGCCCAGGGTGTGGCCTCCTCGACCGCCGCCAAGATCGGTCTCGGCGGCAAGGAGAAGCTGGTCGTCCGCGACGTCGTCAAGGACGCGGACGGCACGGTGCACACGCGCTACGAGCGCACGTACGAGGGGCTGCCGGTGCTCGGCGGCGACCTGGTCGTCCACGAGAAGAAGAACGGCGCGCGCGACGTCACCAAGGCGACCGACGCCGACATAGCCGTGCCCACCACGACGCCCTCCGTCGCGCCCTCGCAGGCGAAGAAGTCGGCGCTCGGCGTGGCCGCCGACAACAAGAACAGCAAGGCCGACGGCCAGACGCCGCGCAAGGTCGTCTGGGCCGCCAAGGGCAAGCCGGTCCTGGCGTACGACACGGTCGTCACCGGCGTCCAGAAGGACGGCACGCCGAGCAAGCTGCACGTGGTCACCGACGCGAACACCGGCAAGACGCTGTTCCAGGACGAGACCATCGAGACCGGCACCGGCACCAGCACCTACAGCGGAAACGTTTCGCTGACCACCACCAAGTCCGGTTCGGGCTACAGCCTGACCGACGGCTCGCGCGGCGGCCACAAGACGTACGACCTCAACCAGGGCACCGACGGCACCGGCGCGCTGTTCACCAACTCCAGCGACGTCTGGGGCGCGGGCCGGCAGAAGGCGGGCGTCGACGCGCACTACGGCGCGGCCGTCACCTGGGACTTCTACAAGAACGTGCTCGGCCGCAGCGGCATCAAGGGCGACGGCAAGGGCGCCTACTCCCGCGTCCACTACGGCAACGGCTACGTCAACGCCTTCTGGGACGACGACTGCTTCTGCATGACCTACGGCGACGGCGAGAACAACGCCCACCCGCTGACCTCGCTCGACGTGGCCGCCCACGAGATGAGCCACGGCGTCACCTCCGCCACCGCCAACCTCCGCTACAGCGGTGAGTCCGGCGGCCTCAACGAGGCGACGTCCGACATCTTCGGCACCGCCGCCGAGTTCTACGCCAAGAACTCGACCGACCCGGGCGACTACCTCATCGGCGAGAAGATCGACATCAACGGCGACGGCACCCCGCTGCGCTACATGGACAAGCCGAGCAAGGACGGCGGCTCCAAGGACTACTGGACCTCCTCCCTCGGCAACCTGGACGTCCACTACTCCTCCGGTCCCGCCAACCACTTCTTCTACCTCCTCTCCGAGGGCAGCGGAAGCAAGGTCATCGACGGGGTCAGCTACAACAGCCCCACCTACAACAACTCCAAGATCACGGGCATCGGCCGGGACAAGGCCACCAAGATCTGGTACAAGGCTCTGACCACGTACTTCACCTCCACCACCGACTACAAGGCGGCGCGCACGGCCACCCTGAAGGCCACCGCCGACCTGTACGGCTCCACGAGCAACGAGTACAAGACGGTCGCCGCCACCTGGTCCGCGATCAACGTCAAGTAACCCCGGTCCCCCGGGCCGCCTCCCACCAGGCCGGCCCGGGCGCACCCCCCATGAATCAGCAGTGCCCCCGCAGCCGTGGCAGCGGGGGCACTGCTGTCGTACGTACCATCGAGGCGTGATCGACCTCGGCTACTCCCTCTCCCGCCGCTTCCCCGACCCCCCGCAGACGGACTACCGCACCGCGGACGTCCACGCGCTGCGGCACGACCTCTTCTGCGGCGACGTCTACCTCGCCGACGTCAAGACGGACCGGGAGCTGTCCACAGCCTGGGGATGGGTGCCGGTGCTGGACTTCGCCTGGGCGCTGTGCGACGTCATCGAGACGATCGACCAGGACCCCCGGGGCAACCGCTCGGCCGCCACGCAGTTCGCCGAGCTCGACTTCACCGAGTCCACCGACTGCATGGTCTTCGAGCGCCGCTTCGGCTGGGTGGACGTCACCGCCGACTGGGCGCCGGACGAGCCGCCGCTGACCTTCAACCACCGGGCGCTGCGCCGCGAGGCCCGGGACTTCCTGCAGGACCTGATCGCCGACCTCGCCGACATGCACGAGGGGCTCGCCGACAACCCCGTCGTCTGGGACCTGCAGAGCCGCTTCCCCCGGGTGTAGCGCGGGGGCGGCGCGCACGCGCGACGGGCCGGGACGTGATCACCGGCACAGTCCCGACTCCCTTGACCTCAAGCTTGATTCAGGTTGAACACTCAAGGGCGTAACCACCCGTCGCACAACCGTGGAGTGACGCCATGCGCGCCGTACGCCTGCACGCCTTCGGTCCCGCCGAGAACCTCGCCTACGAGGAGACCGCGACCCCCGTCCCCGGTCCCGGGCAGGTCCGCGTCACGGTCGCGGCGGCCGGGGTGCACCTCGTCGACGCCGCCCAGCGGCGCGGCGACCCGAACGGCCCCTACGGCCTCCCCGAGCTGCCCGTCGTCCCCGGCCGCGAGGTCGCCGGCACCGTCGACGCGCTCGGCGAGGGCACCGACCCGCGCTGGCTCGGCCGGCGCGTCGTGGCCCACCTCGGCCGCCTGTCGACCGGCGGCGGCTACGCCGAGCTGGCCGTCGTCGACGCGGCGAGGCTGCACGAGATACCGGACGGGCTGGACGAGGCCCAGGCCATCGCCATGATCGGTACGGGCCGCACGGCACTCGGCATCCTCGGCTTCACCGAGCTGACCGGCGACGACGTCGTCGTCGTGACCGCGGCGGCCGGCGGCATCGGCTCGCTGCTCGTGCAGTACGCCAAGAACGCGGGCGCCACCGTCGTGGGCCTGGCCGGCGGCCCCGCCAAGGTCCGGCACGTACGGGACCTCGGCGCGGACCTCGCCCTGGACTACACCGACCCCGACTGGGTGCGGGCCGCCCGCACCGCCCTGGCCGGGCGCGCCGCCACGGTCGTCTTCGACGGCGTCGGCGGCGACGCCGCCCGCGACGCCGTCGGCCTGCTGGGCCGCGGCGGCCTCCACCTCGTCTTCGGCTGGTCCTCGCAGGGCGTCACCGGCGAGGGGCCGGGGGCACCCGACCCGCGGGAACTCGCCGAGCACGGCATCACCTCGCGCGGCGTCCTCGGCCCGGCCATGCTGGAGCGCTTCGGCGGCGGGGACGTGGGCCTGCGGCGCCTGGAGGAGGAGTCCCTGGCCCGGGCCGCCGAGGGCGCGGTCGTCCCGGCCGTGCAGCGCTTCCCCCTGGCGGCCGCCGCCGAGGCCCACCGGGCCCTGGAGACGCGCGGGACCGTGGGCAAGGTCGTCCTGGTCCCCTGACCGCCCCGGGCCGGCCACGGCCCGAGAAGCGGGATTCACCCGACGGGCCTACGGTGGAGGGCGAGCTTCTGCACGCTATCGGCCGCGCGGCAGCCGGCCGCGAGAGCAGGTTCTCCATGAGCTCGACCAGCCAGCCCCCCGCCCCCGCCTCCGTCCCCGCGTCCGGCGCCGATCCCCGCCGCTGGTGGGGCCTGGTCGTGATCGCCCTGGCACAGCTCATGGTCGTGCTCGACGCGACCGTCGTGAACATCGCCCTTCCCTCCGCCCAGCGCGCGCTGGGGATGTCGGACGCCAACCGGCAATGGGTGGTCACCGCCTACACCCTCGCCTTCGGCGGGCTCCTGCTGCTCGGGGGCAGGATCGCCGACCTCGTCGGGCGCAAGCGGACGTTCGTCATCGGCCTCGTGGGCTTCGCGGTCGCCTCCGGCCTGGGGGGCGCGGCGCGGACCGACTGGCAGCTGTTCGGCGCGCGCGCCCTCCAGGGCGTCTTCGCCGCGCTGCTCGCCCCTTCCGCCCTGTCGCTGCTGACCACGACGTTCACCGACCCCAAGGAGCGCGGCAAGGCCTTCGGCGTCTACAGCGGCATCGCCGGCGCGGGCTCCGCCATCGGCCTCCTCGCCGGCGGGCTGCTGACGGAGTACCTGAACTGGCGCTGGTGCCTGTACGTCAACGTCCCCATCGCCCTGGTCGCCGTCCTGGGCGCCCTCTGGATGCTGCACGACCACCGGCCCGCGCACCGCCCGCGCCTGGACATCCCCAGTGTCCTCCTCGCCTGCACGGGCCTCGTCTCGATCGTCTACGCCTGCAGCGAGGCCGAACCCCGCGGCTGGGGCGATCCGCTCGTCACGGGGCTGCTGTGCGCGGGCGCGGTGCTACTGACCGTGTTCGGCTGGTGGCAGCACAAGGCGCCCAGCCCGTTGCTGCCGCCCCGCATCACGCGCGACCGCAACCGCGCCGGGGCGTTCCTGGCCCTCGCCCTCTCGGTCATCGCCATGTTCGGGATGTTCCTGTACATGACCTACTACTTCCAGGGGGTCCTGGGCTACCGGCCGGTGACGGCGGGCCTGGCGTTCCTGCCGCTGTCCGCCACCATCATCCTCACCACGACCCAGCTCTCGTCCCGGCTGCTGAACCACGTGCCGCCGCGCATGATGATCACGCCGGGGGCGGTCTGCTCGGCGATCGGGCTGTTCCTGCTGACCTCCCTGCCGGTCGAGGGCGCGTTCGCCACCCACGTCCTGCCTTCGGAGATCCTCTTCGGCATCGGCATGGGCCTGACCTTCGTGGCCGTCATGGACACCGCCACCAGGGGCGTGGCGCCGGGCGACTCCGGCGTCACCTCCGCCACGGTCAACACCTCCCAGCAGGTGGGTGGTTCCGTCGGCACCGCCCTGCTCAACACCATCGCGACGTCGACCGCCGGCGCGTACGTCGCCGCCCACCTCACGGCGGCGGCCGCCACCGGCCCCCTCACCCCGGCGGTCCGCGACGCGATCACCAAGAGCGGTGTCGTCCACGGCTTCCACGTGGGCCTGGCCTGGGGTTCCGGGGTCATGCTGCTGGCGGCCCTCGTCTCCTGGGTGCTGATCACCGCTCCCGCACCCGAGCACCGGGGGCCGGAGGACGGGGAGGCCCTCACCGAGGGCCAGGTCGCACCGGTCTACGACGCCCACCGCATGCGGTCCGTATGACCCGGCCGCATGACCGGTCCGTCCGACCGCCGTCAGGAGCACGACGGAAAACCGGTGGCCCGGTCACCCTCCCGTGCCGCATGCTGCGCGCATGCTGATCAGAGACGCCCGGTCCGCCGACTGGGCCGCCGTCTGGCCGTTCTTCCAGGCCATCACCGCGGCGGGCGAGACGTACACCTACCCGAGGGACCTCACCTTCGAGCAGGGCCGCGAGTGGTGGATGCTCACGGCCCCCGGCCGCACGGTCGTGGCGGTGGACGACGACGGGACCGTCCTCGGCAGCGCCAAGATGAACCCCAACCAGCGGGGCGGGGGATCTCACGTCGCCAGCGCCAGCTACATGGTCGCGCCCCGGCACGCGGGCCGCGGGGTCGGCCGGGCCCTCGGGGAGCACACCCTCGCGTGGGCGCGCGCCGAGGGCTACCGCTCCATGCAGTTCAACGCCGTCGTGGAGGCCAACACCCGGGCCGTCGCGCTCTGGCGCACACTGGGCTTCACGATCATCGGCACGGTGCCCGAGGGCTTCCGGCTCCCCGACGGCTCGTACACCGGCCTGCACGTCATGCACCGGCCGCTGTGAGCCCACCCGGGTGGCGCCTCACCCGTCAGGCCACCACCCGCAGCTCCCGCGCGGTGTTGTTCAGCCGCCGGCCACCCGTCTCCGTGCACACGACGATGTCCTCGATGCGCACGCCGAACCGGCCCGGCAGGTAGACGCCCGGCTCGACCGAGAAGCACATGCCCGGCACCAGGGGCAGGTGCTCGCCCTCCACCATGTACGGCGGCTCGTGCGTCGTCACCCCGATGCCGTGCCCCGTACGGTGGACGAAGTACTCGCCGTAACCCGCCCGGCGGATCACCTGCCGCGCCGCCCGGTCGACGTCCTGGCAGGCCACGCCCGGCCGGACGGCCTCGAACGCCGCCTGCTGCGCCTCGCGCACCAGGTCGTGCACCTTGCGCTCCTCGGGTGACGGCTCACCCACATGGACCGTCCGGGTGGTGTCCGAGCCGTAACCGCCCTTCAGGCCGCCGAAGTCCATGACGACCATGTCGCCGTCCTCGATGACCCGCTCCCCCGCCTCGTGGTGCGGGTCGGCGCCGTTGGGGCCGGAGCCGACGATGGTGAAGTCCACCTGTTCGTGGCCGTTCTCCCGCAGCAAGCGGTCCAGGTCCGCGGCCACCTCGTGCTCGCGCCGCCCCGCGAACGGCAGTTCCACGATCGCCTCGAACGCGGCGTCCGCCGCCGCCCCGGCCGCCGTGAGCCGCTCCAGTTCGTACGCGTCCTTCACCGCGCGCAGCATCGGCAACGCCTCGGTCAGCGCCCCGAAACCGGCCTCGGGGCGCTTGCGCTGGAGCGCCAGCAGATGCAGCGCCCAGGCGTTGTCGGACACCCCGTAACGCCCCTGGCCCGCTAGCACCTTGGCGACCTCGGCGTACGGGTCCTCACCGTCCGTCCAGCCGGACACCGTCAACGCGCCCGCACCCGGGGCACGTTCCGCGTCCGCACGCTCCAACTGCGGAACCAGCAACTGCGGCCGGCTGCCCGGCACGAGCAGCAGCGCCGTCAGCCGTTCGGTGACGGCGGGCGGCGCATAACCGCACAGCCATACGAGATCGGGGCCCGGTGTGACGACCAGACCGGCCAGTCCCTCCTGCACCGCCGACCGCACCGCGCGGTCCATGCGCGCGGCGTAGAACTCGACATCGCTCATGGAGGGAGAGTAATCCCAAGGGAGGCGCTCGGCAGGCCCGTCTCTACCTCACGGGTGAGAGCCTCTCCTCCCCCTGGATGAGAGGCCCGATCCGCTTTCCGTTCCCGGGGCCGATTTCATCCCCGATACACCCGGAAATCATTGTGCCTGCGGAACTCGGCTGCCTAGCGTGTTCATGCCGCGCTGCATCTCGCCCGTACGACGACACACCCACCGCCGGCGGTCGCGACATTCGCCGGCCAGCAAACGCTCAATACGCAGAAGGAGCACCATGTTCCGACGAGTCGGGCGGTTCGCCGTCCACCGACCCTGGCTCACGATCCTGGCCTGGCTGATAGCGGCCGTGGCCCTCGCGACGCTGGCACCGGGGCTCAAGTCCACCACCGACGAGACCGAGTTCCTCCCGTCGCACTACGAATCCGTACGGGTCGGCGAACTGCAGCAGAAGGCCTTCCCCCAGACCGAGCAGCCCGCCGCCATCGCCGTCTTCCAGCGGACCGACGGCGGCAAGCTCACCGCAGCCGACCAGCGTGACGTCGCCAAGGTGGCCAAGGCCCTGGAGGACAAGCACTACGACAAGATCGCCAAGGTGGTGACCGGACCCGAGGCCGTCTCCCCCAACGGGGAGATCGCCCTGGCGAACGTCATCGCCAGCACCAAGAACGCCTACGACGAGAAGCTCCCCGACGCCGTCAAGAAGATGCGCGAGGACGCCAAGCCCCTGATCAAGGACACCCAGTTGAAGATGGGTGTCACCGGACAGGCGGCCACCAACCTCGACTCGCAGGAATCCTCGGGTGACACGGACGCACTGATCATGATGGCCACCCTGGTCCTCATCATCGTGCTGCTGCTCGTCATTTTCCGCAGCCCGCTCATCGCGCTGCTGCCGGTGCTGATCATCGCCCTGGTCTTCATGGTCGCCCTCGGCCTCATCGGCACCGCCGCGGACCTCGGCGGAATGAAGGCGGACAGCTCCATCTCCGCCATCCTGATCGTCGTCCTCTTCGGCGTCGGCACCGACTACATCCTCTTCCTCCTCTTCCGTTACCGCGAACACCTGCGCGCCGGACAGGAACCGAAGCAGGCCCTGGTCGACGCCGTCTCCAAGGTCGGCGAGACGATCGCCTCCGCGGCCGGCGCCGTCATCGTCGCCTTCCTCGCCCTGCTGCTGTCCACCATGGGCATGATGCGGGCGATGGGCCCGTCGCTGGCCATCTCGGTCGGCGTCACCCTCGTCGCGGCGCTCACGCTCGTCCCGGCCGTCTTCTCCCTCCTGGGGACCAAGGCCTTCTGGCCCTCCAAGGCGTGGAAGAAGACGCCCAAGAACCGCGTCTCCAACGGCCTCGGCAACCTCGTCGCCCGCCGCCCCGCGGTCATCGCCGTCTTCTCGGCGCTCGTCCTCGGCGCGCTGGCGGTCGGCACGTTCAACTTCAAGGCCGAGTTCGACACCAGCAGCCAGATGCCGCAGAAGCTGGAGTCCGTCCAGGCCAACAAGGACATGCAGCGCGGCTTCTCCGCGGGCCAGGGCGACCCGGCCATGGTCTACCTCAAGGCCAAGAACGGGAAGCTCGACAAGGCCGCCCTGGAGGACTACCGGGGCAAGCTCGCCGCCATCGACGGCGTCGGCAGCGCCGCGCCGGCCATGACCAACCCGGACGGCGACGTCGCCCAGTTCAGCGTCGTCCTCAAGTACAACCCCAGCTCGGACAAGGCCATCAAGCTCGCCGGAGGCCCCCTCCGCGACCAGGCCCACAAGGCCGCGCCGCAGGGCACCGAGGCGCTCGTCGGCGGTACCTCGGCCGTCCTGTCCGACGTCGAGGACGCCGTCAGCCACGACTACAAGGTGGTCTTCCCGGCCGCCGGCCTCGCCATCATGATCATCCTGGGCCTGCTGCTCCGCAGCCTCGTCGCCCCGCTCTACCTGATGATCGCGGTGGCCCTCGGCTTCGGCGCCACCCTCGGCGCCACGGTCTGGCTGTTCCAGGACATCCAGCACAAGAGCGGTCTGCTCTTCATGCTGCCGGTGATCGTCTATCTCTTCGTGGTGGCGATCGGAACGGACTACAACATCCTGATGGTCGCCCGTCTCCGCGAGGAGGTGCGGCGGGGCGTCTCCGCCCGCGAGGCCATCCGGACGGCCGTCGCCCAGTCCGCGCCCACCATCGCGTCGGCGGCGATCATCCTCGCCGGCACCTTCGGCGTCCTGATGGTGGCCGACAACTCCATGCTCCAGCAGATGGGCTTCGCGGTGGCCTTCGGCATCCTGCTCACGGCCTTCATCATGGCCATGCTGCTGGTGCCGACGATCACCTCGCTGCTGGGCCACAAGGCCTGGTGGCCGGGTCACCAGGACGCCCCGCGGCCCGACGCCGGCCATGCGAACAACCCGTACGCCACCACTCCCGAGTGGCAGCAGGGCCAGCACGCACGGCGATGACCCACCGGCGGGTCCCCCGGCAGGGGACCCGCCATACGAAACGAACCGCAGGCCCCGGAGGGTCTGCGGTTCGTTTCATTAGCAAAAGCCGCCTGTCGGACTCGAACCGACGACCTTCGCTTTACAAGAGCGGTGCTCTACCAACTGAGCTAAGGCGGCATGCCAGACGCAGTCTACCCACACCCACTTCGTGACCCGCCACCTGCTGACAACGGCCCCGGGCCCGGGTACCGTCACCAGCACCTCCGGTCCGATTGGACTGGACCACATTCCCTCTACTCGGATCGTCCGGCACGTTCCTGCCGGTGAAGGGACTCATCACCATGGCCACGGTCACGTACGACAAGGCGACCCGGATCTACCCCGGCGCCGACAAGCCCGCCGTCGACCAGCTCGACATCACCATCGAGGACGGTGAATTCCTCGTCCTCGTCGGCCCGTCCGGCTGCGGCAAGTCCACCTCGCTGCGGATGCTGGCGGGGCTGGAGGACGTCAACGGCGGAGCGATCCGCATCGGCGACCGCGATGTGACGCACCTGCCCCCCAAGGACCGGGACATCGCGATGGTGTTCCAGAACTACGCGCTCTACCCGCACATGACCGTGGCCGACAACATGGGCTTCGCCCTGAAGATCGCGGGCGTGCCCAAGGCGGAGATCCGGCAGAAGGTCGAGGACGCGGCGCGGATCCTGGACCTCACCGAGTACCTGGGCCGCAAGCCCAAGGCGCTGTCCGGCGGCCAGCGCCAGCGGGTGGCGATGGGGCGCGCCATCGTGCGGGAGCCGCAGGTGTTCCTGATGGACGAGCCGCTGTCGAACCTGGACGCGAAGCTGCGGGTGCAGACCCGTACGCAGATCGCCGGCCTCCAGCGCCGGCTCGGCATCACCACCGTCTACGTCACCCACGACCAGGTCGAGGCCATGACCATGGGCGACCGGGTGGCGGTGCTCAAGGACGGCCTGCTCCAGCAGGTCGACTCGCCGCGCAACATGTACGACCGGCCGGCCAACCTCTTCGTGGCGGGCTTCATCGGCTCGCCCGCGATGAACCTCGTCGAGGTGCCGATCACCGACGGCGGCGTGAAGTTCGGCAACAGCATCGTGCCCGTCTCCCGCGAGGCGCTCACGACCGCCGCCGACAAGGGGGACCGCACCGTCACCGTGGGTGTCCGGCCCGAGCACTTCGAGGTGGTCGAGCGGACCCTGGAGAAGGACGGCGCCCCGGCCGGCGTGGCCGTCACCGTGAACGTCGTCGAGGAACTGGGCGCCGACGGCTACGTCTACGGCACCGCCGAGCTCGGCGGCGAGCAGAAGGACATCGTCGTGCGCGTGGGCGGGCGGCGCGTGCCGGAGAAGGGCTCCGTGCTGCACGTCGTCCCGCACCCGGGTGAGCTGCACGTGTTTTCGACCTCCTCCGGCGAGCGGCTGAGCGACTGACCCCCTTCGCGCCCCGCGAAACAACGCCCCGCGTTCTCGTCCGCGTACGTTTCGGCACGCGAGAGACGCGGGGCGTCCGCTTGTCCGGGTTATTCCCCGACACTCCCCTCATTTCGATCCACGTGCGTCAACGCGAGCGCCTCACCGATACGCGCCCGCATCACTCGACTGGGTGACTAAATGTCGCCTCGCCGTTACCCCTCGCTACCATCTCCGGCATGAACCAGGCCGCCCGCCGCATCGGCAGAACTCTCGCTCTCGTCCTTCCGGTCGTTCTCGTCCTCTCGGGGACTCTCGCGGTCACCCGCGTCCCCTGGGCGGCGCCGAACGCCGAGTCGCAGGTGCTCACCGCCTCCTCCGACAACGCCTCAACGGTCGCCACGGCGCGCGCGCCGCACGAGGTGCTGCGAGACCGACTGCTGAGCGAACTGCAGGAGAAGAACCCCGGCGTCGCCCTCACGCACCTCCAGGAGGCGACCAACGGCCGCCCGTCGCTGGCCCAGCACTGCGCGGACATCGCGCGTGCGCTGGGGCGCGCGGCGGTCGCCAAGTACCACTCGGTCACGCGCGCCCAGGCGTACTCCCGGCCGGTCTGCGACACGGCCTTCGCCACGGGGGTGGCGCAGGGCCACTAGGGGGTGGCCGAGGGGTCAGCACAGGCCCTGCGGCGCCCGGCACGGCACCTCGCTGCGTTGTCACATCAGCCGAGGACGCCCGGTCCGAGGCAAATGCTCCGCCTTGCGATCTACCGCACCGGACACCGCAGGACCCGCACCGACCCATCGGACACCCCCTAGGGAGTGGCCGGACGGCCGCCCGGGGCCGGGGGGTGGGCCACCGGCCGCAGCGCCGCTCGCGGCACGGCATATCGTGCGGAGCATGACCGGCACCCAGTCCCACCCGTATCCCGCGCAAGCCGTGATCCTGGCCGGAGGCCAAGGGTCACGGCTGCGCCCGTATACCGACGACCGTCCCAAGCCGATGGTCGAGATCCCTGGCACGGGGGTCCCGATCATCGGCCATCAGCTCGCCTGGCTGGCCTCCGAGGGCGTGACGGACGCGGTGGTCTCGTGCGGCCATCTGGCCGAAGTGCTCCAGGAGTGGCTCGTGTCGGCGGATCTGCCGCTGCGGGTCACCACCGTGGTGGAGAAGGAGCCGCTCGGCCGGGGCGGCGGTCTGAAGTTCGCGGCCTCGTCGCTGCCGCGCCCCGATGAGCCCTGGTACGCCACGAACGGCGACATCTGGACCCGTTTCTCGCTGCGCGAGATGGCGGCCTTCCACGCCGAGCGCGACGCCACGGCCACGCTGGCGCTGGCCCGGCCGCGGATCCCGTGGGGAGCAGTGGAGACGGACGAGTTCGGTAAGGTCCTGGACTTCATCGAGTCGCCGCCGTCGCCCTACCTGATCAACGCCGGTGTGTACGTCTTCTCCCCCGGTTTCCTGGAGCTGCTGCCCGAGCGCGGCGACCACGAGCGCACGACGTTCCCCCGGCTGGCGCGCGAACGGCGGCTGGCGGGCTTCCCGCTGCCGCAGGGCGCGTACTGGCGGGCGATCGACACCGCCAAGGACCTGACCGAGGCCGCGAAGGAACTGGCCCGCTAGAACCCGGCCCACGGCGAATCCGGCCCCACACGTGAAGCGGCCCCGCCCCCTTCGTGACGAAGGGGGCGGGGCCGCTTCACGTGCCGCGTGCCCGGCGTCAGCCGAGGAGCCCTCCGAGGGCGCCTCCGCCGCGGGAGCCGCCCGAGCCGCCGCCGGACGAGCCGCCCGAGCCGCCGCCCGCGCCGCCCCCGGTGGAGCCGCCCGTGGAGGAGCCGGAGGAGCTGCGCGGCGGGGCCGCGGGGGCCGGCGCCTGGTGCGGGGTCTGCGGGGCGGGACGGACGCTGCCGGGGCCCGTGGCGGGCTGTCCGGCGCTGCCCGCGGTGCCGGCGGGGGTGTGGGGGGTTCCGGGCGCGGAGGGGGTGGCGCCGGGGGTGGGGGCCCGGTGCGTGGTGGCGCTGGGCTTCGGGGTGCCCGCGGTCGCGGGGCCGTGGGAGCCGCGCGGGGCCGAGGAGGAGGGCCGCTGCGGGAGCGGCGAGCCCGGCAGGCTGTTGGCGGGCGGGGCGGGGGTGCCGGGGGCCTCGGCGACCCGCGAGGAGCGGACGGCTCCGCCGAGCATGGAGCCGGTCAGCAGGGAGATCCCGATGAGGACGGTCGCCATGACCGTGCCGCGGCGCAGCACGCGCCGGCGCAGCTGCCTGACCTCGGCGCGGGGGCCGAGCCGGCGCCATGCCTCGCTCGCGAGCCGCCCGTCGATGGAGTAGAAGGGGGCCCCGGCGATGACGAGGGGGCTCCAGGCGGCGAGGTAGATGATGTCGGCGGAGTCGTAGACCGGGGTGCTGCGCCAGCTGACGGTGACGATCAGGATGGTGGAGAGCAGGACGCCGATGGCGGCGGCGAGGCGCTGCCAGAGTCCGAAGATGGTCAGGATGCCGGCGACGACCTGGAGGAAGGCGACGGTCAGTCCGGCGCCGACGGGGTGGCTCAGGGCGAAGTCGCGCAGGGGCGAGGCGACGCCCCAGGGGTGGAGCCCGGTGAGCCAGTGGACCATGGAGCCGCGCTTGCCGCCGTCGAAGTAGACGGGGTCGCAGAGCTTGCCCATGCCGGCGTAGATGGAGATGAGGCCGAGGAAGACGCGCAGGGGCAGCAGGACGACGCCGAGGTTCATCCGGCGGCCCGGGTAGTAAGCGTGCCGGACGGAGTCGCGGTCGCGCCGCGGCCCGTCGTCCTCGTCGAGGCCCTGTTCGTCGAACTCGTCGTAGCCGGCGTAGTCCCCGTAGTCGCCGTGCTCGTCGTCGTACGCGCCGTGGGTGGGCCGCACGCCCTGGAGCAGCGGGGTGCCGGTGGTCCGGCGCCCGGTGGGGTCGGCCGGCTCGCGGGGCCCGATGACGGTGGTGGGCGCGTCGTCGACGCTGATCCTCGGCAGCACCTGGGTGGCGCCGGCGTCCCCGCCGCCGGCCGTGCGCACGGGTCCGGCGGCGCCGGATTCGCGGACGGCCTGCAGCAGTTGGGTGGAGGCTTCGTCGCCCGGGCCGGTCCGGCCGCTCCACACCACCGGGGCGCGGCGCCTGGCCGTGCCTTTCGCGGTGGGCAGCTGCGCCGTGTCCGCTCCGGCGAGGTGCCGGGCGGCGCGTGGGGGCCGGGCGAGCTGCACCCGGAAGCTCAGGTGGTTGACGATGACCTGCGCGGGGTCGGACGGGACCTTCACCGTACTCAGCGCGGGCTGGTCGTCGTACCCCGACGAGCTTCCCCCCGTAGGTGTGCGGGGTGTTCTGGTGTCCACACTCATCTAACCGAGTGACCGGAGGTTAGGACACTGCCTTGACCGCCCCGAAGTGTCCGAGACCCGTCAAGATCATCAAACGGAGAGGCGGTGGCCGGGGGACGTCACCCCCGGCCACCGCCACAATTCCGGCGAACCGGTTACGCGCGTCGGCGCGCCGCCTCGTAGAGGACCACGCCGGCCGCGACGCCGGCGTTCAGCGACTCGGCGCCGCCGGGCATGGGGATGCGCACCCGGTAGTCGCAGGTCTCGCCGACGAGGCGGGACAGGCCCTTGCCCTCGCTGCCGACCACGATGACCACGGGGCCCTCCAGGGCGTCGAGCTCGTGCAGCTCGACGTCGCCGTCGGCGGCGAGGCCGACGACCAGCAGGCCCTCCTTCTGGTACGCCTCCAGCATCCGCGTCATGTTGGTGGCGCGGGCCACGGGCGTCCGGGCGGCGGTGCCGGCCGAGGTCTTCCAGGCGCTGGCGGTCATGCCGGCCGCGCGGCGCTCGGGGACGACCACGCCGTGGCCGCCGAAGGCGGAGACGGAGCGGACGACGGCGCCGAGGTTGCGCGGGTCGGTGATGCCGTCGAGGGCGACGATCAGCGGGTCCTCGCCGTTGTCGGCGGCGGCCGCGGTCAGGTCCTCGGGGTGCGCGTAGTCGTACGGCGGCACGGAGAGGACCAGGCCCTGGTGGTTGAGGCCGTTGGTCATGCGGTCGAGCTCGGGGCGGGGGGCCTCCATGAGGTTGAGGCCCTTCTCCGTGGCGAGCTGGATGGCCTCGCGCACGCGCTCGTCGCTGTCGACGAACTGCTGGACGTAGAGCGTGTTGGCGGGCACGCCCTCGCGCAGCGCCTCGACGACCGAGTTGCGGCCGACGACGAGCTCGTTGGTGCCCTTCGGGCCGCCGCGGCGCGGGGCCGGACGGCGGGCGGCGTGCTTGGCCTGGGCGTTGGCGACACGGTTCTTCTTGTGCCCCTTGCGCATGCTCGCGGGCGGGGTCGGGCCCTTGCCCTCCAGGCCCCGGCGCCGCTGGCCGCCGCTGCCGACCGTGGCGCCCTTCTTGTTGGACGTGCGACGGTTCCTGCGCTGGCTGTTGCCGGCCATGGGGTCACCCTGTTTCTTTACTGCTCAGAGCCGCTGGGACGGCGGCTCTCGTTACGTACGTACGAAAAGTGTCCCTCAGGACAGGGACCAGCGCGGACCCGAGGGCGTGTCCTCGATGGCCAGACCGGACTGCTGGAGCTGGTCGCGGATGGCGTCGGCGGTGGCGTAGTCCTTGCGGCCGCGGGCGGCCTCGCGCTGCTCCAGGACGAGCCTGACCAGGGAGTCCACCACGCCGTGGAGGTCCTCACGGCCTGCTCCGGCGTCCACCCACTGCTCGGCCAGCGGGTCGAGGCCCAGCACGCCGAGCATGGCGCGCACCTCGGCCAGCCGGGCGACGGCAGCTTCCTTGTCGTCGGCGGTCAGGGCGGCGTTGCCCTGGCGGACGGTGGTGTGGACGATGGCCAGCGCCTGGGGGACGCCCATGTCGTCGTCCATCGCCTCGGCGAAGGCGGGCGGCACCTCAGCGGCGGGCTCGACCGGCCCCGCCAGCTCCACGACGCGCTGGATGAAGCCCTCGATCCGGGCGAAGGCGGACTCGGCCTCGCGCAGGGCCTCCTCGCTGTACTCGATCATCGAGCGGTAGTGCGGGGTGCCCAGGTAGTAGCGCAGGACGATGGGGCGCCAGTGCTTGACCATCTCGGAGACGAGGACGGAGTTGCCCAGCGACTTGGACATCTTCTCGCCGCTCATGGTGACCCAGGCGTTGTGGACCCAGTACGAGGCGAAGTCGTCACCGAAGGCCTTGGCCTGGGCGATCTCGTTCTCGTGGTGGGGGAAGATCAGGTCGAGCCCGCCGCCGTGGATGTCGAAGGCCTCGCCCAGGTACTTGTGGGCCATGGCCGAGCACTCCAGGTGCCAGCCGGGGCGGCCGCGGCCCCAGGGGGTCTCCCAGGAGGGCTCGCCGGGCTTGGCGGCCTTCCACATCGCGAAGTCGCGCGGGTCGCGCTTGCCGGTCTCGCCCTCGCCCGACGGCTGGAGGAGGTTGTCCAGCTCCTGGTTGGACAGCTCCAGGTAGCCGGGGAAGGACCGGACGTCGAAGTAGACGTTGCCGTCGGCGGCGTAGGCGTGGCCGCGCTCGATCAGGCCGCGCATCATCTCGACCATCTCGGTGACGTGGCCGGTGGCGCGGGGCTCGACGGTGGGCGGCAGGCAGCCGAGGGCGTCGTAGCCGCTGTTGAAGGCGCGCTCGTTCTCGTAGCCGATGGCCCACCAGGGGCGCTTCTGGTCGGCCGCCTTCGCGATGATCTTGTCGTCGATGTCGGTGACGTTGCGCACGAACGTCACGTCGTAGCCGCGGTGGATGAACCAGCGGCGCATGATGTCGAAGTTCAGATACGACCGGATGTGCCCGATGTGCGGCGCGGCCTGCACGGTGGCACCGCACAGGTAGATCGAGACACAGCCCGGAGTGAGCGGGGAGAAGTCACGGATCTGCCGGGCGTTGGTGTCGTACAGGCGAATAGTCACGGCACCAGAGTAGTGGGCTTCGGGCAGTGCCAGGGAAACTCGTCCGGGCCCGACGGGGCACGGGAGCCGGGGGCGGGTTCCTGCCGCGGTTCCGCTTGTGGTTCCGGTTGCGGTTCCGCCCGCGGTCGTCCGGCGTTCGCGCCTGCTCGTCCGGACACCCCCTCGCGGCACGTTTAGCCCGGTATTTTCCTTTTGCCGCATTAAGGGACTTTCCTCTGGTAGTTTCCCCGGCACGCAGCCGCCGCGGAATCCCCGGGAGGGGCGTTGCACCCCACACTGCCGCCAGACCAGAGCGCGGACCACCCGCGGGCGGCGCCCCGCGCGGCGCGGACGGGCCGGCTGGCGGCGCTGGACGGACTGCGGCTGGGCGCCGCCCTGATGGTGGTGGCCTACCACTACGTCGCCTTCGGCAGCGGCGCCTGGGGGCGGCCCGCCCCGGAGCTGTTCCCGGTGGCCCACCTGCCGGCCTCCTACGGCTGGCTCGGGGTGCAGCTGTTCTTCCTGATCAGCGGCTTCGTGATCTGCATGAGCGGCTGGGGCAGGAGCCTGGGCGACTTCGCGGTGGCCCGCGCCACGCGCCTCTACCCGGCGTACTGGTTCGCGGTGCTGACCGTCGCGCTCGTGATCCGCCTGGACCCGGTGGGCGGGGACGCGCCGGGCCTCACGGACGTCGCCCTCAACCTGACCATGCTTGAGCATCCCCTGGGCGTGGACCCCGTCGACGGCGTCTACTGGACGCTCTGGGCCGAGGCGCGCTTCTACCTGCTCTTCGCGCTCGTCGTGTGGAAGGGGCTCAGCTACCGGCGGGCCGTGGCCTTCTGCCTGCTGTGGGGCTGCGCCGCCGTCACCACGCGGGCCTGCCACGACGACCTGCTGGCGCAGTTGCTGATGCCGAGGGACTGCTGGTACTTCATCGCGGGCGTCGCCTTCTATTTGATGTACCGCTTCCGGCCGGCTCCGGCGCTCTGGCTGATCGTGGGCGGATGTCTGCTGATCGCCCAGCACGACCTGCTCCGGTCGCGGGCCCGGGCCCAGACGTACATGGGGTACGCGGTGCCGCACTGGCCCGCGTGCGCCCTGGTGACCCTCTTCTTCCTGGCGGTCGCGGCCATCGCCCTGGGCTGGACGCGGCGCGTGCGGGGGCGGTGGCTGACGGCGGCCGGAGCGCTGACCTATCCCCTCTACCTGCTGCACGAGCGCCTGGGCTGGCTGGTCATCGGGCACCTGGGGGGCCGGCTGCCGCGCTGGCTGCTGCTGTCCGGTCTGGTGACGGGCATGGTGCTCGCGGCATGGGTAGTGCATTGTTGCGTCGAGCGCCCCCTGGCCCGGAGGCTGGGGCACGCGCTGCGGCGGGCGGTCGCGGACATGAGATCCGTCTCGTCCGGGCAGGCCCGCGTCTCTGCGGGGCAGACGGAGATCCGTCCCTGCCAAACGAAGGAAAGCCGGGCGTGCGAGACACCAGTCACGGCACCGGCGGCCCGTGGTGTGTCAGCATGCGGGGGCCTACATACGATGAGCCGACTAAGTCAGCGGGAGCCGACTCAGTCACAGGAGAGGACGACATGAGTTTCGCCAGACGAGGTGACCTCGATGGCGGCCGGACAGCGGTCCAGCGGTCCACAGCGAAGCCGAGACTGTACGTCCTGGACGGCTTCCGCTTGGTGGCGGCCCTCATGGTCGTGGCCTTCCACTACATCGCCCTTCGGGGCGGCTGGGACCGCAACACCGCCGAGATCTTCCCGCAGCTGAAGCCATTCGCCCAGTACGGCTGGCTGGGCGTGGAGGTCTTCTTCCTCATCAGCGGATTCGTCATCTGCATGAGCACGTGGGGACGACGGCTGGGCGACTTCGTGGTCTCCCGGGCCTGCCGGATCTACCCGGCCTACTGGGTCGCGGTCTTCCTGACCGCGACGGTCATCACGCTGTGGCCGCAGGTCCGCAGCGTGAAGGGCTGGGACGTCGTCGCCACGAACCTGACGATGCTCCAGCAGGGCATGGGCGTGTGGGACGTCGACGGCGTCTACTGGACGCTGTTCATCGAGCTGAAGTTCTACATCCTCTTCGCGATCGTCGTGGCGACCGGCGTCACGTACCGCAAGTGCGTTCTCTTCTGCGCCCTGTGGACGGTGGCGGCCATCACGGCTCCGTCGGTGGACAGCAAGCTGCTGGACATGTGGGCGATGCCGCTGGCCTCGCCCTACTTCGTCGCCGGTATCGCCTTCTACCTCATGTACCGGTTCAAGCCCACCGCGCTGCTGTGGGGCATCGTCGGCGTGTCCTTCCTGCTGGCCCTGCACGGCGTGCCAAAGCGGGTCGCGGACAACCAGGACCACGTCATCCCGCACTGGCCCGCCAAGCTGATCATCCTCGCCGCGTTCGTGATGATGGCGCTGATCGCGTACGGCAAGCTCAACCGCATCCAGTGGCGCTGGCTGACGACGGCGGGCGCGCTGACGTACCCGCTCTACCTGCTGCACCAGTACATCGGCTTGACGATGATCCACTGGCTCCAGCACAAGGTGCAGCCGGGCGTGCTCGTGCTGGCCCTGACGGCCGTGATGCTGGGCGCGGCCTGGCTGATGCACCGCTTCGTGGAGCGCCCGTTCGGCACGAAGATGCGCAACGCCCTGCAGAAGGGCATCGAGGACATGCGGCGCAACTCCTCGCCGGCGCCCGAGGCGGCGGCCGGCAAGCCGGGCGGCCCGCTGGAGGCCACCCTGCCGCCGGTCCAGGAGCCGCGTCGCTTCGAGCACGCGGAGACGGCGCCGCAGGCGCCGGCCTTCCACCACCGCTCCGGCTGAGCTCACGGTCGGACCGCAAGCGCCCGGGCGGGCCGGAGAGATCCGGCCCGCCCGGGCCGTTTTCTCTCCGCGTCCTAGAGGGACCCGACGACCTTGCGGGGCGTGATCCGCACGACGACGCGGGGGGCGTCCTCGCCCGCCGCCGGGTTGAAGTCGGCGTAGTCCTTGCCCGTGTACTTGCGGGACAGCTCGTCGATCAGCTCGTCGCCGCCCTCGGAGGTGATGTCGGCCGTGCCGCGGATCTCCGCGTAGCTGTAGGGCGCGTTCGGCGGGTTGATCATGACGGTCACTCTGGGGTCGCGGCGGAGGTTCTTCTCCTTGCGGCGCCCCACGGTGGTGGAGACCAGCAGGGTGTCGCCCTCGCGCTTGATCCAGGTGACGGACAGCTGGGGGCTGCCGTCGGGCTGGAGGGTGGCGACGGTGGCGAAGACGGGGTTGTCGTCGATGTACTTCTTCAGGTCTTCGGAGAGCGGCACGGCGGGCCTTTCCGGGTAGGGGCGGGTGCGGGTCAGTGGATCTTTCCCCTGACCCGCACCTTCCCGAAACCGGGCCCTGCCCTCAACGCGTCAGACGCGATACACCAGCGCCGTGGCGAGAGCCGCGAGCCCCTCCGCCCGGCCCGTGAGGCCCAGCCCGTCCGTCGTCGTACCGGAGACCGCCACGGGGGCCCCCACGGCGGCCGAGAGCGCCTTCTGCGCCTCTTCGCGCCGCTTGCCGATCTTCGGGCGGACGCCGATCACCTGGATGGCGACGTTCCCGATCTCGAAACCGGCCTCCCGCACGATCCGGGCGGCCTCGGCCAGCAGCGTGGCACCGGACGCGCCCGACCACTCGGGCCGGTCGGTGCCGAAGTGCGCGCCGAGGTCGCCGAGGCCGGCCGCGGAGAAGAGCGCGTCGCAGGCGGCGTGCGCGGCCACGTCCCCGTCGGAGTGGCCGGCCAGGCCGTGGCTCGCGCCCTCCCAGAGCAGGCCGGCGCACCACAGCTCGCGACCCTCCTCGAAGGCGTGCACGTCCGTACCGACGCCCACCAGGGGCAGGACGGGCCGCAGGGGCTCAGAATCCATCGTTGGCCCTCCTCCGGGCGAGCACGGCCTCGGCCAGGACCAGGTCCAGCGGCCGGGTGACCTTGAAGGCCTCCTCGTGGCCGGGGACGACCACGACCTGGACGCCGAGCCGCTCCACCAGGCCGGCGTCGTCCGTGGCCCCCTCGCCCTCGACGGCGACCTTCTCGTGCGCCTCGACCAGGGTGCGGCGGTCGAAGCCCTGGGGGGTCTGGACGGCGCGCAGCAGCGACCGCTCGGGCGTGGCCACGACGGGCTCGGGCTCGCCGGTGCGGGGCTCGACCTGCTTGACGGTGTCCGCGAGCGGCAGCGCCGGGACGACGGCCGGGGCGCCGTCGCGCACGGCGGCGGCCACGGCGTCGACGGTGTCGACGGGCACCAGCGGGCGGGCGGCGTCGTGCACGAGGACGGCGGTGACGTCGTCGGGCAGGGCGGCCAGGCCCAGCCGCACGGACTCCTGACGGGTGGCGCCGCCGGGGACGACGACGACGTCGGTGCGGGTGACGTCGAGGTCGGCCAGCGGGTGCTCGTCGAGGAGGGTGCGGACCTCGGCGGCGCCGTCCGGCGGGGCCACCACGACGACGAGGGACACCGCGCGGGAGGCGGCCATGGCCCGGACCGCGTGGACGAGCATGGGCGTGCCGCTGAGGGCGCGCAGTGCCTTGGGGGCACCGGGACCCAGCCGGACGCCGCGGCCCGCTGCCGGGATGACGACGGCGGTGCGCGAAGGGGCTCCGGTGGCCGGGGCGGGTGCTCGATCAGACATTGGGTTGGCGTTCAGGTTTGTTTCCTTCGCCGAGTTGGGTATGGC